>JBPCMT010000174.1:0-10396 GCA_051001995.1 Thermoleophilaceae bacterium
GCGCCTCGTGGGGATGGGCCGGACGGTCTTCACGCCGACCTCCGAGCAGCCCGCCACGCCGCTGTCAGAGCGCGAGCGCGAGGTGCTCGGCCTGATCGCCGGCGGCGCCACCAACCGCGAGATCGCAGAGCGGCTCTTCCTCTCCATCTACACCGTCAAGGAGCACACGAGCGGCCTCTACCGCAAGCTGAAGGTGCGCAACCGCGCCGAAGCGGTCACGCGCGCGCAGCGCCTCGGGCTGATCGGCTGACCGGGCCGAGGCTGTCTCGGCGCGGTCGAGACCGCGAGATACTAGACGAGCGCTAATGGCAACCCCCAAGGCCGAGCTCAGACAGAGCACGCTTGCGCTAGGTACCAGGAGTCCCCGCCACCCTGACGTCAAGCTGCTGGTCGACGAAATCGATATGTCCGAATATTGCGAAGTCGTCGTAGTCCGAGCACTCGTCGGGGCTCCCGCCTGAGTGGATCCCCAAGGCGGTCCCTCCAAGGTAAACGCCAGCCCCGCTATCCCCGCCCTCAGAACAGTAGTCAGTCAAGATGAAGCTGTCGCTGTTCTCGATGTAGCTCGGGCTGTAATCAATGCTGTTAACCCTGCCGCAGGTCTTGCCGGTTGTGACGCCCGACTTACAGACCGTGTTTCCTATCGCCATGAAGCCGTATCGGCCAGTGGTATATACCTCTCGAGCCTTTTGGGCATCAGTGTCGTAAATGAGCGGCTTTGAGTGAAACAGACCCTCAACGCTGTGCCTCTCGGCATCGAGGCGCCCCCGAGTCTGCTGTTCCCTAACCTCTCCGTAGCGCAAGCCACCATGGGAACGTTCTAAGGCAGGACAGTGGCCCGCCGACAGGATTTGCTCGTTCCCGTTGTAGCGGACGGAAAAGGCGCTGGAACAGCGAAATCCACCGCCCGTCACGTTAAGCCCAGAGCGCAGGTCGGGAGAGCAAACGGAGCGGCTAGTGCAGACGTCGGGTACCGCAAGCCGCCCTGAGGTCACCCTTACTGCCGGTCCGTAGCGGGCTTGAAACGCATCAACCGCAGCGTCGGTCTTCTCTTCGAGGATCGCGAGGACGGTATTCTCAGGGATCCGGACGTCTAGGTCGTAGCGGGCCCTGGGAACACCCGGCAAGTCGAGAGCGCCCGTGCGCACCAACTCGCGATCCGTGACTAGGTCATGTTGGATACTTCTCAAGTCCGCTAGCGAGCGCTCGACCGTGACCGCGCGTAGGAGTTCCGGTCGGGGGAAGGCGGCCGCTAGCTCCTCGACTTTCGCCGCAGCGCCTTCGGTGAACGCGACAAAAACCGTGTCGGCTGAGCTGTCTGGATCTCGCCAGACCCCCGCGAAGCTTACTGGCCAGCGGTTCTGCGCCTCGACTTGCAGTGAGCCGACCGCGTCGTCGAGAACCGCGTGATCGCTGCTTTCCGGAGCACCCTCAGAAATGGCGCTCTGGCCCGCGGCCCCGGCGGCGCCTAGCACGACTGCCCCCAGAAACAAGCCAAGTACGAGCGCCAGCAGGCGGCGTGGCGACGGCGGTCTTCTTACCATGCGTTTCTACTCTCTTTCGCCATGTTAACTGAAATGACGACCTTCGGGAGACGTCCGGCTCCCGCCAATCACTCGGGCGCGAGGTCGGGAACGGCTATCTCCCCCGCCTCGACACACACGTCGTCGCCATAGCGATCGACGAACCATTCTTCGGTTTCGGATTCCGGCTCGCTGACGATGACTGTGACCTTGCGGTCCTCAAGGTCGACATCCAGGTCATAGCCCGCTCCTTGAACCCCGGGTACTTCAAGGCGGCCGTCACGCACCAGCTCTCGCTCAGCAATCATCCGCTCTTGGAGGCGACGTAGCTCCGGAACAGATGGCTCCCCGTCCCTACTAAGCAGAGCGGCCCCAGCAACGCTCACAGTGAGTGCCCCCAGCCCGACGATCAGAGCTTCGCGAGCGCCCATATCGCCTCGTCTTCCCCGATGAGTACCCGACCCTGCAGCGATGCGGTCGGCTGCATCCCCCTCTGGTGGGCGCGCCAGCGGCCTTGCGCTTCCACCCAGCGGTCTTGCGCTCGTGCCCGCTCCTGCCACTGCATGCGTTACCAGGCCCCGGCCGAGAGGAACCCGCAGGGGCCGGCCTGAGATACAGGATCGCTCGCCGAGCCCGGCTTCGGCTGATACGCAGGGAGCACATGGCGAGTGTAGGGTCTTCAGCTCGCTGGCGCGCCAGCTGATGTAAAGCGACGGCCGGCGCGCCTGGAGCGCCCAGACCTTCGTCCGCAACTCGATCGCTTCTTCGCGCGTGTCTCCGACGGCTTGAACCGGGTTGTGCGATTAACCTAACCCGCCACCGCGGAGCGCACCGGCCCGAGCACACGGTCGGTGTAGTCGTTGCCGAACAGCCCCGCCGGGTCGAGCCGCGCACGCACCGACTGGAAGCGCTCCCATTCGGGGTAGAGCTCGCTCAGCGTGCCCGCCGACTGGTAGTGGCGCTTGCCCCAGTGGGGACGGCCGTCGTAGTCGCGCACGATCGCCTCGACGCCGCGGAAGTAGCTCTCGAACTCCACGCCGCGGTACATGTGGACCGCGACGTAGCACGTCTCACGGCCGTGCGCCGGGCTCAGGTACGCGTCGTCCGCCGCAACGAAGCGGACCTCTATCGGGAAGGCGACCGGCAGCCGGCGGCGCTCTACGAGGTCGATCACCCGCTCCACGCACACGGCGGCGGCGGCACGCGGGATCGCGTACTCCATCTCGGTGAAGCGGACGTCGCGGCGGGTGGCGAAGACCCGATGGCTCGCGTCGAGCTTCTCCGAGCGGCCGGCGAGGCGCATCAGCGTGCGGTTGATCGCCGGCACGGCCGCAGGCGCGAAACGGCCGGCGCGCGCCGCGAGGTCGAGCACGCGGTTCTCGAGCACGGCCTCGCGTAGCCAGACCGCGCGCGCGTTCGGCGGCTCGGGAATCTCCGCCACCCGCTCGCTGGTGCGCGTGATCGCGAAGTTCGTGTACGGGAACGTGAAGAGCTCGAAGTGGTCGCTTCGGTCCACCGCCTCGTCGAGCGCGATCAGGGTCTCGTCGAGCGGCCGCGGCTCGTCGACCCGCCGCAACGCGAACAGCGGCACGCAGCGCAGAGTCAGCTGCAAGATCACGCCGAGCGCCCCCAGCCCAACACGCGCCGCCAGGAAGGCCTCGGGGTCGGACTCGCCCGACAGCTCGCGCACCGATCCGTCGGCCGTCACGAGTCGCAGGCCGATCACCTGCGCGGAGAGGTTCTGGAAGCCGCGGCCGGTCCCGTGGGTGGCCGTCGAGATCGCGCCGGCGAGCACCTGCGCGTCGATGTCGCCCTGGTTCTCGAGCGCCAGGCCGTGCGCCGCGAGCTCCTCGCCGAGCCGCGCCAGCGTGATGCCGGGCTCGACGCGGACGATGCCGGTCGCCGGCTCGGCGTCCAGCAGCCGCGCCATCCTTCCCAGGCCCAGCATGTGACCGTCGGTGCACGCGATGTCGGTGAACGAGTGCCCCGAGCCGGCGACGCGCACCCGCCGGCCGGTGTCGCGCGCCCGCTCCACGGACGCCACGATCTCCGCCTCGTTCGCCAGCTCGTCGATCGCGGCGGGCGCGCAGCGCTGGTCGCCGGCCCAGTTGTGCCAGACGGCCGCCATGACGGCGAGCCTAACCGCGCGCTTCGCCCGCACCGTCCTGCATTGCCCTCGCCTACCGAGGGCAATCCAGCACAGCGGCGAGAAAGGCGCGCCCGCCGGGGTGCGTGGCCCCGGCACCGGGCGGCCGGCGCCGCGCTACCTCGCGGCGGCCTCCGCGGCGCGCTCGACTCGGTCGGGGTCGGGCGCCCAATGCGCCTCGGGCTGCGGCGGGGTGTCGCGGAGGTACCACTCGGCGTCGAGCGCCGCCTGACAGCCGCTGCCGGCCGCGGTGACGGCCTGGCGGTAGGTGTGGTCCACGAGGTCACCGGCCGCGAAGACGCCGGCCAAACTCGTGCGCGTGGACTTGCCGTCGGTCTCGACGTAGCCGTCCTCGTCGGTGTCGACCTGACCGGCGACGATCGACGAGTTCGGCCGGTGTCCGATCGCGATGAACGCGCCGTTCAGCTCGAGCTCGCGCGGGTCACCGCCGTCGGTGTGCGCCAGCGCGACGCGCGAGAGCTGGCCGACATCGCCGTCGGAGCGGCCGTCGCCGTCCTCGAAGCGCTCCACCACGTACGGCGTGAGGAGCTCGATGTTCGGCTGCGAGCGCGCGCGGTCGAGCATGATCTTCGACGCGCGGAAGTCGTCGCGACGATGGACGACCTTGACCTCGCTCGCGAACTTCGAGAGGAAGATCGCGTCCTCCATCGCCGTGTCGCCGCCGCCGACGACGATCGTCGGCTTGTCGCGGAAGAAGGCGGCGTCGCAGGTGGCGCAGTAGGAGACGCCGCGCGCGGCGAGCTCCTCTTCCCCGGTGACGCCGAGCTTTCGGGGCTCCGCCCCCATCGCGAGGACGACGGCGCGCGCGCGATGCTCCTCGTCGCCGACCCAGACCCGGTGCAGGCCGCCGTCTGAGGCCAGCCCGACCCGGCCGGCGTCCTCGGTGATGAAGCGGGTGCCGAAGCGCTCGGCCTGGTCGCGGAACTGCTGCATCATCTCGGGCCCCATGATCCCCTCGGGGTAGCCCGGGTAGTTCTCCACGTCGGTGGTCTGCTGGAGCAGCCCGCCCCAGATGAAGCCCTCGATCACCAGCGGCTCAAGATCCGCGCGCGACGCGTACAGCGCCGCCGTGTACCCGGCCGGGCCGCTGCCCACGATGATCAGGTTCTCGACCTTCGACCGGTTGTCGCGCTCGTCTATATCGCCTCCGCTGCTCATACTTTACTTTTTATAGTGTAGCGGCCGTTGCGTCCTGGCGCTGCCACTTCTCGACGGTGCGCCGAAGCTGGAAGTAGGCCACGATCCCGGGCGGGATCGGCAGCCAGAAGGCCATCACACGGTAGACGAGCACCGCCGGGAAGACGAGCCCCGTCGGCAACCCGAAGAGCAGGAACGCGGCGATCATCCCGGCGTCCACGGAGCCCACCCCGCCGGCGGGCGAGGGGACCAGGTTCGCGGCCATACCGACGAAGAAGCCCTGCACGAGGACGGCGAACGCGACGTCCCCGCCGAACGCCTCGAAGGCCGCCCACAGCGTCCCGATGTTCGCCGCCCACCATCCGACCGCCCCGACGATCGCCAGGGCGCCGCGCCGCGGGTGGCGCACGTAGTCGATCGCCGTGCGGACGCCGGTCGCCACGGTGGCGGGCCCGGTGGCGAGGCGCGCCGCCAGCTTCGGAAGGCGCCCGCGCCGGCCGCCGGAGCTGAGGTTGCGCAGGCGGCGCTCGACGTCGCCCGGGATCAGCGCGATCAGCGCGATCGCTACGAGCACCGCCCCGGCGACCGCCGCCGGGACCACGGTCCCCCCGGCCGGCGCATCGCCGGGAAGGACGCCCGTGCGCAGGAGCGCCCCGAAGAGGACGAGCGATCCGAGGTAGACGGAGTAGAGGAGCGCCAGGAACGCCACCATCCGGCACGCCGAGCGCCGCCGCGGCATGCCGGCGCGCCGCAGCGCCCAGTAGGTCACCGCGATGCCGCCGGCGCCGCCGGCCGAGAAGATCCGCGTCGCCGCCAGGCCGGCCATCGTGATCTGGTACGAGGCGCGGTAGTCGAGCCGGCGCCGCAGCGCATCGTCGTGGACGCCGCCGAGGATGCCCCGAAACAGCGCCACGTAGGCGCCGAAGCCGGCGACCGTGAAGCCGAGCGCGACGACCAGCCAGTACCACGTCGCCTGCCCGAATCGCACCAGCGCGTCCTCGAGGCCGACGACCTTCGGAAACAGGAAGTAGATCGCGACGACCACGAGGACGAACGTGATCGCGAGCGTCGCGATCCGGCGGCGATCGCGGAACAGCGCGAGGCGCCGGTCCTCGATCTCGACCGTGTCCGGGGCGGCGGCGTCGCGCTGCTCGAGCTCACGCTCGCGCTCGGACGGGCGGTCCGTCCCCGGGTCCGGGGCGCGCGTGGTGGTGGTCGGCGCCGCAGGGTCGCGCCCGTCGCGGTCGGTCGGCGTCCGCGTCATCGCGCGGCCTCGAGCTCGAGCCTGCGAAGCGAGCGGAGCGCGGCGCGCGCGACCGGCTCGGCGAGCGGCGCGGCGGCGCGCGTGCCCTCGGCCAGGGCCAGCCCCGCCAGCAGGTCCACGACGTAGTGCTCGCCGAGGTACACGAGCGCAAAGGCGAGCGTCGCGGCGTAGGCCCAGCCGATCGCCCCCGGCACCCGTCCCACGTCGGAGAGGATGCGGGCGGCGGCGTGCGAGGTGGCGTAGTGGATCGATGGCATGGCCGCGAAGGGGTTTCCGCCGATCGAATCGTAGAGCGGGCTCCAGAGCCTCCCCCAGACGCGCTCGCCCGCCTCGGTCATGATCCGCCGCACGGGCGGCAGGTGGCCCTCCTCGCCGGCCCACCACGGCGGCGCCGTCGGGAGCCCCCAGTAGACGACGATGCCGGCGTCGAACGTCGCGGCCATCAACGCCGCCGAGCGCGCGAAGCGAGCGGGGTCCCGCGCCCAGACGTAGACGAGCGATCCGTGGGGAACGAAGTACCAGAGCCAGTGCACCCCCGACAGCGCGAGGTCGTGGGCGAGCACCCCGCCGGGGCGCCCGAGCGCGCGCTGGAGGCGCACGGTGGGCACCTCGCCGAGGCTGAGGGCGGCGTCGGCGACGATCGGGTAACGCACGCGCAGGCGGCGGCGCAGCCGCTCGGGGTCGTCGTTCGGCATCTGGTAGTGGGCGACGTACGCCCACATCTGGAGCAGGTACACGCCCGCGTCGCGCGCGCGCGAGCGCGGGGCGGCCACCACGAGCGCCGCCGGCGCCTGCCAGGCGAGCGCCGACACCGCGAGCACGGGGAGCCGAAGGCGGCGCCGCACGAGCGGCGCCGCGACGCCGCAGGCGAGGGCGCACACCGCCACGGCGCGGACGATCGTCGAGCGGCGCAAGCCGCTACGCCGCCGCAGTCAGGCCGCCTTCTCCAGGATCCTCACCTCGACCGGCGCGCCCTCGGCGAACGCCTCCGCGTCGGCGTAGGTCCCAAGGTGATCGCCCCAGTGCATCGGGACGGCGACCCGCGGCTGAATCCGGCGGGCGGCCTCGGCGGCCTCGGCGGCGGTCATCACGTACACGCCGCTGACCGCAAGCAAAGCCACGTCCACGCCGGCGACGCCGTCCATCTCGGGAATCACGTCGGTGTCGCCGGAGTGGTAGAGGCGCTCGCCGCGCACCCCGACCTCGTACCCGACCCATCCGGCGTCGCGAGGGTGAAACGCGTTCCCCGTTGCGTCGAGCTTCGACGTGTTATACGCGGCCACGGCCGCCACCTCGACGCCCGGCGCGACCTCCTCGTCGAGCGTCTCGCCGGGAGCGATCGACGCGACCCTGCCCGCGAGCCGCTCGGCGACCGCGGCCGGCGCCACGATCCAGGTTCGGTCGTGCGAGAGGCGCTCGACCTCGAGCGGCGAGAAGTGGTCGTAGTGTGCGTGGGTGATCAGGATCACGTCGGCTTCGGGCCCGTCGCCGACGCGGTAGGGGTCGATGTAGATCGTCGCCCGGCCGGCGGTGAGCCGAAAGCCGGAGTGGCCGAGCCACTGGATCGCGTCGATCAGCACCGCGCGAGCATAATCACGGTCAAGGCGGCGGGCCGGCCCGCCGCTCGACCTCCAGCGCGACCCACCCCCCACGGAGCGACCCGTGACCGACGAACCCGTCCTGTGGCAGCTGGCGAACGGCGTCGGCCGCGTGACGCTCAACCGCCCCGACGTCCTGAACGCATGGAACCCCGAGCTCGGGCGCGCGCTCAGCGAGACCGTGACCGAGCGCGCGGCGGCGGATGAGGTGCGCGCGGTGATCGTCACCGGCGCGGGCCGCGCGTTCTCGTCGGGCGCCGACCTCAAGGGCGGCTTCGACCCCCATCCCGAGGACGGGATGCCGGACGTGCGCAAGACGCTCGAGGACGTCTACCACCCGCTGATCGTGGGCATCCGCCGGCTCGAGAAGCCCGTCGTGGCGGCGGTCAACGGCCCGGCCGTGGGGATCGGGTGCTCGCTCGCGCTCGCGTGCGACCTCGTGGTCGCGGCGGAGTCGGCCTTCTTCCAGCTCGCGTTCGCGAACGTCGGCCTGATGCCCGACGGCGGCTCGACGCTGTTCGTGCCCGCGCGGATCGGCAAGGCGCGCGCCTTTGAGATGGCGATGCTGGCCGAGCGCATCCCGGCGCCCAGGGCGCTCGAGTGGGGCCTCGTCAATTCCGTACACCCGGACGAGCGGCTGATGGAGGAGGCGGACGTGCTGGCCACGCGGCTCGCGGCCGGGCCGACGCGCGCCTACGCGGGGACGAAGCGGGCGCTCAACAGCATGCTCTACCCCGAGCTCGACCGCCAGCTCGAGCTCGAGGCCGAGCTACAGCACCACCTCGCCCGGACCAGGGACTTCGTGGAGGGCGTCGGGGCGTTCGTGGAGAAGCGTCCGGCCGCGTTCGAGGGCCGCTGAGCGCGCGCAGGCAGCGGGCCGTACCACGGTTATGATCCAGCGCGCCTTGCGAGCCGGAGCCCCGCAGAACCGTCGCCCTCTGGGGCTCGCCACGGCGCTCGCGGCGCTCGCCCTCCTCGTTCTGGCGCCGCCCGCCGGCGCCGGCGTCTTCACCCCCGAGTCGGGTGGCTCGCCCAACGCGGACGACATCTCGACGCTGTACGAGATCACGCTCTACATCGCAATCGTGATCTTCGTCCTCGTCGAGGGGGTGCTGATCTGGTCGCTGGTCAGGTTTCGCTTCCGCCGCGGCGGCGCCGAGCCGGCCCAGATCCGCGGCAACCTGCCGCTCGAGATCGGCTGGACCGTCGGCGCGGCGCTGATCCTGGTGGTCCTCACGGTCGTCACGTTCATCTACCTCGACGACATCGAGAGCCCGGAGGCGTCGGGGCCGGATGGCCTGCAGGCGGCCGAGGGGGTCCAGTTCGCCTCGATCGACCAGCCCGCCCCGCCCGGCGGCGGGGAGCTCGAGATCGACGTCAACGGCCAGCAGTACCTCTGGCGCTTCGACTACCCGAGCCCCGACCTGCCGGCCGACGTGGCGCCCGCGGAGGGACAGCTGTTCACCTACCACACGATGGTGGTGCCGATCGACACGACCGTGACGCTCGAGATCAGGTCCCAGGACGTGGCCCACTCATGGTGGATCCCCGAGCTCGGCGGGAAGGCCGACGCGATCCCGGGGCACACGAACGAGACGTGGTTCAAGATCTCCGAGCCCGGCACCTACGAAGGTGTCTGCGCAGAGCTGTGCGGCGCCAACCACGCCGACATGCGCGCCGAGGTGCTGGCGCTGCCCGTGGACGACTACGAGGCTTGGGTCGAGGAGCAGGCGGCGGAGATCCAGGAAGCCCAGCAGCTCCTGGCGGTCCAGCGCCGAGTCCGAGAGCTGACCGAGCAATAGGACGAGGAGGAACGTGGCCACCCAGGAGCACGCGGTGAGGAGCGGAGTGCACACGATGCCCCGGCCCGAGGTCGTGGTGCGCGGCGAGGGGTCGCGCCCGCGCGGCTGGCTCGAATGGCTGACCACCACCGATCACAAGAAGATCGGGATCATGTACCTGTTCGCCACCTTCATCTTCTTCCTGCTCGGTGGCGTCGAGGCGCTTCTCATGAGGCTCCAGCTCGGGTCGGCGAGCAGCACCTTGATCGAGGGCGAGACCTACAACGGGCTCGTGTCGATGCACGGCACCACGATGATCTTCCTGTTCGTCGTTCCGGTGCTGGCGGGGTTCGCCAACTACCTCGTGCCGCTGATGATCGGGGCGCGCGACATGGCGTTCCCGCGGCTGAATGCGCTGTCGTTCTGGCTGCTGCTGTTCGGCGGGATCGCCTTTTACGCGAGCATCTTCTTCGAGCCGCCGACCGCCGGCTGGACCTCGTACGCGCCATTGTCCGACGACGCGTTCCTGCCGGGCGGCGGGATCGACGCGTGGATCTTCCTGATCCACCTCACCGGCCTCTCGTCGATCGTCGGCGGGATCAACTTCATCGCGACGATCCAAAACATGCGCGGGCGCGGGATGGGCTGGGGCCGGATGCCGCTGTTCATCTGGGCGGTGCTGATCTACGCCTACCTGCTCGTGCTCGCGCTGCCGGCGATCGCGGCCGCGGTGACCATGCTGCTTACCGACCGCCACTTCGGCACCGCCTTCTTCGACACCACGGGAGGCGGCGACCCGCTGCTCTGGCAGCACCTGTTCTGGATCTTTGGCCACCCCGACGTCTACATCCAGTTCATCCCTGCGACCGGACTGGTTTCGATAATCGCGCCGACCTTCGCCCGTCGGCCGATCGTCGGCTACACCC
>JBPCMT010000175.1:0-7580 GCA_051001995.1 Thermoleophilaceae bacterium
GCACCCGCGTGCGCGGCCGCCGGCCGCGGCCGGCGGCCGGGGCGCGACAGCCCCTGGCCGGCGGCAATCCACGATCCGCCCACGATCAGGACGAGGCCGGCGAGTGTCGCCGGCGAGACCGTCTCGCCGAGCAGCGTCGAGCCGTAGAAGACTGCGAACACCGGGGCGATGTAGGTCACGAGCGCGACTCGCGCCGGGCCGATCGTGACGATCAGCGTGTTGAAGATCGCGAACGCGACGCCGGTCCCGACGAGGCCCAGCGCGAGCATCGCCCCGACCGTGTCGAGCGACGGCAGCGCGTCCGGGGCGCCGATCGCCGCCAGCGGCGCGGTCAGGACGGCGCTCGCGGTCATGGTCGCGGCTGCGAGGCCGATCGGCTCCAGGCTCACGGCGCTGCGCTTGACGACGAACGAGCCGATCGCGTAGCCGAGGCCGGCGAGCGCCACCGCGATCCCGCCGAGGAGGGCGTAGGAGCTGCCGCCGAGGTCGACGCCGATCAGCAGCGCGACGCCCAGGAAGCCGGCCACGAGGCCGAGCGCGCGCGGGCCGGTGGAGCGCTCCTCGTGGTCGACCCAGATCGCCAGCAGCGCGGTGAAGAGCGGCGTCGACGAGATCAGGATCCCGGTAAGCGAGGAGGAGATCTCCTGCTCGCCGGCGCTGATCAGCAGGAACGGCGCCGAGACCTGGACCACGGCCAGCAGCACGATCACGCCGAGCGCGCCGGAGAGGCCGCCCAGCGCGTCGCGGCGGAGGGCGAGCGGCACGAGCACGAGCGCGGCGAGCGCCGTGCGCGCGAACACGACCATCGCCGGCGAGAGGTCGTCGAGCGCGATCTTGATGAACATGTACGAGGCGCCCCAGAGGGAGCCGAGGAAGAGGAGCGCGAGCAGCGAGCGACGCGACATGCCTCGAGGATGGCATAGGACTCGGATTAGCGCAAATAACAGTTGGCGCCATGCCTGATAAGGTGCGCTTATGCTCGACGTGAGACGCCTGCGGGTTCTTCGCGAGGTCGCCCGCGAGGGCTCGTTCTCCGGCGCCGCCGAGCGACTCTCGTTCACGCAGTCGGCCGTCAGCCAGCAGGTCGCCTCGCTCGAGCGCGAGGCGGGCGCGAGCCTCGTGGAGCGAGGCGCACGTGGCGTGCGGCTCACCGACGCCGGGCGCGCGCTGGTGGCCCACGCGGACGCGATCGTCGCGCGACTCGACGACGCCGAGCAGGAGCTCGCCGCGATCGCGGGGCTGCGCGGAGGCAGACTGCGCTTGGTGAGCTTCCAGAGCGCCGGCGCGGCGCTCGTGCCGGACGCGATCGCGGGCTTCAGCGGCCGTTACCCCGATGTCGACCTGAGCCTCGCCGAGGCGGAGCCCTACGACGCGCTCCCGGGGCTCAAGGCGGGGCGGTTCGACCTCGCGGTGGTGTTCGACCACACGCCGTTCGGCGAGGAGCGCCACGACGACATCGAGCTCGTCCACCTGCTCGACGACGTCATGCACGTAGCCCTGCCGAGCAACCATCGGCTGGCGGGTCGTGCCCGTGTCAAGCTCGAGGACCTGGCCGAGGAGTCCTGGATCAACGGCGAGCGCGCCTGCGGCGAGTTCGTGATCCACATCTGCCTCGCGAACGGCTTCGAGCCCCAGGTCACGCTCGAGTCGAACGACTACGCGACCATGCAGGGCCTCGTCGCGGCCGGCGTCGGCGTGACGCTGATCCCCGACCTCGTGCTGGCCACCGGCCTCAACCCCGGCGTCGCGGTCGTCCCGTTCGCGGGCGAGCCGCCGGTCCGGCGAATCTGGGCGGCGATGCCCTCCCAGGGCTACCGCGCGCCCGCCACCGAGGCGATGGTCGAGGTGCTCCGCGAGGTCTGTGCCGGGTTCCCGGCGCGGCTGCGGTCGGTGGCAGCGGCCGCTTCCTGACGGTCCGGATCGGTTCTGCGGCGAAGGTTGGCGGGTTACGCACGAAGGGTGTGCGTAACTCGCCAAAGCTGGCGGGCGCGGCGCGGAGCGACGGGCGCCGGGCCTCAGGTCTCGCCGCGCTGCTCGCCTGCGCGCAGCAGCCGATCGCGCAGCTCGCCCTCCTCCTCCGGGGTGGGGTCGAAGGCGCTCACGTCGGGCAGCTCCGAGAGGGCGCCCAGCCCGAACAGGCGCTCGAACAGCTCGGTGGTGCGGTAGAGAACGGCGCCGAAGCGTGAACGCCCCGACTCCTCGATCAGGCCGCGCTCGAGCAGCGTGCCGACGGCCGACTCCGAGGCCACGCCGCGGATGCGGGCGATCTCGGGACGCGAGACCGGCTGGAGGTAGGCCACCACCCCGAGGCACTCGGCCTGCGCCTGCGTGAGCGGCGGGGTGCGCGGGCGCGCGAAGAGCCGCCGGGCGGCGCGCTCGGCGACGGGGTCGGTGGCCAGGGCAAAGCCGCCCGCGACCTCGCGCAGCACGACGCCGCGCCAGCCCTCGGCGTAGTGCTCTCGCAGCCGGGCCAGCGCCTCGACCACCTCGCCCTCCCCCACCTCGGCCGCCTCGGCGAGCTCCTCGACCTCCAGCGGCTCGGGCGAGAGGAACAGCAGCGCCTCCACGACGCGCGCGAGCTCGGCGGGGGTCGGCGGGGTCGCGGCGCGCGGCGGGGTCGCGGCTCCGGGCGAGTCAGACGGAAGAGGCGTGCCGGCGGCGCTCATGGCCGCCTCACCGAGATCGGCCCGAACGGCTCCCCCTGCTCCCAGTCGGCCTCGCCGGTCTTGTAGAGCTCGAGCAGCGCGAACAGCGTGACGGCCTCGGTGACGCGGTCGGCGCCGGCCACGGCCTCGTCGAAGCCAAAGCGCCCGCTCCTTGCGAGCAGGTCGCGCAGGTGGGAGAGCCGGCTCTCGAGCGCCACGACCGGGGCCGTCACGTGGCTGAGATCGATCGGCTCCGGCGCCTGCAGCAGCCCGCCGACGGCGCGCGCGAGCGCCTCCGCCTCGTAGGTCCGCGTCGCCGCCTCGAGCGACACCCGTCGCAGCCCGGGCGGCAGCGGCGCCGAGCGGTAGCGGAAGCCGGCCTCGCGGTCCAGGCGGGCGCGCAGGTCGGTGGCGGCGGCGCGGTAGCGGGCGTACTCGATCATCCGCGCCAGCAGCTCCTCGGCCGCCTCGGCCCGCTCGGGCCCGGGCTGCTCCTCCTCCTCGCCCGGCAGCAGCAGCTTCGACTTGAGCAGCAGCAGCGCCGCGATCAGCACGAGGAACTCGGTGGTGGCGTCGAGGTCGAGCTCGCCGGAGCGCTCCAGGTGCTCCACGTAGGCGAGGACCACGTCGGCGAGATCCACCTCGAGCAGGTCGATCTCCTCCTCGAGGACCAGCGTCATCAGGAGGTCGAACGGCCCCTGAAAGACCTCGAGGTCCAGGTCGAGGCCGCCGACGGACGCCCGCTCCTCGCCCGCCTCCGCGATCTCCCTCTCCCCCTCCTCCTGTGCCGCGACGGTGGCGATCGGCGGAGCCTAGAGCCCCGTCCCGACGCCGACCTCGGGGGGCCCGACCCCCATCGCGCGCCGAACCTCGGCGAGCGTCTCGGCGGCGATCGCCCGCGCCTTCTGCGCGCCGCTCCCCAGCGTCCGTTCGAGCGCAGCCTCGTCGGCTCTCAGCGCCTCGTAGCGCGCGCGGACAGGCGCCAGGTAGGCGACCACCTCGTCGGCCACGGCCTGCTTGAAGGCGCCGTAGCCCGAGCCGGCGAACTCCGCCTCGACCGCCTCCGGCGCCACCCCGCGGATCACAGCGAAAATGTCGATCAGGTTCGTGATCCCCGGCTTGCCGGGCGCGCGCGCAACCTCCGACGCGGAATCCGTGACCGCGGTCATGACCTTGCGCGCGATCGCGGCCTCGTCGTCAGTGACGTAGATCGCCCCCTGCTCGGTCGAGCCGGTCGTGGACATCTTCTGCTCGGGCGCCTGGAGGTCCATGATCCGCGCCCCGAGCTCGGGGATCCGGTGGCGGGGAACGACGAGCGTCTCGCCGAAGCGCTGGTTGAAGCGGATAGCGATGTCGCGCGTGAGCTCCAGGTGCTGGCGCTGGTCGTCGCCGATCGGCACCTCCTCGGTCTTGTAGGCCAGGACGTCGGCGGCCTGGAGCACCGGGTAGAAGAACAGCCCGGCCGAGATCAGCTCGCGCTGGCGCGCTGACTTCTCGCGGAACTGGTGCATCCGGTTGAGGTCGCCGTGCGCGGTGACGGAGGACAGAAGCCAGCAGAGCTCTGCGTGCTCGGCCACGTCGCCCTGGCGAAAGAGGATGCAGCGGTCGGGGTCGAGGCCGGCGGCGAGCAGCATCGCGGTCGTGTCGAGGACGTTGCGCCGCAGGGCCGCCGGCTCGTAGGCCACGGTCGTCGCGTGCAGGTCCACGACGCAGTAGACGGCGTCGCCGCGGTCCTGTCCCTCGACGTACTGGCGGATCGCGCCGATGTAGTTGCCGAGGTGCTTGCGGCCGGTCGGCTGGATCCCGCTGAAGATGCGCACCGGCGGAGTCTAAGGTCGTCGACCCGTACCGCTCCGGTCTCACCCCCTCCCATCCGTGCTCCGGGCATGGCCAACGGCACCCGGCGCACGCTCAACCCGAGGGCGACGTGAACTGGCTCGCTCATCCAGGCGGGGCCAGCTCGACACGCTCGGACTGCTCCCTGTGGGCACGATCCACTTACAGCACGCTTGCGCCCCTACGAGCGCCATGTCGTTCTACGCCAGCGAGAAACGGCCGCGGGGGTTGCGAGTCGAATACGAGCGTCGTGGGCCTCGCTACTGGCGGCGGTCGCGGCGAGCAGCGAGCGCTCGACCGCTTCGCGGCTGTCGCCGAGCCCGACCATGAGATTGCTCGCGAGCGAAGCGATTATCTGCAGCCCGTAGCCCTGATGGCCGAAGGTGCCGGCAATCTCCAGCAGCACGTATCCATGCGTCGCGCTTAGGAACTGGCCGGCCGCGACCACGGGATCCACCGCGCATACGCGCCCGGCTTCGATGACGCGATCGAGCGAGCGGACCATGACCTCGACGGCGGCCTGTCCCTCGGAGAAGTTGGCGAACGTGCCGGTGGCTGTCACCTCCAGCCCGCTGCGCACGCGCAGCCCTTTGGTGAGGCCGAACATCAGCCGGTAGCACTGCGGGTTGGTCAGCGCCCAGTCGCAGTAGGCGCCGCCCCTGGCGAAGAAGTCGGCCACGGGATCGTCGGTCTCGGGCACGGCCTCCACGTGGCGCGCCAAGCGAACGAACCCGTCGGCCACGAGCGCCTCGAACAGCCCGGGCATGCCACCGAAGAGCGTGTAGATGGCCTGGGTGGATGCGCCGATCTCGGCGGTGAGCCTGCGGGCCCGCAACGCCTCCGGGCCGGAGGCCTCCAGCGTGCCGAGCGCCGCCTCGAGCAGCCGGGCGCGCTGGTCCGCCCGGGACGAGGTCGTTGGCGACGCCATGGAGCCCATGATAATGTCATAACATCGTTATACAGGAGGCTCGATGGTAGAGCAGTTCGACGTGATCATCGTCGGCGGCCGGTGTGCCGGCTCGCCGCTGGCCATCTTGCTCGCCCGAGCCGGCCTGAGGGTGTGCGTCGTCGACCGCGCGCGGTTTCCCAGCGACACGGCCTCCACGCATGGCATACAGCCCTCGGGAGTGCAGATCCTCGACCGCCTGGGCGTGCTGGAACCCCTCTTGAAGGCGACCCCGCCGATCGAGCGCGGGACGATCGCCTTCGACGACGCGCGCGTCGAGCTCAGTGACTTCACCGAGCTGGTCGGGGCGCCGATGCTGAGCGCGAGGAGAGTCACGCTCGACGCGGTCCTCCTCGAGCGAGCCGCTGGGGCGGGCGCTGAGGTCCGGACACAGACCGCGGTCACGGGCCTGGTCGAAGATCGCGGCCGTGTCGCAGGGGTGAAGACCGAGTCACGAGAGCTGCGCGCCCCTCTCGTCGTGGGTGCCGACGGGGTTCGCTCGGCCGTGGCCCGCCTGGTCGGTGCCGCTAAGTACCACCAGACGCCCGCGGGCAGGCTCTTCACCTGGGCCTACTTCGAGGGCGCGGAAGCAGACGACGCCCACTTGTGGCTAGGCAGCATCGGGGACCACCGCTTCCTCGCCTTCCCTACCGACGCCGGCCTGTTCATGGCCGCCGTCGTCCCCTCGATAGATCGCAGAGACGACGTGCTCGGCGACCGGGGGGCCGTCTACGCCGCCGAGTTGGCCCACTGGCCTGAGCTCGAGGCCGCCGTGGCCGGGGCGAGGCGAGTAGGGCCGATCCGGCTGATGTCGCGGGACGGCTTCTTTCGGCAGTCCGCAGGGCCGGGCTGGGTGCTGGTCGGGGACGCCGGTCACTTCAAGGACCCCACGCCCGGCCAGGGGATCTCCGACGCCCTTCGATAAGCCGTCGAGCTAGCGCCGGCGATCGTGAAGGCCCTCGGCGGGGCAGGCGCCGCCGATCGGGCGCTGCACGACTGGTGGTGCTGGCGTGATCGAGACGCGTGGGAGATGTACTGGTTCGCTCGCGACATGGGTGCTCCTGGCCCGCCGCCGTTGCTGGTCCAGGAGATCCAGCGTCGCATCGCGGCCGACCGGCAGCTCACCGACGGGCTGCTGCGCGTCCTCAACCACGACATCACCCCGTCGACGCTGTTCACCCCGTCCCTCGCCCTGGCCGCCACATCCAAGGCGCTGCTGACGAGTCCAGGACAACGCAGGGTCCTCCTCCGGGAAGCGCGGACCCTGGCCGCCAACAACTGGCGCCGGCGTGCGCCATCACATCCCTCACCGGCCGCGAGGCGCCAGCGCGGTGTCCGTGACCTTCGGCGCTCCGGTGTGGGTCGGCAATGAATCGCGATGGCGCCCGTCGCGGCGCGGCCGTGCCGTAAGCCGAACCCAACCGCGGCTCGGTGCTCGACCCGACCGACCCGGTCGGCGGGCTGCTGTTCACGTGCGCACGACGCTTGACCTCGACGATCAGCTCGTCGCCGCTCTCCTCGAGCGCCACCCCGGGCGCTCCAAGACGGAGGCGATCGAACGCGCGATCGCGGACCACCTCGCCCGTGACGTCGCTCACGACCTGCTCGCGCTGCGAGGCAAGGTCGACATCGAGGACACCTGGAGAGACCTGCGAGCGGTCGACCGGCACACCTGAGCGTCCTCGTCGACACCTCGGTCTGGGTGCCGTTCCTACGCGACTACGACGACCCGGTCGCCGAGCGCCTCAGCCGGTTGATCGGCGAGGAGCGTGTGCTTGCATGTGGGCCGGTCGTGGCGGAGGTGCTCCAGGGGGCATCCGTCGAGGCGCGCCCGCGGCTGGAGCGGCTCCTGGCGGCGCTGCCGTGGGCCGAGCTCACACGGGACGCCTGGCTTCGCGTCGGTCAGGTCGCCGGCGACCTTCGCACCCGCGGGGTCACGGTCCCGCTGACCGATGTCGAGATCGCGGTGGCGGGGGAAACAGTCGGCGCCGCACTCTGGTCACTCGACTCAGACTTCCTGCGAATCCGCGAGGCGCTGCCCCGCCTCGACCTGTTCGAGCCCGAGGCGTAGCTCCGAGCTCGCCGCAGGGCGCCCCGCCCAGCCTCGCGGCCGGCTCAGGCGGGCGCGTGGCCGCCGGCCGACGAGTCGGAGG
>JBPCMT010000176.1:0-2870 GCA_051001995.1 Thermoleophilaceae bacterium
CCCGGCTCCGCCTGACCGATCACCCGACGCAGCAGCGGGTAGATCTCCTGCCCGCGCAGGTCGACCGTGGCGCCCGTCTCCATGATCCGGGTGAGCTCGGTGACCGACAGCTTGCCGTCGCCGGTCCTAAGCCCCCGCCGCACCCGATCCTCGAGCCGCTCGGAACGGTGCACCGAGCCGTAGGAGAGCTGGTCGTCGGCGGCGCGCCAGCCGGGCGCCTGCTTGTTGTTCCAATTGACGAGGTAGCCGCGGGTCGGGTTGGTGTCCTTCGGAAGCTCGTCGAAGGACATCCGATCCGAGAGGAACGTGTCGGGGTCGAAGCCCTGCCAGTCGTACCTCCCCGTCCCGATCGTCGGCAGGCTGGGGTCGGTGCCCTCGGCGCGTCGCGGGAACCAGCCCGACTGGAAGAACGTCACGTCCTTCTCGCCGGCATAGAACCAGTTGAACGCGAAGTTGACGTTGCTCATCGCGCGCTGGAAGCTGCGGGCGCTCGTCACCTCGTTCGAGTTCAGCCGCTTGAACGCGACCGCCGACTCGAGCTCGTGGAAGTAGGTCGACCGCGCCTCGGCGATCGCGACCGGACGGCCGTCCACCCTCGCGCGCGCCTGGATCGGCCCATGCACGCTGCGCTTGACCTCGAGCCGGTACTCCTGGAAGGAGCCCGCCGGGTCGGTCGGGATCAGGCCGGTCTGGAGGTGGCGCCTGCTGCGCTTGAATCGAATGCACTTGCCGCGATAGCGGTAGTGGTTCGATTGGAGCGTGGGCCGCGTGCCACCCGGCTCGCAGAGCACCTCGGCGAACTCGTCGACGTTGTCGGTCGTCGCGGTGGTGGCGCTCCAGGCGAAGTCACGGCCGCGCCCGAGCAGCACGTACAGGCTGACTCCCGGGAACGCGGCGCCGCGCGCGTCGACGCCCGGCCCGTGGAGGTCGAGCTCGAGCAGGATCTCGGGCGAGAAGTAGCCGACCTGCGGCCCCATCACGGCCACCGGCGTGCCCGAAGCCGAGCGCTCGCCGGGGACCAGCAGCGCGTTCGACTGCTCGGTCGGGAACGACAGGCCCTGCTGCTGAAGGTCCTGCAGCCAGCTCGGTCCGGCTGCCGCGCCGCCGACGCCGGTGGAGCTCTCCTTGATCGGCTGCTCCTCCTCGATCGAGCCCAGCTTCGGCACCGCCACCGCGGCGTCCATCGGCTCGCCCGGGTCGTCGAACTCGAAGCGCCGGGTCGTCGTGACCGGCGCCTCGGGGTCCTCCTCGCGCCTGAAGTCCTCGAACACGTCGCGCGCCACCTCGGGGTCTGAGAACCGCTCCTCGGCCTGCGCGAGCGCCTGGGAGACGAGCCCCTCGCTGCCACCGCCGCGGCCGAAGATCCCGCCGATCAGCGAGGCCACCGCGACGGTGTCGGTCCGCTTCCAGTACTCGGGCGTCTCGCCGAGCGCGGGGTACTCGGCGGGCAGCTTCTCGACCGGGTTCGCGCGCGGGCCGGCGCTCGGGGCGCCGCGCGCCTCGGCGATGTACTGGTTGATGCCGTCCACGTAGGCGTCGAGATCCCGCAGGACCTGGCGACCCTCCGCGCCGGCGACCGTCACGGCGGCGTCGATCATGCCCCGCAGCTCGGCCTCCGAGTAGTCGGCGATCAAGAGCTGCTGGGCGTCCATCTCGACGGTCGAGTTGCCGTCGCCGGGGCCGATCAGCTCGGTGAGCTCGGCGCGGCCGGTGTGCCGCAGCACGTCCATCAGGAAGAGGCGGTCCTGGGCGGTGGCGTAGCCGGCGCCGAACATCGTATCGGCGCGGGTCTCGCCGAACACGTGCGGGACCTGGTACTCGGCGTCGCGGAGGATCTTCACCCCGGGACGCGGGCGCTCGGTCTCGTCCGAGGCGACCTGACCGGCCGGCACGCCGAACTCCGCGGACTTGAAGAAGGTGTCGAGGTCCGGCCGCTCCAGGCTCGGAGCCGCGAACAGGAGGTCGTTGTAGAGCGGGAGCTGGTCGGTGAAGCTGTCGGGCGCCTCGCCGGTGGCCTGAAAGCGCGCGAGCTCGGCCGCGTTGACGGTCTCGCCCTGGCCGGCGGGGAGGACGTTGCGAAACCCGCCGGCATCGCGGTCCGAGACGTCGGTGTCCTGGGCGAGCGCAGGCGTCGTCAGCGCAACCGCCGTCACGACCATTCCGACCACCCCGCAGAGCCCCCTGCGCATCGATCAGGAAGAGTACCCCCGTGGCCTGGGTCGAGACGCAGTCGGCGTCGTTCACGGCGCGGCACGAGTCCGCCGCCGGCGACCGCGCGCGTGCGATGCTCGACGCGCTCGAACGCTTCCGCGCCGGGCTCGAGCGGGCCTTCCCCGACACGCCCGGCGAGGTCGCGGTGGTGATCCACCCGCAGTACGCGCAGCTCGCGATGGCCCAGCCCGTGCTGCCTCTCGCGCAGCTCGTGGCCGCCCCGGCGAGCCGGCGCTACTTCGGCGGCTGGTTCGCGAGCGGCGAGGTCCACGTGCTCGACCCGGAGGTGCTGCGAGACCGCGCCTCTGCGGTGCCCGACTCACGCGAGGCGCTGCGGCTGGCCCCGGCGCACGAGTACGCGCACCTCGTGATCGGCCGCAACAACGTCGACCTGCCGCCCCCGTTCACGCTCCGGAGCTTCCGCGACTACCTGCGCTGGGCCTGGCTGTGCGAGGGCGCCGCCACCTACTTCTCCGGACAGCACCGGCACCTCGGCGCGGCGGTCGCGCGCCGCCTGCGCGAGGGCACACCACCCAAGCTGCCGCCGTCGGCGCGCGACGCGGCCCTCCTGGGAGGCGCCGTCTTCGGCCTGCTCGAGCGGATCGCCGGCCGCGAGGCCTGCGCGGACCTCGCGCGCGCGCCGCTCGACGGCGCCGGGG
>JBPCMT010000177.1:0-7318 GCA_051001995.1 Thermoleophilaceae bacterium
ACGATCAGGCAGGTGACGGTGCGCTCCGCCAGGGCGATGCGCACGGCGCGGTCGACAAGGTGGCGCATCTGCCCCGGGTCGGTGGCCATGTGAACGTACTCGTGCGCCACGTCCTTGAAGAGCGAGATCAGGTCGACCTCCTGCTGGTAGTGGCCGCCGAGCCCGGTCTGGGCCTGCTGGCCGACGATCGCCACGACCGGCTGGTGGTCGAGCTTCGCGTCGTAGAGGCCGTTCAGGAGGTGGATCGCTCCGGGCCCGGAGGTCGCGATGCACACGCCCACCTCGCCAGTGAACTTCGCGTGTGCGCAGGCCATGAACGCGGACATCTCCTCGTGCCGGACGCGGACAAGCTCGAGCCGATCCTCGGCACGGTCGAGCGCACCCATCAACCCGTTGATCCCGTCGCCGGGGTAGCCGTAGATGCGCTCCACGCCCCAGTCCGAGAGGCGGTTCACGAGGTAGTCGGCGACCGTGGCCATCGGGGTTCGTCAGTCGCCGCCGCGGGCGCTCATCGCTCGAGCCCGGAGTACGCCACGCCGATCGTCACGGCGACACCGTAGTCGGTGGCAGCCCGGCTGAGTGGGTGGCGTTCACGGGGAGCATTTCGCAGGCGTGGCTCGAGCACGGGAGGGTCGTGCTCGAGCCGGACGATCATTCTCGTGCTCGTGGCGAGCCGCCACAAGCAACGATGGCTGACGGCGATGTGAGCACGGCTTACCGGGGGCGCGGGACGGACGCCAGAGGAACGCCGTTTGAGCTCGGAGCCCCGATCGCGGTGTTCGGGCCGCGGGTCTCCGTGAGCGCGGTGAGGATCTTGAGCATGGCCCGGCTGGCCGAAGATCGATGGGCCTTCGCGGGCACCGCCGTCTTCACGTACCTAACGGGAGCTGTCTCCATCGGTCGCGCGACCAAGCCTTCGCGCAGCCAGCCGAGGGCCAGACGCGGCATCAGGGTGAGGCCGTGGCCGATCGATACGAGAGCTTGGAGAGCTTCGAAACCGGTCGCACGGCAGCAGCTCAGCTCCGGGTGCGCCCCCGCCTCGCTCCAGGCCTTCTCGAGATCGCGATGCCAGGGGGCGGCTACGAGGATTCGCTCGTCGCTCAACCGGTCGACCGAGATGACGTGCTCGACCGCGAGCTCGTGATCCGCCGGTAGGACGAGCAGGTACGGATCCTCGAAGAGGAGCACGGTCTCTACCCGCGCGTCTCGCGACACCGTCGCGCCGCGGTAATCGATGCCCGCAGGCCATTCGTCGAACTCGAAGATTACGGCGAGGTCGAGCTCGCCCGCGGCGAGCGCAGCGACGCTTTCGTAGGGCTCCCCATCACTGAAGGTTCGCTCGGAGTCGGGATGGCGCTCCCCAAAGATCCGAAACGCCTCGGCCGCGAACGCCCCGGTCGCGCTCGAGAACGATCCGAACCGAAGCCGGCCGTCGCAGAGGCCCCCCATGACGTCGAGGTCCGCCTCGGCTTGCGCGAGTTGCGCAGTGACTGCTTCGGCGTGCTGACGCAGAACGCGACCAGCATCGGTCAACTGCACGCCACGAGCGCCGCGCTCGAAGAGCAGCACCCTCGTCGCGCGCTCGAGCGCACACATCTGCTGCGAGACCGCGGACGGGGTGAAGGAGAGGGCCTCCGCGGCAGCGGCGAAGCTCCCCCTCCGACCGACTTCCAGGAGCATCTCCAGGCGCCGAACGTCGAGCATGCCGCTTCCTATCATTGGCCTAACTGCCGACCGGTCGCAGCCGGCTAGGGCTGGAACCGGTAGCCGACGCCCCACACCGTCTGAAGCCGCTCGGGCCGCGACGGATCGGCCTCGATCTTCGACCTCAGGCGGCGCATGTGCACGGTCACGGTCGAGGTGTCGGTGTAGAAGGAGTACTGCCAGACGGCGTCCATCAGCTGGTCGCGCGAGAAGACCTGGCTCGGGTGGCGCGCCAGGAAGAGCAGGAGGTCGTACTCGCGGACGGTGAGCTGCGCCTCCTCGCCGCCGACGGTCACGCGCCGCCCCATCGGGTCGATCAGGAGGTCGTCGAACTCGAGCGGCTGCTCGCGCTCCGGCGAGCTGTCGATCCGGCGCAGGACCGCGTCGACACGGGCGACGAGCTCCGCCGGCGAGAACGGCTTGGCCACGTAGTCGTCGGCGCCGAGCCTCAGCCCGATCACGCGGTCGGTGGGCTCGCCCTTCGCCGTCAGCAGGATGATCGGGCTCCGCTCACCCTGTCGATCGCGCATCCGGCGCATCACCTCGAGCCCGTCGATCCCCGGCAGCATGATGTCGAGCACCACCAGGTCGGGCTGCTCGTCCTCGGCGAGCCGCAGCGCCTCGCGCCCGTCCCCCGCCACGAGCGTGGCGTACCCGGCGCGCTCCAGGTAGCGGCACACGACCTCGGCGATCGTCGGCTCGTCGTCCACGACGAGCACCGAACCGCGGCTGTGGCCGTTGTCCATCGCATCCGAAGTCTCGCACCGTGCCCGCGGCGCGCCATTACGAGTCTGAGACGGAACCCCCGAGCACGGGCTCGGTGATCCTCCCGGGCGGGCGATTCGAAGTACGGTTGGTACCTCGCCTCGTGAGCCCGGCCCAAGCCGAAACACTGCCCCCTGGAGGGGTTGATGCGCTGCGCAGGGAGCGGTACCGCGGCCTCCTGGCCGAGGCGCGTGAGCGGACGCTGCGGATCGTCGCGCCCGTGTCCGAGGCGGACATGAACCGCGTGCACGACCCGCTGTTGAGCCCGCTCGTCTGGGACCTCGGCCACATCGCCGCGTACGAGGAGCTGTGGGCGTGCCGGCGGGTGGGAGGGCTCGAGCCGCTGCACCCGGAGCTCGCCGAGGTCTACGACGCTGCCGAGACGCCACGCCCGGCGCGCGGCGACACCCCGTACCTCCGCCTCGACGAGGCGCTCGAGTTCATGGACGCGGTCAGAGAGCGCACGCTCGTCGTGCTGGCCGCTAGCGACGTGTCCGACGGCTCCGGTCGGCTCAGCCGCGTGGGCTTCGTGTGGGAGATGCTGGTCCAGCACGAGCACCAGCACAACGAGACGATGCTCCAGACGCTGAGGCTCGCCGAGGCGGGCGTCTACCGTCCGCGGGCGCGGCCGATGCCGGCGCCGCACGACGCGGGCGGACCCGCGACGGTCCGTGTCGAGGCCGGCGTGTTCCCGCTCGGGGCCGGTCCGGAGCGGTTCGCCTACGACAACGAGGTGCCCCAGCACGAGGTGTCGCTGGCCGCGTTCGAGCTGGACCGCACGGCGGTGACCAACGGCGCGTTTCGCGAGTTCGTCGACGATGGCGGCTACCACGAGCGTGAGTGCTGGAGCGAGGCGGGCTGGGCCTGGCGCGGCGAGGCCGGCGTGGAGCGTCCGCTGTACTGGACCGACGACGGCCGCGAGCGGATCTTCCACCGGACCGAGCCGCTGGCCGACGAGCTGCCGGTGATGCACGTCTCCTGGTTCGAGGCGGACGCCTACGCGCGCTGGCGGGGCAGGCGCCTTCCCACCGAGGCCGAGTGGGAGAAGGCCGCGTCGTGGGCCCCCCGGGCCGATGCCAAGCGGCGCTTCCCGTGGGGCGACGACCCTCCGAGGCGCACGCGCGCGAACCTCGACCAGACCGGGTTCCGCCCCGCCCCCGTCGATGCCCACCGCGAGGGCGCGTCGGCGTATGGAGCGCTCGGGTTGGTCGGCGACGCGTGGGAGTGGACCGCGAGCGACTTCGGTCCCTACCCCGGCTTTGAGGCGTTCCCCTACCGCGAGTACTCGGAGGTCTTCTTCGGCTCGGGCTACAAGGTGCTGCGTGGCGGCTCCTGGGCGACGAGGGCTCACACGATCCGAAACACCTTCCGCAACTGGGACCTGCCCGGCCGCCGTCAGATCCACGCCGGCTTTCGCTGCGCGGCCGACGGGTGACCCCGCGATAGCGATGCACGACACGCTCGCCGAGCCAGACGTGCAGGTCGAGTCTTTCCTCACCGGCGACGGCCTCGACGCGATGGTCCGCGACGTGAGCGAGGGGCTGCGGCGCCCGCTCAAGGAGCTGCCGCCGAAGTACTTCTACGACGCGCGCGGCTCCGAGCTCTTCGACAGGATCACCCAGCTTCCGGCGTACTACCCGACGCGCTGCGAGCGGGCGCTCCTGAACCGTCACGCGCCGGAGATCGTCAGGGCGACCGCGGCGGAGGAGCTGGTCGAGCTCGGGTCGGGCACGGCCTCGAAGACGCGCGCGCTCCTCTACGCGATGGTCGGCGCCGGCACGCTCCGCCGCTACGTGCCGTTCGACGTCGATGAGACGGTCGTCGAGCGCAGCGCCCGCGAGCTGACGGAGCTCTATCCGGGCCTGGCCGTGCACGGCGTGGTGGGCGACTTCGAGCGCCACCTGGGCGAGCTACCCGCCGGCGATCGCCGGCTCGTCGCGTTCCTCGGCGGGACGCTCGGGAACCTCCATCCGGTGGAGCGCGCCGAGTTCCTCGCGCGCATCCGGGCGCTGCTCGGGACCGAGAGCCGCTTCCTCGTCGGTGTGGGCCTGGTCTGCGAGCGTGCGACGATGGAGGCCGCCTACGACGATCCGGAGGGCGTCACGGCGGAGTTCAACCGCAACGTCCTGCGCGTCCTGAACGCGGCGCTCGGGGCCGACTTCGACCCGGAGGCCTTCGATCACGTGGCGTTCTTCGACCCGGAGCCGTCGTGGATCGAGATGCGGCTGCGGTCGCGGCGCACTCAGCGGGTCTCGATCCCGGGCGCCGGCATCGACGTGGACCTGGCCGCCGGCGAGGACATCAGGACCGAGGTCAGCGCCAAGTTCACCGAGGCGGGCTTCGAGCGGGAGCTCGCGACCGCCGGCATGCGGCTCGAGTCGTTCATGACCGATACCGGCGGTCGCTTCGGACTCGCGCTGGCGGCGCCCTCGTACTCGTAAGGCAACGGCAAGCTCCGCTTTAGGCGGAGGCAACGAGTGCGCTGGAGGATTGGGCCATGGAGTCAGGGCGTCCAAACGGTCGCGCGAGCGCGCGCGGCATCGCGGCGGTGGCCGTTCTGTGTGCGGCGATCGCCGCCGTCACGCTCGCCCTGGCCTCGGCGTTGACCGGCGGCGAGAAAGTGGGCGACGCCTCGAGCGCGAGCGCGGGCGATGCCGTGGGCTCGCGGGCGGCCACGGGTCGTCTCGCCGAGCCGCCCCGTCTCGCCGAGCCGCCGCGCGACGCGCCGCGAGCCGCCCCGGCGGACAAGCGTCGCAACGACCGACCCGCGCGCGCGGCGATCAACCGCTGGCCCGAGCCCCGGTGGCGCGACTCGGCCGCGCTCGGAGTCCCGGAGGGAGGGCGGCTCGCGCGCGGCGTGAGGTTCCCGCGCGAGGGGCGGCACTTCTTCACCTGGGACCCGGTCGAGCGCGAGTCTCCCAACCGCCCGTGGCGGCGATGGGGGACCGACGACCTGGTCAGGATCGTGCTCGACGTGCTCGCCGACCACCGGCGCGCCTACCCGCGCGCGCCGCGGCTCGGCGTCGGCGACCTGAGCCGCCCCCACGGAGGCGACTTCGGCGCCCAGTACGGGATCGTGGGCCATGCCTCGCACCAGAACGGGCTCGACGCGGACATCTACTACCCGCTCGAGAGCGGCGAAGAGCGGGCTCCGCTGTCCGTCGACGAGGTGGCGCTGCGCCTGTCGCAGGACCTGGTCGACCGCTTCGTCGCCGCGGGCGCGGAGAAGGTCTTCGTGGGTCCCGCCACCGGGCTGACGGGGCCGTCCGAGGTCGTGCAGGCCATCCCCTACCACGACAACCACCTGCACTTGCGGATTCCGGATCCGGGGTAGCCGGCGTCGAGCCGCCGCCGCGGCGGGCGGGACGCTCGGCGGCTAGCTCGCCGGCGGGACGATGCGGATGACGCGATCGTCGCCTGGGCGCGGCGAGCCGCGGCCGTCGAGGTTGCTCGTCAGCGCGTAGAGGGCGCCGTCGGGCCCCTCGACGACGGTTCGGACGCGGCCGAGCTCGCCCTCGAACATTGCCTCGTTCCCCACGACCTCGCCATCGTCGTCGAACGACAGGCGACGGATCTGCTCGCCGACCAGCGCGCCTATCAGGTAGTCGCCGGTCCACTCCGACCCGGGCAGGCTCACGAACGTCGCGCCCGACGGCGCGATCGACTCCTCGTACAGCGCGATCGGCGGCTCGAAGCCCTCGTGGTCCGTGCCCTCCGCCTCGGGCCAGCCGTAGTTGCGCCCCTCGCGGACGTCGTTGACCTCGTCGTTGCCGATGTTGCCGTGCTCGGTTGCGATGAGACGGCCGGTGCCCGGTTGCCAGTCGAAGCCCTGCGGGTTGCGGTGGCCGAGCGTGAAGACCTCCGCGTCGCCGGGCGAATCGCCGCGGTAGTCCTGCTCCTCCATCCGCAGGAACTTGCCGTTCAGCGAGTCGGGGTCCTGTGCCAAATCCTCCTGTCCGGCGTCGCCCGTCGCGATGTAGAGGCGGTCATCGGGCCCGAAGTGGATGCGGCCGCTGTCGTGAATCTCACCGGCCTGGATGCCATCCAGCACCACCGCCTCCTCGACGAGGCGATCGCCCTCGAGCCGGTAGCGCGCGACCTCCAGGCCGGACTCGGTCGTGTAGTAGGTGTAGACGAGGTCGTTGCGCTCGAACTCCGGGTCCAGCGCGAGCCCCAGCAGGCCGCCCTCGCCGAGCGCCGACACCTCCACCTCCGCCGCCGGGCGCTCGAGCAGCTCGCCCTGCGCGGAGATGACGCGAATGCGCCCCGGCCGCTCGGTGACGAGCGCCCGTCCGTCGGGGAGGAAGACGAGCTCCCACGGGATCTCGAGCCCGGTCACGAGCGTCTCGACCTGCGGCTGGCCCTCCACGCGAGCGAGCTTCTCGTCGGCCGCTCCGCCGCCGCCGGGCTGCCCGCCGGTCTGCGACTCCGCCGGGTCCGCCGGGGGCGGCGGCGCCGGCTCGTCGCCGCCGCAGCCGGCGAGGAGCGCGAGCGCCGCGAGGAAGACCGCGACCGGCAGCAAGATCCGAGGCGATCCAGCGAGCGGTTTCACCGCGGTCGAGCGTAGCGGCGAGCATCCGCCGGGCGCGGCGCCCTACGATCCCGCCATGTCCGACCGACCGCTCGAGGGCAGGCGCGCGCTCGTGACGGGAGGCGCGACCGGAATCGGGCGCGCCACCGTTGAGCGGCTCGCGCGCGACGGCGCGCACGTGGCCGTCAACTACATCGGCGATCGCGGTCCGGCCGATGCGCTGGTGGAGGAAGTCGAGGAGCGCGGCGGCCGCGCGATGGCGATCGAGGCCGACGTGTCGGACGAGGAGCGCGTGATCGCGATGTTCGAGCGGGCGCG
>JBPCMT010000178.1:0-5379 GCA_051001995.1 Thermoleophilaceae bacterium
ACCAATCGCGCATCCGCCGCGCCGGGAGGAAGCCCTCGAACCCGGCCTCGCCGAAGCGAACGAACGCGCCGGCGCCGATCAGCCCGACGACCTCTCCTTCGAACGCGGTCTCCGACCCGCGCTCGAACAGCTCCCGCTCGAGCAGGAACGCCGAGCAGACGTCGTCGGCGTCGCGCTCGAGCCCGAGCGCCTCGCGCTCGGCCGCCGAGCTGTGGACCGCCGCCTCGTCGAGCTCGTCGGCGCGCGGCGATGCGTCGTCCATCCCGAGCGCCCCGAGCAGCGCGCGGTGGGCCACGAGGTCGGGGTAGCGGCGGATCGGCGATGTGAAGTGGCAGTAGCGCGGGCTCGCCAGACCGGCGTGGCCGAGGTTGCGCGGCGAGTAGAACGCCTGCTTGAGCGAGCGAAGGACCAGCGAGGTCAGCCCAGCGCGGCCGTGACCCGTGCGCCTGGCGTGCTGGGCGACGAGGCGGCTGGCCTCGCCGGCCACGTCTCCCGCCTGCTGCGGGCTCATCGGGTCGGGCACCGCCGGCGTGGCGACGCCGAGACTCGCGAGCTGCTCGACGAGCGTCGTTACAGCCACCGGGTCGGGACGCTCGTGGACGCGGTAGAGCGTCGGCAGCCGGCGGTCGGCGAGGTAGCCGGCGACCTGCTCGTTGGCCAGGATCATCAGCTCCTCGATCAGGCGGTGCGACTCGGTCTGGGGCTCGTGGCGGACGCCCGTCACATGCCCCTCGGCGTCGAGCTCGAACGACGGCTCCGAGGACTCCACCGCGAGCGAACCGCGGGCGGCCCGGCGTTCGGTGAGTGAGGCCGCCACTGCCCGCGCGGCGTCGAGCGCGGCGCCCCAGGGCGCCTGCGCGCGCTCGGCGCCGGCGAAGATGCGGTCCACCTGGCCGTACTCGAGGCGGGCATCGCTGCGGATCAGCGAGCGATGGAAGCGCGTCGAGCGGGCCTCGGCGCCGCGCATCTCGACCTCGACCGTGACCGCGAGCCGTTCCTCGCCGGGCACCAGGCTGCAGGCCCGATTCGACAGCGCCTCGGGCAGCATCGGCTCCACGATCCCGGGCGCGTAGACGCTCGTCGCGCGGCGGAAGGTCTCGCGCTCGAGCATGCCGCCGGGGCGGACGTAGGCGGACACGTCGGCGATGTGGACGAAGACGCGAACCGCGCCGCCGCCCTCGGCGCGGGCGGAGATCGCGTCGTCGAAGTCGCGCGCGGTCGCGGGGTCGATCGTGAAGGTCGGAAGGCCGGTGAGGTCGCGACGGCCGGACTCGCGCCCGTCGACGGGCGCCGCCGCGCGATCCTCGGCATCAGCCTCCACCGCCCGCGGGAAGGAGCGCCGGAGGCCGCGGTCGAGCATCAACGCCTCCACGACGTCGCGCGCCACGGTCGGGCGGCCGAGCCTGCGCACGACGCGAATCCCCCGCTTGCCACCCCCGAGCAGCACCAGGTCGCCCTCGCGCGCGTCCCCGAGCGAGCGCGAGTCGAGCGTGGCCCGCGGACCGCGCTCGAATGCCGGCTGCGCGACCACGAAGCGGCCGCGACGGGAGAGGATCGCGACGCTCGGCTCGGCCGGCGCCCGGCGACCGTCGCCCCTGGCGCCGCGTCCGCGGGGGCCGCCCCGCCGGACCGCCGGCGAGCTCACCGGCTCAGCCGACCTCGCGCGCCAGCACGTCGAGCGCGTCGGGCAGTGCCTCGTCGCGCTCGGTCTTCGGCTTGTCGATCGCCTTCACCTCGGGCGGGATCCCCTCGTCGGAGATGTTCTCGCCGTCGGGGAGGAAGTAGCTGCCGACGGTGAGGTCGAGCGCGCCGCCGTTCGAGAGCGGCTGCACCTCCTGGAAGACGCCCTTTCCGAACGTCCGCTCCCCGACCACGGTCGCCCGCTCGGTGTCGCGTAGCGCGCCGGTGACGATCTCCGAGGCGCTGGCGCTGCCGCCGTCCACGAGCACGACGAGCGGCACGTCCTCGTCTATGGCCGAGCCGACGGCCGTGAACGTGCGCTCCGGCTTGGTGCGCCCCTTCGTGGTCACGACCTCGCCGTCCTCGATGAAGACGCTCGACACGAGCACCGCCTCCTGGAGCAGCCCCCCGCCGTTGCCGCGAAGGTCGAGCACGAGGCCCTCGGCACCCCGCTTCAGCAGCCGGTCCGCCTCCTCGCGCACGGCGGCGTGCGCCCCCTGGGTGAACGTGAGCAGCTCGACCACCCCGAGGTCGGCGCCGTTCTCGGTCACGAGTTTGCCCTCGGCGACAGGGACGTCGATCTTCTCACGCTCAAGCGTGAGCGTGCGCCTGCGACCGCCGTCCTCCCCGACGACCGTGAGCTCGACCGACGTGCCGGGCTCACCCTTGATCTTCGTCGTGGCGATGTCGGCGGAGTCGCCGGCGATCGACTCTCCGTCCACGGCCGTGACGACGTCGCCCATGACGATGCCGGCGCGTTCCGCGGGCGAGCCCTCGAACACGTTGAGCACGCGCAGCCCCCGCTTGTCCTCCTCGACGCTCATGCCCACCCCGTCGAAGCGTCCGGTGATCGACTCCTGGAAGTCGGCCGTCTCCTCGGGGCTGAAGTAGTGGGAGAAGCGGTCGTCCAGCGAGCGGACGAGCGCGCGCACCGACCCCTCATCGAGGTCCTCAGGGTTCACGTCGCGGTAGAAGCTGTCCTCGATCGCGTCGGCCACCTCGGCGCGCAGCGCGCGCTCCTCGGCGACGAAGGCATCGCGCACGAACCCGGGGAGCGCCTCCGGATGGCCGCCCAGCCAGATGCCGCCGGCGAGGCCGAGCAGTGCGCAGACGAGCGCGAGCGTGTAGGCGCGGATCTGTGTCATGAGGGCGCGGGCGGGCGCCGCGGCGCCGCGAAGGGCGGACGCTGCGGCTCCGGACAAGGGTAGCTTCGAGAGGCTAAGCCCGAGCTAAGTCGCCGCCGGCCAGGTGGACTCGTCAGACGCGCAGGAAGCGCCGCAGCCCGAACCCGCTGCCGAGCGCCGCGACGCCGACGCAGGCCGACAGCAGCAGCGTGACGAGCAGCGCGAAGTCGATCGTCTCGGGCGCGGCGAGCAGCGCGAAACGATCAGACAGCGGATCGACGAACGTGATCTTCGCGGCGTAGAGGAGCCCGATCGCCGCCGCCCCGCCGAGGATCCCCACGATCATTCCCTCGATCACGAACGGCCAGCGGATGAACCAGTTGGTGGCGCCGACGAGGCGCATCACCTCGATCTCGCGCCGGCGGGCGAAGATCGACAGCCGGATCGTGTTCGCCACCAGGGCGATCGAGGCGAAGACGAGCAGCGCGGCGAGCACCGCCGTGACGAGCTTCACGAGCCCGGTGGCCGACAGGATCTTCTCGGTGTCCTCCTCGCGGTTGCGGACCTCGTCGACCGCCGAGAAGGCGCCCGCGGTGGCGGTCTCGGTCGAGCCGGCGCTCACGATGTCCGGGCCGCCGTCGGGCCCCTTGCCGGGAGCGCCGCCGTTCGGCGCTCCAGCGCCGGCGCCCGCCTGGCCCTGCGCGGCGCCGCCGCCCTCGCCGGCTGTGCCTCCGTCACCCGCGGGCGGCGCCGCCTCCTCCGGGGGCTGAAGCTCGGCGACCAGCGCGGCGACGCCGTCGGGATCCTCGGGAGTGACGCGGAAGGCGTCCGGCAGCGGGTTGGCGCCGAGCAGCTCGTAGGCCTCGGGGTTGCGCTCGATCTCCTGGTCGAGCGCCTGCTGCTTGGAGATGAACTCCACCTCGGAGACGTTCGGCAGCCCCTCGAGCGTCGTTCGAAGCTCGGCGAGCTCGCCCGGCTGCGCGGTCTTCTTCACGTAGACGTCCACGACCACCCGGCCGCGCACCTCGTTCGCGGTCCCGGTCGTGGCCTGCACGATCGGGATGAACACGCCGAGGACGACCGCCGTCAGCAGCACCGTGAGGACGGCCGCGAGGCTCGGCGCGGCGCTGCGCCGAAGCGCCCGGAACGCCTCCTTGAGGAAGAATCCGATCCGCACAGGCGACTAGTTGGGGTGGCCCTCGACGCCGACGCCGAGCTCGCCGCGGAGGCGCACGCCGAACTCGCTCGTCGACTCGTCCAAGGGCCGGTAGAGGCCGGAGGCCTGGTCGCGGATCACGCGCCCCTCGCGCAGCTCGATCACGCGCCGGCGCATCTTGTCCACCATCTCGCGGTCGTGGGTCGCGACGATCACCGTCGTGCCGGTGCGGTTGATCCGGTAGAGCAGCTGCATGATCCCGATCGAGGTCTCGGGGTCGAGGTTGCCGGTCGGCTCGTCCGCGAGGAGCAGCGGCGGGTGGTTGACGAACGCGCGCGCGATCGACACCCGCTGCTGCTCGCCGCCCGAGAGCTCGTCCGGGTAGGCATGGAGCTTCGTGGAGAGGCCGACCAGACGGAGGATGTCGGGCACCTTGCGCCGGATCGAGGCGCGGCCCTCGCCGATCACCTCGAGCGAGTACGCGACGTTCGCGTAGATCGTGCGGTTGGGAAGCAGCTTGAAGTCCTGGAACACCGTGCCGATGTTGCGGCGCAGGTGGGGCACCTTGCGGCGCGGCATGTCGGCGAGGTCGTGGCCCGAGATCAGGATCTCGCCCTCGGCGGGCTCGACCTCGTGCAGCAGGAGACGCACGCAGGTCGACTTCCCGCAGCCGGTCGGCCCGACCAGGAAGACGAACTCGCCGCGACCGATCCTGATCGTGGCGCGCTCGAGGCCGACGACGCCGCCGTCGTAGACCATCGACACGTCGCGGAGCTCGACGACCGGCACGGCCCCGGGGCGGTCCGCGCCGTCCGGGGGCGTGGAACCAGCGGACTTCGGCACCGCCTCCGCGCCGCGTCGCCGCTTCTCGCGGGCGCGCTTGCGAGCGGCCGTCTGCTCCAGCGCCTCGCGCTCGGCCGTCCGCCGCTCGGTGCGCTCGCGCTCCGCCATGCGGCGCGCTGCGCGCTCACTCGCCGTCAGCTCGTGCGCGCTCGCGGCGTCGCCGTCGCGACGCGTACCTCTGTCCGTTGCCCTTGCCATGCGGCCGAAGGTTGATACCGGCTCAGGCCCCTAATCGCCATAGCTGCAACGGTTTCTGCACCCGCGCTTCGGCTCGCCGCCGCCTCGGCGCTGCCGGTCCCCGGGTTCCCGCCGTGCACCATGTTCCGTTCGCAGAGTGGTCTCAAAGGAAGACTTGTCTTGAGACCACTCCGGAGCAGCGACATACAACACGGAGCGTCCCGGACGTTGATCGAACAACGCGACGCGGTCGCCCGGCTCAGTCGTACGGCGCGTAGCGGCTGTGCAGCATGAGGTCGTTGCCGTCCGGGTCGGTGAAGAGCGCCATATGGCAGACCCCCGTGTCCAGGATGTCGCCGGCGAACTCCACCCCCTTGGCCTCGAGGTCCGCCCGAGCCG
>JBPCMT010000179.1:0-9765 GCA_051001995.1 Thermoleophilaceae bacterium
GCTGGCGCCTTTGTCCCCTCAGCTTTGTTCACCGGCACTCTGGGCAGGTGGTGGGTTGGGTTGCGGGGCCCTCCTTTTTTTACGCCTCCCCTCCCGCGGTCCTCAGCAGTTAGCGGCATCAGCTCGACCACCCGACCGTCGCTTGAAGAAGGGCAACTTGCGCACGCCGCGCCGGGGGTGTGTAGCGTCGACTGAGTGACGGCGGCGGCGCGGTTGAAGCGTGGGATGGATGACTCGCTCGCGCGGACGGCGGTGCCGGCGCTCCTCTTGGCGGTCATCGCGAGCATCCTGCTCGCAACATGGGCGGAGAGCGCGTCGGCCATCAGGCCGCTCGGGCCGGCCTGGCAGCGCGGCGCCATCATCCCGCCGGACACCAATACTTACTCGAGCCAACGCTCCGATAACGCAATCGCCGCGCTGCAGGCCGCCGGCGGGACGCACGTGAATCTCTACGTCGAGTGGTTCATGCGCAATAGCAACGCCAGCGCGCTCAGGTCTACGGAGCGCACCGCCACCGATCGAAGCCTGCTCCACGCCATGAGCACCGCGCGGGCGAAGGGGATGGCCTCTGTATTAACGCTTGTCGTCCGCTCGAGGGATGGCACCTGGCAGGCGCTCATCAACCCGCGGGACCGCGATCGGTGGTTCGCCTCGTACCGGAGGATGGCCAAGCACTACGCGGCCCTGGCGCGACGCGGAGGCGCGCAGATGATGGTCATCGGAGCGGAGCTCGAGTCGATGATCGGGTACACGAGCAAGTGGCGGAAGATCATCCGGCTGATCCGCGCGCGCTTTCCGGGACGGCTCACCTACTCGTCAAACCAGGTGGACGGCGCTCGGCGCGTCGAGTTCTGGCCGCAACTCGACTACGTGGGGATGGCCGGCTACATGCCGCTCGCCCGCGGTAGGAACCCGTCGGTGAGGCGGCTCGTCCGCTCATGGAAGGACCGCGGGTACGTTCGCGCGGCGAGGCGGCTCCACCAGCGCTACCGCAAGCCGGTCGTGTTCACCGAGGTGGGCTACGGAAGCTGGAAGGGCACGGCAGCGCGCCCGCCGGCATCCGTCGACGGACCGATATCGCAGGTACCCCAGCAGAGAGCCTACGAGGCGCTGTACCGCGTGTGGTCGCAGTACGACTGGTTTCACGGCCTCTACTGGTGGCGCTGGGACGCCGCTCGACCCGATCCGCGCGACGGTTCGCACAACCCGCGCGGGAAGCGCGCCGAGCGGACCATGCGCGCGTGGAACACGGCGCGCTGAGCGCCCCCGCGGCCTAGAGGATCTGTCCCTCTACGAAGCCCGCGAGCAAGACCGAGAACGCACCGATCTCGCCGACGATCAGGGCCAGCATGTACCCGCGCACGACCTCCGCGGATGGCGATGGGTCGCGGAATTGGTTGTCGGTGTCGCGTCGCCAGCCGTGATACGCGTAACTGACGACCGCCCCGATGAAGAAGAAGTAGAGGACCCCAGCGGCAAGCAGGTCGACCAATTCGCTCCAGCCGCTGAACTGGACGAAACTCGCGACCAGCAGCGTTGCGAAGCTGTAGAGCAGGGCGGCACGATGGGCTATGTCCACGTAGGGGTGCGCGAGATGGCTCTCCGACTTGGCCATCTGCCGGTACTTCCAGACCCCGAGCCCTAGAGCGAGGAGAAACATCACGCCTGCCGCGAGCAAGACCGCCTTGGTGTCCCCTTCGAGAGTCAAGGCGCGGCGATCCTAGCGCCGCCTGCTTTTCGGCTCTTCGCGCTACGCGGGCGCGGACAGCAGCCTCTCGATCTTGTCAAAGCCATCCGCCCAGCCGTTGCGATGGAGCACACGGCGCGCCTCCGTCTTGAACCGCCCCTGAGTGAAGACGACCTCCGTCGACTCGCCGAGATCCCGGAAGGAGAGGTCGCGGTGAGAAAACTGTCCCGGCGTTGACGTGTCCGCTAACTGACCACTCGGCGTGTCAGTGCGAAGACCGCGGGACGAGGCGAAGAGGTGAGGACCGCGACTGCGAGCTACTCGCGCAGCCCGGCGGCTATGCCCTATCGCCTTTGTATTTCGTGAATCTCGAAGAGCTCTGGTTCGGCCGCGACGTCTACACCGGCTTCCTTCAACAGCGGGAACAGGCGCTCGGCGAACGCCTGAAACTGCTCCTCCGAGTCCCAGATTTCGCTCACGCGGAGGTTCCCATCGGAGCCGAAGCACACGTGGAGATCGAGCCCGTCCGGCGGCCAAGACAAGCCGGCCTCCTCCAGGTGGCGATTGGTTTCGTCGTACTTCTCCTTAGTCAAACCGCGAGGCTGGTGGCGCACAAGGATGCTCATGGGAGCGGCCTCCTAGATCGGATAGGAGCGACCGTACTCCCATCTCGCGAAGGGGGTCAAGAGCACGTTCTCCTGCGACATCGCCTACTCCTGAAGTCCACCGGCTTCGAGGGCCTCATCACGTTCGAGGTACTCCTCCGTGCGGAATCAACTCATCGACGTCGGCGCGGAGTTTCCTCCAAAGCCTCAAACCAGCGTTCGTGCCAGCGTACGAGCGCTTCGTGTCCACGAACTGGCTCGTGCTCCTCAACGACGGGCTGGTACTCGCAGTCCGGGTCCCGGTGCGCAGCTACGTAGGAGGCTAGATCTCCGCCCTCAGCGAGGCCGCTAAACGCCCGGTACATCGCCCGCACGGTCTCAAGGCTCTCCTGCGACATCGCCCGCGCAGTATCGCGCCGTTGGGCCCTGGGGAAGCATTCAGCGAATCGAGCGCGGCGCCCCGACGGTTGGGGCGTGTGTGCTTCCGAGAATGATGCTGTCCAGAAGCTACTTCCCGTGAATGCCGCTAGGCCGCATTCCAGAGCCAAAAGTGGAGACGGTGGGAATCGAACCCACGTCCGCGGGCGCGTGCAGGGCAGCTTCTACGAGCGTAGCCGGCGCTCTGTATCTCGCCTCCCGCTTGCCGCGCCGGCGGGGTTGCGGGAGGCCAGCCCCCTTGAGTGTCCCCGCCGCGCCGGGGGCGCTCGCGGCGGGTGGAGCCCGTTTCTGATGCCGGCGATCTTCCCCACGGGCCGAGGGAAGGCCGACAGCTCACTTACCTAGTTTGGCTAGGCAGCGAGCGCGTACTCGTGAGAGTCCGCACTTATTGGTTTCCCGGCTGTTTAGCGAGGCCTGCCGGGACCTCGACTCGCAACTGCCCTCACGGAACGTCCACGTCGAAGCCTGTCGTCCCCATGTGAGCGCCTCCAATGTTAGTGGCGTAGCGTGCCCACGATGCTCGACAAGCGCCGCTTCACGACGGCCCTCGCCAAGTACGGGGTCAATCCGGCCGCCCGCCTCGCGGTGCGGCTCGGTCTCGCCCGGCGCTCCACCGCGATCCTCGAGACGACCGGTCGCAAGTCGGGCGAGCCGCGGCGAAACCCGGTCACGAACGGGCTCGAAGGCGGCGACACCTTCTGGGTCGTCTCCGAGCACGGCCGCCGCGCCGCCTACGTCCGCAACCTCGAGGCGAATCCGCGCGTCCGGGTCAACGTGGGCGGCCACTGGCGCGCGGGCACGGCCCGCCTCGTCCCCGACGACGACCCGCGCGCGCGGCTGCGCGCAATCGCGCGAAACGGCCTTGGCCCAAGGCTCAACACGGCCACCGTGCGCCTGATGGGGACCGACCTCCTGAGCGTGCGCATCGACCTCGACACGCCCCCGAGCGAGGCGCCCGTCGCCAGTGCAACGACGCGCGAGGCGCTGGAGGACGGCCTGCGGGCCGGGCTCGTCGCGGCGATTCTCAGCGGCGTTCCCTCGACCCTGTACGCCCTCGCCGTGGGCGGCCGGCCACTCGAAGCCTCGCTCGCGGCCGGGTCGATGGTGCTCCCGCGCGAGCGACGCGCAGGCCGCCTCCTGGCAGCCGCGGTCCCGGTGCACTTCACTCTCTCGCTCGGGTGGGCGGCCGTGCTCGCGGTCAGCCTGCCGCGACGCCACACGCCGCTCGCCGGCGCCGCCGCCGGGCTCACGATCGCCGCACTCGACCTCGGCCTCGCGGGCCGCCGCTTTCCGCGCATCCAAGCCCTCCCGCGGCTTCCGCAGGTCGCCGACCATGTCGCGTTCGGGGTCGTGACGGCGGTCGTCGTCGAGCGACGGAGGCGCGCGCGGGGCGCCTGAGGCTCGACGGCGGGAGTCGGACCGCGGCGCCTGAGGCTCACGGCGGTGTCGGAGCGGGGCGCCCAGATGGCGGGAAGCCCCTATGTAACCGGGGGGTTAACCGAATTGACTTCGCGCCGCGGCGGGTCCATGCTGCGCCGCGATCCCCGTCTCGAGAGGACCGCCGTGACCGATTCCCTGATCGTCTCCGCCGCCAACGTGGACCGCGTCTTCGGCGAGGGCGACGCCGCCGTGAGGGCGCTCGACGGCGTGACCGTCGGCTTTCCGCGCGGGAAGTTCACCGCGATCATGGGGCCCTCGGGGTCGGGGAAGTCGACCCTCATGCACGTCCTCGCGGGCCTCGATCGACCCACCTCGGGCTCCGTCGTGATCGACGGCGTGGAGCTCGGCGAGCTCGACGACCGCCGGCTCACCGAGCTGCGGCGCGACAAGATCGGCTTCGTCTTCCAGTTCTTCAACCTGCTGCCGGTGCTGTCGGCGGAGGAGAACATCCGCCTGCCGCTGTCGCTCGCCGGGCGCAAGGCCGACCCCGAGCGGCTGGAGCAGCTGATCGAGGCGGTCGGGCTCGGCGACCGGCTGAGCCACCGGCCCTCGGCCCTCTCCGGAGGCCAGCAACAGCGCGTGGCGATCGCCCGCGCCCTGGTGTCGAAGCCCGCCGTCGTGTTCGCCGACGAGCCGACCGGCAACCTCGACTCGAAGTCGAGCGAAGAGGTGCTGGCGCTCCTGCGGCGCGCCGCCGACGACTTCGGCCAGACCGTCGTGATGGTCACCCACGACGCGCAGGCGGCGTCGGTGGCCGATCGCGTGCTCGTGCTCGTGGACGGGCGGATCGTCCGCGACGAGGGATCGGCGACCGCCGAGGAGGTCCTCGACCTGATGAAGGAGGTCGCGTAACCGAATGGCCAAGGTCGCGCTGCGCAACCTCTGGGCGCGCAAGCTCCGCACGTTCCTGACATCGCTCGCGATCGTGCTCGGCGTGATGATGGTCGCCGGCACCTACGTCCTGACCGACACGATCGACCGCTCGTTCGAGGACATCTTCACGCAGTCGAACGAAGGCGTGGATGCGGTCGTGAACTCGCGCCAAGAGGTCCAGACCGACGACGGCCAGCTGCCGCCGTTCTCGGCGGAGCTGCTCGACCGGGTCGAGCGCACCGACGGCGTGGCCGAGGCCGCCGGCGGCATCTTCGACCCCCAGGTGGCGATCATCGGCGAGGACGGCGAGCGGCTCGGAAGCCCGGGCGCCCCCACCTTCGGCGCCTCGGCGCCGCCGGAGCCGTTCAACCCCTTCACCTACGTCGAGGGCAGCCCGCCGAGCGCGGACGACGAAGTCGTGCTCGACAAGCAGTCCGCCGACGCCGAGGGCTTCGCGGTCGGAGACACCGTCACGGTCGCGGGAAAGGAGTCGGCGCGCGAGTACACGATCGCGGGCATCGCGACGCTCGGCGACGTCGACTCGTTCGGCGGCGCGAGCACGGCGATCTTCACCTTGGACGAGGCGCAGCGGATCACCGGCAAGCCCGGCGAGCTCGACCAGATCAACGTCGCGGCGACCGAGGGCACCTCGCCCGAGCAGCTCGCCGCGGCCCTGTCGGACGCGCTGCCGCGCTCGGTCGAGACCGAGACCGGCGAGCAGAACGTCCAGTCCCAGCAGGAGGACGTCGGCGAGTTCATCGGCTTTTTGAAGACGGCGCTCCTGATCTTCGCCGGCGTCTCGCTGTTCGTGGCCGCCTTCTTGATCTTCAACACGTTCTCGATCACGGTCGCCCAGCGGACGCGCGAGTTCGCGATGCTGCGAACGCTCGGCGCGAACCGGCGCCAGATCGTCGGCTCGGTCGTACTCGAGGCATTCGCGCTCGGCCTCGGCGCGTCCGTGGTCGGTCTCCTCGCCGGCATCGGCTTCGCGCCGGCGATCAACGGCCTCTTCAAGGCGCTCGAGATCGACCTGCCGAGCTCCGGCACGGTGGTCGCGGCGCGGACGGTGGTCGTCGCGCTCGTCCTCGGGACGCTGCTCACGGTCCTGGCGGCGCTGTTCCCGGCGGCGCGCGCCACGCGCGTCCCGCCGGTCACCGGGCTGCGCGAGGGCGCGGTGCTCGAGACCCCACGCGAGAGCCGCCTGCGGACGGTGGCGGGGGTAGTGCTGACGGCGGTCGGCGTCGCGCTGATGCTGATCGGGCTCTTCGGCGTCCTCGAACCCGGCGAGGCGTGGGTCGGCGTCGGCGCGGTGGCGGTGTTCATCGGCGTCGCGCTGCTTAGCTCGCGGCTTGTGAGACCGCTCGCGACGCTGGTGGGTCGTCCGCTCGAGCGACTGCGCGGGGTTCCGGGCCGGCTCGCGCGGGAGAACACCGTGCGAAACCCCGGCCGGACGGCGGCGACCGCCGCGGCGCTGATGATCGGCCTCGCGCTGGTGACGTTCGTGACCGTGTTCGCCGCCGGGATTCGGGGCTCGATCGACGACGCGCTCGACAAGTCGATCGCCGGCGACCTGATCCTGGCCAACAGCGACGGCTTCTCCGACATCCCGGTGCGCTCGGGCGTTGCGATCGCGGACGTCGAGGGCGTCGAGACGGTCTCGCCGCTTCGCTACACCCAGGCCGAGGTCGAGGGCGCCGGCAAGGGCTACCTGACGCTCGTCGAGCCCGCGACCGTCACCGACGTGCTGGTGCTCGAGTGGGAGGAGGGCTCGCCGGAGGTGCTGTCGGGCCTCGGCCCGACCGACGCCGCGGTCGACGAGGACTGGGCCGAGAAGAACGGCTTCGAGGTCGGCGACACGTTCACGACCACCACGGCCTCGGGCGACGAGGTCGAGTACACGGTCCGCGGCACCTTCGTCGACAACGCCGACTTCAACGGCAACTACGTGGCCTCGGACGCCAACGCCGCCGCCTACGGGGAGGAGGAGAATGCCCAGAATGTCCTCGTCCGGCTCGCCCCGGGCGCGGACTCGACCGCCGTGCGCGCCGAGGTCGACGAGATCGTCGCGGCGCAGTTCCCGACGATCGAGACCCAGAACCAGGAGGAGCTCAAGGACTCGATCGGCGAGCAGATCAACACCCTGCTCGGCGCGGTCTACGCGCTGCTCCTGCTGGCGGTGATCGTGTCGCTGTTCGGGATCGTCAACACGCTGGCGCTGTCGATCTACGAGCGGACGCGCGAGATCGGGTTGCTGCGAGCGGTCGGCATGTCGCGGCGCCAGGTGCGGCGCATCGTGCGCTACGAGTCCGTGATCACCTCGCTGATCGGCGCGGTGCTGGGCGCGGTGCTCGGAGTCGTGTTCGCGGTGATCGTCTCAAGACCGCTCGCGGACGAGGGCTTCACGCTCTCGATTCCGATCGGGACGCTGCTGGCGCTGCTGGTGCTCGCGGTGATCGCTGGAATCGTCGCCGCCATCGGGCCGGCTCGGCGAGCCTCACGACTCGACGTGCTCGACGCGCTCGCGTACGAGTAGCGGCCCCTCCTTTACGGGACGGAAAGCCTGCGCTGCCACAATTGAGTGCGATGGAAGGCCGCCCCGAGGCACCGCTCTACCCAAGCGACGCGCGGCTCGCCGGCGCGAGCGCCGGCCCCGGCGCCCCTGAGACCGCCTACCCGCCGACGTACCAGCCCGAGCCCGCCGAGCGCAAGCCGGCGTGGAAGCGGGCGCTGGCGCTCCTGCTCCCGGCGGGCCTTCTGATCTTCAAGTTCGGCGCCAAGCTCAAGGGGCTGCTGCTCCTGCTGCCGAAGGTCAAGTTCCTCACGACCTCGGCCTCCGCGCTCGTCTCGGTGGCCGCCTACGCCCTGATCTGGACCTGGAAGTTTGCGCTCGGCTTCGTGATCCTGCTGTTCATCCACGAGATGGGCCACGTGCTCCAGCTTCGGCGCGAGGGGATCAAGGCCACCGCGCCGATGTTCATCCCGTTCCTCGGGGCTTTCGTGGGGATGAAGGAGCTGCCCAAGGACGCCGCCGCCGAGGCGCGCGTCGGGCTCGCCGGGCCGGTGCTCGGCACGCTCGGGTGCCTGATCCCGCTCGGGATCTACGCGGCCACCGGCGACGAGCTCTTCCAGGCGCTCGCCTACATCGGCTTCTTCCTTAACCTGATCAACCTCGCGCCGGTGCTGCCGCTCGACGGCGGCCGCGCGATGGCCGCGCTCTCACCCTGGGTATGGCTCGCCGGCTGGGCAATGATGATCGCGCTGCTGATCTTCTTTCCGAGCCCGATCATCCTGCTCGTCGCGATCCTCGGCGGCTTCGAGACCTACCGCCGCTTCAAGCAGCGCAAGACGCCCGAGGCCAAGCGCTACAACCGCGTGAGCCCGAGGACGCGGGTGGCCGTCGCGGCGGTGTACCTGGGACTTGCGGCGCTGCTGGCCGTCGGGCTCGACGCGACGTTCGTCGAGCGCTCGCTCAGCGACGTCTGACCGCTTCCGGGCCGCGACGGCCGCGGACGGTGCGGCGCCCGCGCTACTCGTACAGGTCCCGGGCCTCGAGCGGCGGCAGGATGTCCGGAAGCTCGGGCACCAGTCCGCCGCCGCCGCCTCCGCCGCCGCGACCGCCGCCTCCGCGTCCCTTGCGCCGCTTGCGCGGCTCGTCGATCTTCGTGCCGCAGAGCCTGCCGCCGGCGTAGTTCGAGTAGCGGTTGAGGTGGCGCGCCTCGTCGATGTAGCCGTCGCGACCCTTGAGCGCGCCCCAGTAGCCGAAGGCGCGAACGGCGTGGGGGTAGCCGGGTGTCTTGGGGTCGCCGTCGCTGGCCTCCTCGCGGCAGGCGCGCGTGCTTCCGCGCCAGTGGATGTAGCCGTCGCGATCCACGCGGCGGTCCATCCAGCGAAGCCCGCGCCGCGTCATCGCCTCGACCCGCCGCTTGAGCCGGCCGCCGGGGAAGTAGACCTGGAAGCGCTCCGCATAGACGAGCCCGACCGTCTGGTAGCGGACGTCATAGCCGCCTAGCTCGGGGTTGACGCCGCTCCTGCGCTGGTTGTCGAGCGATGCCTTGATCGCGCTGCGCCCGTAACGCTGGAACGCGCCGTTGTGGACGAGCTTGCCGGTCAGGGTGAGCGCGGTGCCGACGCTGTAGCCGGTGTGCGAGTAGCTCGTATTTCGCCCCTTGAACGCCCCGAACGCCAGCGGCGTGATCATGTGGCGCGCCGCGCGCTCGAGCCGGTGGCGGTAGGTCCGCAGCTTGCCCTTGAATCTCCCGCGGTAGCGCGACTTCTGAATGAGCAGGGCGGAGTGCGCCACCGCCTCCACGAAGAAGGCGTAGCCCTCGGTCTGCTCCTCGGGCAGGCCGCCGTCGCCGCGCTGGCGCGCGAACGCGTAGTCGAACGCACGAAAGCCGCGCTTGATGAACCGCGGCTTGCCATAGGCGAGTCCGGCCCGGACGTAGAGGTCGCCGAGCTGCTGGTCGGCGAGCTGAAAGCCGCCGCCGCCTTCGCCTGGCAGGTTGTTGCCCATCTGCCCGCGCCGCCCCGTCGGCGGCAGCTTCTTGTACGCGTTCTTGACGATGATCGGCGTGCGCTCGAGCTGGCGGTCGAGGCCGGCCTTGTGCGGGCGGCCGAGCGCGTCGCCCGGGAGGGCGAGGGCGGCCGCGGCCGCGACGGACAGGACGACAGCCGCAACGATGCGTCGCCCATCCCACGCTGTTCGCACTTCGCTCCCCTTCG
>JBPCMT010000180.1:0-5397 GCA_051001995.1 Thermoleophilaceae bacterium
GCGAGGCCGCGTCCGCGTCGCTCGCCGGCGCGCCGCCCGGCCCGCTCGCCGCTCGCATCGGGGCGGCGGTCCAGCGGACGGAGAAGGCAATCCGCCCCCCCCGAGCCGGCTCGGGCTGAAGCCACACCCGCCGGGCGGTGCGCGCCGACCGTTGCGAGCGGCCGGGCGGTGTGGCAGGATGCGCGCCGTCCGCAACCCTCGCTCCCGGCGAGTGTTGGGAGACGTAGGACACATACCTTGCTGAACCGCTCGCGCCGCTCCGGCGGCGCCGGCGGCCGGGGGACCCAACTGCATGGGGCGAGTCGCTCCGGGGCCGCAGGCTCCGGGGCGTAACGCGGCTCTTTCCGCGTGAGCCCGTCAGCTAACCCCGGAAGCGCGGAGAAAGAGAGGCGCTGTCCCCCGATGACGACCGCGTACCGCCTTCCCGCCCGTCTGGCGCTCGCCCTGCTCGTGCTCGCGGTGATGCTCGCCGGAGCCGGCCAGGCTTCGGCCGCGCTCGGAGACCGCGCGCTGCGCGAGGGGATGGAGGGCCGCGACGTGCAGGCCCTGCAGCGCAAGCTGACGCGGCTCGGCATCGAGACGACCGTCGACGGCTACTACGGGACCGGCACGAAGCGAAGCATGAAGCGCTACGAGCGCCGCAACGAGCGCAAGATCAACGGAAGATGCTCGCGCAGCGACGGCCGGCACGTCAAGCGGCAGGTGCGCGCGTTGCGCGAGTCGGGCGACGGCGACGAGCCCCCGGCGCCCGGAAGCGGCGACTACACCTACGGCTCGCGAGTCCTCTACTCCGGCAACCGCGGCGGCGATGTGGCGCAGCTCCAGCGGCTGCTCACGCGCCAGGGGCTCGACACGCCGGCCACGGGCGTCTACGACGCCAGGACGAAGAGCAACGTGAAGCGGTGGGAGGCCTGGCGCTACCAGCGGGCGAACGGAAAGGTCGACCGCAATCAGGCGAAGAGGATTCGCGAGCTCGCGAACGAGGGCGCCCGCTACGTAAAGCGCGCGCACGTCTTCCCGGTGCGCGGGCCGCACGACTATGGCGGCGCGGGCTCGCGCTTCGGCGCGCCGCGCTCGGACCACACGCACCAGGGCCAGGACGTGTCGGCCGCGCAGGGCACGAAGCTCGTGGCGGTTCACGACGGGAAGGTCGCGTTCCGCGAGTACCAGGCGGGCGGGGCCGGCTACTACCTCGTGATCCACGGCCGCGACGGCTCGGACTCGGTCTACATGCACATGGCGAAGCCGGGGCTGGTCAAGCCCGGTGCCGTCGTTCGCGCCGGCGAGAAGATCGGTCGCGTGGGCAGCACCGGATCGTCGAGCGGCCCCCACCTCCACTTCGAGCTCTGGACCCCACACTGGTTCGACGGCGGCGCGGCGTACGACCCGCTGTCCAAGCTGAAGGCTTGGGACAGGCAGACCTAGCCCGCCGGGCGCGTGAACCGCGCCTGGGCGAGGCGTTGCAGGGTTGGCGTCGCGCTGCCCCTGCCTGGACACTCCGGTCGATCGCGTCATGAGACTCGCGCGCATCCGCAGGGGATGCATCATCGGTTGGCTGGCAGCGCTGAGCGCGCTCTGGATCGCACTGCCGGCGTGGGCGCAGGACTCGCCGGAGGCGACCGAACCCACGGCGACGGCGCAGCCCGCCGAGGCAGGCTCCGCGGAGCAGGAAGCGGATGCGGACGCCGGGCCCGTCGAGGCGCAGGCGGCCGACGAGCGGTCCAAGCGGCGCCGCCTCGGCGATCGAGCACTGAAGGCCGGAATGCGCGGAAGCGATGTCCGCCACCTTCAGAAGGTGCTCACCGATCTCAACTTCCCCACCCGCGTAGACGGCAGGTTCGGCAAGGCCACCAGGCGCAGCGTCAAGCGCTACGAGCGCTGGAAGGAGGACCTGCTGAACGGCGTCGTGCACAAGCCGCAGGCACGACGGATGAAGCAGCTGCGGCGCGCCGGGGTGCGCTACCGCAAGCACGTCTTCCCGGTGCGCGGGCCGCACGACTACGGCGGCTCGGGCTCGCGCTTCGGCGCGCCGCGCTCTGGCCACACGCATCAGGGACAGGACGTGTCGGCTGCCGAGGGGACGCGGTTGGTCGCCGTGCACGAGGGCCGCGTCACCACCCGCGAGTACCAGGCGGGCGGCGCCGGCCACTACCTCGTGATCCGCGGCAAGGATGGGTCGGACTCGGTCTACATGCACATGGTCAGGCGCCCGGTGGTGGCGGTCGGGGAGAAGGTCCTGGCGGGGCAGCTGATCGGCCGCGTGGGCACGACGGGAGGGTCGAGCGGCCCCCACCTGCACTTCGAGCTCTGGACACCGCACTGGTTCGACGGCGGCGCCGCGTACGACCCGCTGCCCAAGCTCAGGAAGTGGGACCGGCAGACCTGACCGCAGGAACGGCCCCGCTGAGCGGCTGATTTTTCGGGCCGGCGCTCCGGCAACGGCCGCGAGCTCGGTGCATCCGACCTCCGGTTCGGTCACCTGAGCAACTCGTACGACTGACGCTCGAGGTTGCGGCGCGCGCCGCGCCGGCCAAGCGCCTGAGCGTCAGCCGAGCGCGGCCACGACGTCCGCGAGCTCCTCTGCCACGTCGCCGGCGAGGCGCACGGTGGCGCGGTCGTCGTAGGCCGTGGGGCCCTGGGTGACGATCGCGAGCGAGCCGCCGCGCGACAGCGTGATCTCCGGCAGCGCCGCGACCGGGTACACCTCGAGCGAGGAGCCCACGCACAGCATCAGGTCCGCCTCGGCGGCCAGCGCCTGCGCCTCGGCCATGGCCTCCACCGGCAGGAGCTCGCCGAACAGGACCACGTCGGGCTTGAGCGGACGCTCGCAGCCGTCGCACAGCGGCAGCCGCTGACCAGCCTCCAGGAGCTCCAGGACCCGCTCCAGCTCCACGCGCGTCCCGCAATCGAGGCAGACGCTCCACTCGATCGACCCGTGGACCTCGACCACTCGGCGCGAGCCCGCGGCGCGATGGAGGCGGTCGATGTTCTGCGTCACCACCGCGCGCAGCATCCCGCGCCGCTCGAGCTCGGCCAGCGCCTCGTGAGCGGCGTTCGGGCGCTTGTCGTGCAAGGTGGCGAAGCGGTCGCCGTAGAAGCTCCAGAAGCGCTCGGGATCGCGCCGAAATGCATCGATGTGCGCGACCTCCATCGGGTTGACGTTGCGCCACAGGCCGGTGTCCGGACTGCGGAAGTCGGGGATCCCCGACGGCACCGAGACGCCGGCGCCGGTGAGCGCCACCGCGCGTTCGGAGCCGCGCAGGAGCTCGGCGAGCCTCGCGGCCCCGCGCGACGGCGACGTGAAGCCTGGGCCTTCCGCTGATCTGACCTTGTTCCGCATAGCGAGACAAAGTCCGATCAGCGACGGCCGGCGAGCGTCACTCCCCTTTGAAGCTCGGTTGGCGCTTCTGAAGGAAGGCGGAGATGCCCTCCTTGGCGTCCTCGGAGGCGAAGGCGGTCCCGAAGCCCTCGGCCTCCGCCCGCAGACCCTCGTCCAGATCACTCGCGTGCGAGACGTTCTTGATCCGCTCGACCGCGATCGGCGGCTGGCCGGCGAGCTTGCGCGCCCACGAGAGCGACGTGTCGAAGAGCTCGTGGTCGGGCACGACCTGGTTCACGAGCCCCAGCCGGTGCGCCTCGAAGGCCGATATCGGCTCGCCCACGAGGTTCATCTCGAGCGCCTTCGCCTCGCCGACGAGCCGCGGCAGCCGCTGGGTGCCGCCGAGCCCGGGGATGATGCCGAGGTTGATCTCGGGCTGGCCGAAGCTGGCGGCCTCGGCCGCGATCCGGAAGTCGCAGGCCATCGTGAGCTCGCAACCGCCGCCGAAGGCGAGCGAGTTCACCGACGCGATCGTGATCGTGGACGAGCGCTCCACCGAGCGCATCAGCGCGTGGCCCGCGTCGAGCAGCTCCGGCCCGGCCTTCGCCGGGTCCATCTGCGTGAACGCCTTGATGTCGGCGCCGGCCGAGAACGTGAAGATGTTCGACGAGGCGATCACCAGCACCCGCACCTTGCCGTCGACCTCGCCCCAGACCTCGGCGAGGTCGCCGATCAGCTGGGGCGAGAGCGGGTTCGCGGGCGGGCGGTTGAGCCAGGCGATCGCGATGTCGCCGCGCGTCTCGAGCAGCACCGTCTCGCGCTCCTGGCCCTCGTCGGGCCGCGGGTAGGGGAAGAACCCCTGGCCGCTCTTTCGCCCGAGCCGTCCCTGCGCCACGAGCCGGCGCAGCAGCGCGGGCGGCTCGAAGCCCTCCCCCCACTCCGAGCGCGCTCGCTCGAGCGCCTCGAGCACCGAGTCGAGCCCCTGCTCGTCGGCGCGGCTGAGCGGACCGGGCAGAATCCCCGCGCCGGCCATCATCCCGAGGTCGACGTCCTTGGCGCCGGCCACCCCCTCCTCGATCACGAGGCACGACTCGACGATCGCCTTGAGCGAGAAGCGCTCGACGAGCGTGGCGGTCGCGGTTTCAGCCTGAGTGCTCATAGAACCCCCTACCGGTCTTCTGCCCGAGGTCGCCGGCGTCCACGAGCTCCTTGATGTTGGGCGAGACGAAGAAGCGGTCCCCGTAGCTCTGGTGGAGGTGCTCGGCCACGTGGAGGATCGTGTCGAGCCCGAGCAAGTCGGCGAGGAAGAACGGCCCCATCGGCGCCGCCTTCGACTCCTGGACGACCCTATCGACCTCCTTGACGTCGAGGTCCTCGTCGTGCTGGACGCGCCAGATCTCGGACACGGCCGAGTTGAGGATGCGGTTGACCACGAAGCCGGGCTGCTCGCCGCAGCGAAGCGGCTGCTTGCGCACGGCCTGGGCGAAGTTAGCCGCAGCCTGCATGGTCGACTCGGAGGTCCGCTCGCCGGCGATCACCTCGATCAGTCGCATCATCGACGCCGGGTAGAAGAAGTGAAAGCCCACGACCTTGTCCGGCCTGCTGGTCGCGGTCGCCATCTCGCTGATCGCCAGCGAAGAGGTGTTGGACGCGAGGATCGCGTGGCCCGGGGTCGCGACGTCGAGCTCGCCGAACACCGCGCGCTTGATCTCCATGCGCTCGGGGACGGCCTCGACGACGAAGTCGACGTCGCCGAAGCCATCGTAGTCGAGGGCGCCGGTGATCCGGCCGGTGATCGCCTCGAGCTGCGAGTCGGCGTCCTCCTGGCTGATCTTCTCCTTGCTCACCAGCCCACCGAGCTGCCCCTGCGTGACCTCGCGCGCCTTCTCCAGGCCCTGGTCGACGAACCTCTGCTCGACGTCCTTGAGGACCACCGGTGTGCCCGTGGAGGCGATCACCTGCGCGATCTCTCCCCCCATCGTGCCGGCGCCGACGACGGCGGCTTTGAATACGTACATGCGTCCTTCCCGGTCGAGTCTGTGAGGTGCCGGCCCGGTTCGGCGCGGCGGCGAGCGGCG
>JBPCMT010000181.1:0-12134 GCA_051001995.1 Thermoleophilaceae bacterium
CTGGGGCACCTGGGCGGCCTTCCGCTCTCCGGCCTGCGGGCGGTGGACCCGCGCGGCTAGGAGTTCGCGCTCAAGCACGTGCTCGGCAATACGCTCCCGATCCTCCTGCTGGCGCTCCCCTCGCCGCTGCTGATCGCCGCCATGGTCGCCGTCAGGGTCACGTCGCCGGGCCCGATCTTCTTCCGCCAACGCCGAATCAGCCGCGACGGCCGCGAGTTCGAGCTGCTCAAGTTCCGCTCGATGCGGGTCCTTGATGACCGCGCCCCGGAAGACGCGGACAGCGGCGACTCGGCCGCGCCGCTGCGAGCCATCGGGGAGGACGTGGGACCGGGCGGCCTCGAGGCGAACCACCTGCGACTGACCCCGATTGGCGGCTTCATCCGGCGGACCTCGATCGACGAGCTCCCGCAGCTCTGGAACGTCCTGCGGAGCGACATGACGCTCGTGGGCCCGCGCCCGGAGCGACCCGAGTTCGTGGAGCTCTTCGGCCAATCCATCCGCCGCTACGACGATCGTCACCGCGTCAAGTCCGGCATCACCGGGTGGGCTCAGGTACACGGGCTGCGCGGTCAGACGTCGCTCGCCGACCGCGTGGAGTGGGACAACTACTACATCGAGAATTGGTCCCTCTGGCTCGACATCAAGATCCTGGTGATGACCATCGCCGCGCCCTTCCGTCCGGCCGAGTAGGCCTATCGCTCGCGCGTTCGAGCCGCCGCGATCGACTCGGTCAGCGTCCAGGCCTGGTCGACCACCTTGTCCGCGGCCTGGCGGGCGTCGATCGGAACCAGCTCCCAGCGTCCCGCGGCCTCGGAGTAGCGACGCTCCATGTCCTCGAGGACCCACCGCGCCTGGTCCTCGGGGTTGCGCTCGTACGCGGTCGCGTTGTCGATGTCCAGCAGGATCGAGAGGTCCGGCCGCGCGGCCGCCAGCGACATGAGGAGCTCCGCGATCCGATGACGCCCGTAGCGCAGCTCCATGTCCACCACGGCGTCGGGCAGCCAGCGATCACACACGACGGCGACCGCGTGCCGCCGGGGCCGCGTGGCGCGGTGAAGCCGGCGGGCCCTGACCACCGCGATGAATGCGACCCACGTCCAGGCCACCGGTCCGCGACGGCCTTGGTCGGCAGTTCGCGGTCCCGCTCGCTCCTGCTCCCTGGCCGAGACCGGGCCGCCGATCGACGGTCGCGATCCGAGCACCGCCTTGACCGCCGAGGCCACCGGGTCGAGCACCTCGATATCCCCCGCGAACCGCCCCCAGACCTTGGTGACGGGCCGGCCCGACTGCTCGAGCCCGGCGCGAAGCGCTTCCGCGGTCGTCGACTTGCCAGAGCCGTCCATGCCGCTGACGGTTACGAGAAGCCCTCGCGGGCGGCGCCGGCGGTGCCTCGGCACAGCGCGGGACAGGCCGGCCCGCGACCGGACGCTGACCCGCCGTCGAAGCGCCGCTCGGGCTGGGTGAGACCGACTCGCCGCAACGAGCGCCGCGGTATAGGGCAGGCGCCCCCAACGACCCCGCCGGAGAAGGCGGTCGGGCTCGGCCACGATTGCCGCGAGCTGCTCGAGGCCTTCGGTGCGCGCCAGGGCATCGAGGCGCTCGCGCACTTCCGGGTCCCTCAGCAGCTCGCGGGCACGACGAGCAATCTTCTCGAGCGGTCGTCCCGCGACGGCCTCGGCTCCGAAGATCAGGAGGCGATCCTCCGGCGACGACACCGGGAGAGGTCCCTCGCCCCGCCGGGCGCGCGCAGTGATCCCCGCCAGCGACGGGTAGTAGCGCGGCCACGCCGCCCACGACAGGACGTCGATCGCGACGGCGTTGCCGTCCTCGGAGCGCCAAAACACGTGGCCCGGATCGCCTCGGGTCGGGAGAAAGCGCTCCTCACGAAGGACAGCCGCGATCGCGCCCTCCGAACCGCGCAGGGCCACCAGGTCGACGTCTGAGCCGCCGAGGTCTGCTCCGCGCCAGAGAAGCGCCCCCTCGCCGACGTGCGTCGACAGCTTCGCGAGGAGCGCCTCGCACCGCTCTCTGTCCACCAGCTCATTCTGCCACGCGCGGTGGCGAACGGGCGGCGTCCCGGGACGAACGAGGATGGGCTATGTTGGCCCACCGACCATGAGGCGATCGAGTTCGCGAACCGGCACCGTCGCCCAGTCCACGCCGGCACTCGTGACCGACGTCCACCTCAGGAACGTCGTCGCGGGTCTTCGCGGGCTTGGTCGCGGTGGGGTCCGCGTGCTCGCGCTCGGCCCCGGGCGCGGCGCCGCCGGACTCTGGTCCCGGCACGTGAGACGCCGGCTGCTGGGGCCGGACGTGAGCCACGACCCAACGGGCTACATAGCGGCGGTACGCCGCGCCGTCTCGGCGGAGGGCCCGATGGTCGTCTACCCGGGCTGGGAGCGCTCGCTTCAGGCTGTCCTCGACGCTCGCGCGACGCTTCCAGCCACCGCCGTGCTGCCCTACCCCGAGAACGGCTCGGTCGCCGCGATCAGGGACAAGCGACGGGTCGCCGAGCTCGCGGGCGATGCCGGGCTCGGGACCCCGCCGGCGCTGATGACCGGCACGGCGGAGGAGCTGCGGGGTGGGACGCTGCGACCGCCATGCGTGGTCAAGCCGGTCACGAGTGGGGGAGCAATGGCATCGGCCCGCGTCGTCCGCGGCGAGGACGAGCTCGCCGCGGTTCTCGGCGCCCTGCCGAGCGGCGAGCAGCTGCTCGTGCAGGAGCGTGTCACCGGGACGCTCGGGGCGGTCACGGTGGTCGTCGGACGCGACGGCTCGCTCGTGGCGCGCTTCCAGCAGGCCGCGCGCCGGACGTGGCCGATGGATGCCGGAGCGAGCAGCGTCGCCGTCAGCGTCGCTCCCGACGAGCGCTTCGTCGCGCGCCTCGGCGCAATGCTTGCGGGTGCCGGCTACTGGGGCCTCGCTCAGCTCCAGTTTGTCGAGACGGGCTCCGGACGCGCGGTGATCGACGTCAACCCCCGCTTCTACGGGTCGCTTCCGCTCGCTCTGGCGGCCGGGGTGAACCTGCCGGCGGCTTGGCACGCGGTGGCGGTCGACGCGCCGGTCCCGACCCCCGGGCGGTACCGGGTCGGCGTCGGCTATCGCTGGCTCGAGTCGGATTTCGTGGCGGCGGCCCTAGGCGCGCCGGGTCGACTGCTCGAGCGCCGTCCGCGCCCCGGCACGGGCGCCATGTGGGCCACCGACGATCCCATCCCAGGAATCGCCCTGGCGGTGGGGGCGGTTACGACGAGGGTCAGACGGGGCCTCCCTGGGGCAGCCCCTCGAGCCCGGACAGCGGCATGATCGACCTCCATAGCCACATCCTTCCCGGAATCGACGACGGCCCGGCGACGATGGAGGCGAGCGTGGAGATCGGGCGGATGGCGGTCGCCGAAGGGGTGCGGACGATCGTCGCGACGCCCCACTTCGACGGCCGCTTCTCTCCGGCGCCAGAGGAGATCGTTCCGCTCGCCGGTGCCCTCAACATCCAGTTGGCCCGCGAAAAGATCCCGCTGGCGATCATCACCGGCGCCGAGGTCGCGATCTCACGACTCACCGACCTGAGCGACGAGGCGCTCGGCGGCCTGGCGCTCGGGTCCGGAACGTCGGTGCTCGTGGAGAGCCCGTACGAGCGAGCCGCGTCCTCCATCGACAATTCGCTCTTCGCGCTCCAGGTGCGCGGTTTCACACCGATGCTGGCTCACCCGGAGCGCTCCCCGGTCTTCCATGACGATCTAAACCGCCTCCGGGCCCTCGTCGAGCGCGGCGTCCTGTGCTCGATCAACGCCGGATCGCTCGCCGGCGAGTTCGGCTCGACCGCCCATCGCTTCGCGTTGCAGCTCATGCATGAGCGCCTGGTGCACAGCGTGGCCTCAGACGCCCACGACCCGGTGCGCCGACCTCCGCTGCTGCGTCCAGGCTTCGAGGCGGCAGAGAGGGACCTGCCCGGACTCTCATCCCAGCTCGATTGGTTCACCGGGATCGCGCCAGCCGCGATCCTGCGCGGAAAGCCGCCGCCCGCCGCCCCGGCGCCACCGCCTCTGCGAAAGCCCGTCTGGCGCCGCCTGGCGCGCAGCGCCTGAGGGAACGCCACCGAATACTCGGGCGGCCCGCGCAGCTAGGTGCGGCCGTCCGCGTTCGGGAAGGCCTCGTTCAGGACGACGTGCGCGTCGGCGAGCCCGAACGTGCGCTGAAGGTGCGCCGCGACTTCAGCGCGCGTACTGCCCGCGACAGCCATCTCGAAGGCGACCTGGCGGGGGACGTCGAACGAGTCGACGCGGTCGCCCAGCGGATCCACTCCGGTCGGCTGCCTGGGAGCGAAGACGTCGACCGGCTCAAGGCGTCTGACCGGCCCCACGGCCCGGACAGCGTGGTCGCCCGGTCTGCGCTGTCCGTGCGCCACGGCCTCTCCCGCGAGCCCCTCGGTCGCCCGGGCGATCTCGTCCAGCAGCCGGTCGAGGTGCGTCCGGGCGGCTTGGCCCGCCTCAAGCTTCCCGAGGGTGACCTCGGCACGGGCGACGATCTGATCGCTCAGGTCGTTGAGTCGCGTCACCCGCTCGGTTCGGATCGCGTCCGCCTCCCGACGTGCGTCGTCCAGCCGTCGCGCCGCCTCCTGCCTCGCCTCCTCGATCAGCGCCTCCGCCTGGCACTCCGCCTCCCGCCTGAGCGCCGCCGCGAGCCCCTCGGCCGACCGCAGGATCAAGCGGACCTCGCGCGTGACGTCGTTCGCCACGGCCTCACCCGAGTTCCCCGCCTCGTTCGTCGATCCCCGCGGGACTTTCCCTCGCTGGCCCAAGTGCTCCCCCCTAATCGGGCGGCCTGGCCGTCTCCGCCTCGCGGGACCTGGCCGCCGCTTCCTCGCCCGCCGTGGAACCGCCCGACTCGCGCCGCGGCACGAGCACGGTCCGCCTGAAGTGGGCCACCAGGGCTCCGTCCTGGTTGTAGGCCTCGGTCTTGACCCGGACCACCCCGCGATCCGGCTTCGAGCGCGAGGGAGTGACCTCCAGCACCTCGCTCTGGACGAACAGGGTGTCCCCGTGGAAGACCGGCGCGGGATGCGAGAGCTCCTCCGTGGCGAGGTTCGCGATCGCCTTGCCCGACACGTCCGGTACCGACATCCCAAGCGCCAGGGAGTAGACAAGCGGGCCGACCACGACATTGCGGCCCTGCTGGGATTTGCTGGCGTAGACATCGTTGATGTGCAGCGGGTGGTGGTTCATCGTGATCAGGCAGAACATGTGGTCGTCCGACTCGGTGACCGTCTTCGCAGGCCAGTGCTTGTAGACGTCGCCGACCTCGAAGTCCTCGAGGTAGCGGCCGTAGGGCCGGGCTCCCGATGCCTCGCGAGCGGCCTGCTCGGTAGTGAAGTCGTTATTGGACATCTTTCCCTCGGTCTGGAGGCGTCGCCGCGGCCGGCTGCATCCGTGCGCGCCGGTCGCGCACACCGATCACCGCGCCCGGGTCTTCAGGCTAACGTCCGCCGCCGCCGGCGGACGGCGTTCTGGCGGCGCCGTTCGACACGTCTGACACCTGCCGCTTCCGCCTGCCCAGGCGCCGCTTGCGTCCGTCGGCACCATTGAAGTGAGCGTCGCCACGGTAGTACGAATCGTCGGTGTCGATGCTCGGATCACGGTTCAGCAGCACTCCGAGAACCTGCGCCTCGACCGCCTCGAGCTGGCGTACGGCGTCCCGAACGGCCCGCTCGGTGGAGGTCGTGAGGTCGACGACGAGGAGCACTCCGTCGACCCATCCGCTTACCACCGAGGCGTCGGCCCCCGGGTTGAGCGGCGGGCAGTCGACCACGATGAGGTCGGCCAGCTCCTTGAAGTCGTCGACGACCGTCCTGCCCCTGCGGGAGTCCAGCAGGGCCGACGGGTTCGGGGGCCGGGGTCCGACCGGCACGAAGCCGACGTTCGGCTTGCCAGTCGGGTAGACGATCTGCTCCGCTGACGCCAGCTCGAGCAGATAGTTGCTGAGGCCGGGCAGCAGCGGGGCGTCGGTCTCCGGCATGAGCTCCTGCTGTAAGGCCGGCCGGCGGAAGTCCGCCTCGACGGCGATCACCCGATGGCCTGCCGAGGCCCACGCAATCGCCAGGTTCGCCGCAGTAGTGGTCTTTCCCTCGCCCGCATTCGCGCTCGTCACGGCGATCGCCTCCGGGCGGCTCTTCTCGCCTGCGAACTGGAGGTTCGTTCGGAGGAGCCCGTACCCCTCATTGAATGCGCTGACGGAGGCGTCCGACCGCCTCCGGCGTGGAACGCGGGCGAGGACCGGAAGCTCGAACTCGCGCTGCACCTGATCGGCTGTTCGAAGCCGTCGCTCGGCGCCCGCGACGAACGGCTTCGGCGGGAGCACGAGCGCGAGCAGGCCCCCGAGCAGCAGCCCCAGTCCGCCCCCGAGCAGGCCGTAGAGCACCGGACCCGGGTCGCTGGACCCCGTCGGCGCGCTCGCCTCCGCGAAGGGCTCGAGCGTATAGTCGAGGCCGTTCGCCCTCTCGCTGTACGCGATGAGAGCGTCCAGCACGGCGTTTGTCAGCAGCGCCGCTTCCGCGGGTGACTCGCGCGTGCCGAGGATCTGGATCACCGGCGCATCCGGTAATGCCGATGCCCTGATGTGCTCGTCGAGGTCGCCGGGAGGGATCGCGATGTCTTCGTCTTCGAGGGTGTCGGAGACGACGTTCGGATCGATCGCGAGGCGTGCGTAGGCCTGGGTGATCCCGATCGAGGAGTCGACAACGGGGTCTTGGGCATCGGGGGCGACGACCGCTTCCGCGCTCGCCGTGTACGTGTCCGGGCGCAGGCGATCGAAGGCCACACCGGCGGCGGCTCCGAGGACCAGGGCGACCAGGAGCAGCACCCAGCGGGCGCGCAGCCTCTCGAAGATGGGGATGGGCTCTGTCATGCGAGGGATCCAGCCGGTTCCGTCAACGAATCGTAGACACGATCCGTTGCGCGGGTGCAAGATTGGATGCCAAAGCGCTCCAGGGCACTTCTGACGGGAGCGCGGTCAGAGGCGCCGCCGGTGCGCATGACCGCTTCGATCGCCTGGCGCAGGTCGCGCTCGGTGGCGGCCACCCGCCTGGCCTTCGGCGCCCCCCGGTCCGGGAGCGCGTCGAGAGCCGGGCATTCGGCGTGAAGCACAGGAAGCCCCGAGCCGAGCGCTTCCACGACGGCCAGACCGAAGGTCTCCGATGCGGACGGCGCGACGAGGAGGTCCATGGCCGACAGCAGAGGTCCAACGCTCGACCGCTCCCCCGTGAAGACGACGTGGGACTGGATCTTCGCTTGGCCGGCGTAGTGCTCGAGCTCTCGGCGCATCGCTCCATCGCCTACGACGAGCAGCCGGACGTTCGAGCCCAGCAGCGGAGCGGCGGCCCGGAGCAGCACGTCGAACCGCTTGATCGCCTCCAGCCGGCCGAGCGCCCCGACGACGAACGCGTTCGTCGGGAGGCCGAGCTCAGCGCGCGCCGCGGACCTGGCCACGGGATCGAAGGCGACTGAGTCGAAATCGACCCCGTTCGGAACGACCACGATCTTCTCGGACCGCACGCCCCACGCGATCAGGTGCTTGCGAACCGCTTGGGAAACGGCGATGGTGGCGTCCGACATCCGCTCCGTGGCCAGATACAGCGAACGAACGCCCGCGGTGGTGCGGCGACCCTCGATGTAGCCGTCGCCGAGCGAGTGCTCAGTCGTGACCACCCGCCGGACCCCGGCCAAGCGTGCCGCCAGTCGGCCATATAGGCACGAGCGGTACAGGTGAACGTGGGCGATGTCACACGCCGGTCGCCTAATCATCGCGCGCAGGCGCGGAAGCGAAGCCACGTCGCGATTGCCCCCCATCCCGAGATGATCGACACGCGTGCCCTCGGCCTCGATGGCCGCGGCGACCGATCCCGGGTTCGTCAGGGTGATGACCCGCGCGTCGTGGACGGTGTGGCGAAGCAGGAGCCGTAGCTGGTTCTCGGCCCCACCCGCGCTGAGCCCGGTTATCACGTGCACCACCCTCACGCAACGGCAGGCTGACGCCTCAGGTTGAGGCGGCTGACGACTCGCTTGGCGGTCAGCCGCGCGACTCGATCGCGCTCCCCGACGAATGCTCGCGGAATCAGGAAGCGGCCGTTCTCCCTGCCGGCGAAGACGGTGCACGCATACTCGTACCCAGCCTTTTCGACGGCGGACACGGCCCTCGAGTCGTGTGCGCCGTACGGGTAGCTGAAGCCCTCGACCGCGGCGCCCGTGGTGTCGCGGAGGAGCTCGCGGCTGTTCTCCACCTCGGCGGCGATCTGCTCCGGGGCGAGCCGTGTCAGTCGCGCGTGCGTCATCCCGTGCGAGCCCACCTCCATGCCCTGTGCCGCGACCTCGGCCAGGTCGGATGCGGTCAAGAGCGCCCGGTGGGGCCCCTCGTCCCAGTCGTTGCGGCCACCCAGCCGATCGGCGACTGCGAAGACGGTGGCCGAGAAGCCGTGCCGGGCTAGGACGGGCAGCGCGTGACTGAGGAACCCCGCGTAGCCGTCGTCGAAGGTCAGGCCGACCAGTCCCCTCCCCCGCCCGCCGCTGATAGCCGATCGGAGGTCGCGCATCGAGACTCCGCGAAGCCCGCGGTGGGCCAGCCACGCCATCTGCTCCTCGAAACGCGCGGGCGAGACGCACACGAGCAGGGGATCGTCGCGGTACGGCTCGACGGCGTGGTACATGAGCACCCAGGGGCGCCCCCTCCTCACGCTGGAGCGCCTCCCGGACCGTAAGTCGCGGGAGCTTGCTCTCGAGACGTCCGGGCTCCGGCGGCGAACCAGACCAGGACCCCGAGCAATATCGCGGAGACGGTAGTTCCCGGGCCGCCGATGTCACTCCATAGGCCGGCTACGGCGAATCGCACCAGGACTGCGACGGCGAACAGGCCGACTATGCGCTCGAGCGTATGACTCCGCGTGGCTCGCAGGCGCCGGCCCGCCCCGGCGCCGAGGATCACCAGGAAGGCCAAGAGCGCGCCAATGCCCAGCGCGCCCTGCTCGCTGAGGACCAACAGGTACAGGCTGTGGGGGCTCAACAGCTCGACCTGGCGAAAGCCGCCGGTCGGATCGGAGATGTCACTGGACGACGACAGGCTCAGCGGGGCGTATGTGTCACGCCACAGAGAGAAGTTTTTCGGACCGACGCCCGTCACCGGATGATCTCTCCAGATCTGAACCGCCGTGGCCCACAGGGCGTAGCGATCACGCACCGAGCGATCGGGGGAATCGATGGTCTCCACGAGTGAAGTAAGACGGCTCCCGATCACTCCCGTCTCGGATTGAGTCACCCCGAGCACCGGGAGGACGAGGAGTGCGCAGACACCCCCGACCAGCAACGTCCTCTTGAAGTCGAACGCCGCGAGCACCGCCAGCGCAGCGATCGCCGCAGCGAGCCACGATCCCCGGCTCAGCGACATCGCGAGCGGTATCACCAGGAACAGGCACGCCGCGCCCGCGACCAGGCGAACCCTGCCCCGAGCCGCGAGCGCGACCGCCAGCGCGGCGAGCAGGGCATAGGTGACGACGAGCGCCATGGTCATGATGTCGTAGGAGCCGAACGTCCCCACGGCGCGGACGTTGGACTCGTTGAATCCGGCGCCCGTGCCGGTGGCGTACTGGTAGACGCCTATTCCCCCTTGGACGATGCCGATCGCCATCACCGCGCCGAGGATCAGGATGAGATCGCTCCTGGTGCGCAGGCTAAGCGCGACGGCGAGAGGCACCGCGACGAAGATCTCGACCAACCGCACAGCTCCGACCAGGCTAAGTTCGGTGTCGGTGGCGGCCACGGTCGCGACGAGCGCAGCTCCCGCGACCACGAACGCCGCCGCGACGACGCTTCCGCGAAGCAACGGCGCCGGATGCCCGGTGAGGCCGCGGACCGCGACGAGGGCGACCACGGCGAAGGCGGCGATGTCCCCGGGCGCCAACTGCGACGCCTCCTGCTCCGGCGCCGCGCCCACCGGTATGCAGAGGAGGACGAGCGTGAGCACCACGAGTAGTGATGGCCGCATCCACAGTTCCTGCACCGCCCTGAACACTGCAGCCGGCGGGGCAGCGAGCAGTGCGCCCAACGGTCGCACGCTCGGGGCCCGAACGCTCGCGGTGGTCATGGTGCGCCCACCGGGGGCTTCACAGTGATGCACTGCAATCGCTACCGCCCGCGAAAGTCATACGCGCGGGATGATATGCCAGCGTCCTCTCACCGCCCCCCGTCGCGGTTCCGGCGACCAAAACCAACGTCGAGGAGGCGATCGACGCGCGTAGGGCGGCGATATGGTTGTCGGCGGTGTCCGGCGGTAGACAGGGCTCTCGCCGCTCGCTAGACGCCGGCGACGGGGGAGCAGACCGATGAGCGGCTCAACCGTCTCTCCGACACCCTCGGTCCCGGACACGCCGGCCATCGCCGGCCGCGGCCGCGGCCACATTCGCGCCGCCGGCCTGGTCGGAGCGCTGACCATCGCCGGCGCGCTGCTCGGCTTCGTCCGCGACCTCACCATCGCCCATTTCTTCGGCGCGACGGCCGAAACGGATGCGTTCTTCGTCGCGTGGACCATTCCCGAGACCGCGTCGCCGCTCCTGATGGAAGGCGCTATGGCCGCGCTCCTCGTACCCCTCTTCTCCCACGAGCTCACCAGGGTCGGGTCCTTCAGGGCCGCCCTGTCCGGAGTGCTCCTGCCGCTTCTGGGGATCCTGGTCGCCCTCACCGCGCTGACGGCGGTCGGTGCGTCGGTCGTCGTCGACCTCCTGGCTCCGGGAATAGCCGAGCGAGAGTTGGCGATCCGCGGCGTTCGGGTCACGTCTCTGACCGTGCTGATGATCGGGCTGTCCGGTTACTGCATGGCCGCGCTTCGATCGAAGGACATCTTCGGCTGGCCGGCCTCGGTCTACGTCGCCTACAACGTCGGAATCATCACGGTCATCCTCGTCCTGCACGAGCGCCTCGGAGTCTTCAGCGCTTCGGTGGGCCTGGCCGTGGGCGCCGCGCTGATGGTCGCCATCCAGCTGCCGGTCTTCGTGCGAGCGGTCGGTGTTCCGAGGCCGACCTTCCGCCTGCCCGCCGAGCTGCGGGAGAGGCTCAGCGTGTTCGTGCCCCTGGCCTCGTTCACGATCGCTCGGCACGGTCAGGTCTACGTCGAGCGGGTGGTCGGATCGCTCCTCAGCGCCGGCACCCTCTCGCAGCTGAACTACGCCGCCAAGGTCGGGCAGATCCCGATGCTGCTCGCCCTCACGGTGTCCGCCGTGACGTTCCCGGCCCTGTCGCGCGCGGCCGCCGTGGGAGAGGAGGACCGCCTGCGCTCGCTCGCGGAGCGCAATCTCCGGCTGGTGACCTTCCTCCTCCTGCCGGCGATGGCGGTCTTGATCGTCTTCCCCGGCCAGATCGTGGCGATGCTGTTCGAGCGGGGGGCGTTCACCTCCGTCGACACGGACGCCACGGCCGAGATACTGCGCGTGTACAGCCTCGGGCTGCTCGGACAGGTGCTCGTCGGCGTGAGCCTTCAGATCCTCGTCGCGGTGCCGGGGAAGACCTGGCGCCCGGCGCGATCGGCCGCCCTAGGCCTGGTCTTGACGGCGCTGATAGCCGTACCCGCAGCCGCGCTTATCGGGGCCCCGGGAATCGCCCTCGGCAACGCTCTCGGCATCTCGCTGATGGCCGTCCTGATGCTGCGCAGCATGCAACGCCGGGGCATCGCGCTGCACCGGGCGCGCCTGACCCGCCACTTCGCGCGCTGCGGGGCGGCGGCGTTGGCCGCGTCCGTCGTGGCCGTGGCCGTGGGGACGCTCACCAAGGCGGTGATCGCCGGAGCGCTGCTCGACGTCTCCGTCCTCGTCCTGGGCGGCGGCTCGCTGGTGCTCGTCTATCTCCTGCTCGCGCGCGCGATGCGGGTCGAGGAGGCCGGGGGCCTCCTCACGCTCGCGCGGCGCCTCCGTCCCCGAGCTTCCTCAACCGACTAACGAGCCCTCTCAGCGAACGGCAGGAAACTCGAGCAACGGCTTCCAGACGCGGATGTAGTCGATCTTCAGGGCGGACGGGAACGGCGTGCTCGAGCTTGGCGCGGGCGCGCGGTCCCCGTTCGCGATGGCGAGGTTGGCGATCAGGTACATGTCGAGCGCCGGCGCCTCG
>JBPCMT010000182.1:0-2693 GCA_051001995.1 Thermoleophilaceae bacterium
CGAGCGTCAGACATCGGTCTACCTCGCGGGGGTGAGCGGACGCCGCCCGCGCGTACCCATCGACCCTTCGAAGCTCGAGCAGCGGGCGCGCCGGACGATGTCGCGCAAGGCGTTCGCCTACGTGGCCGCCGGCGCCGGGACCGAGGGCACGGTCGCTGCCAACCGCGCCGCCTTCGACCGCTGGCGGATCGTGCCCCGCGTGCTGCGCGACGTCTCGCACCGCGACACGAGTGTGGAGCTCTTCGGTCGCCGGCTTCCCTCGCCGTTTCTGCTCGGCCCGATCGGCGTCCTGGAGCTGGCGCACTGTGAGTCCGACCTCGCCGTGGCGCGCGCCGCGGCCGAGACCGGCATTCCGATGGTCTTCTCCAACCAGGCGTCGGTACCGATGGAGCGCTGCGTCGAGGTGATGGGCTCGGGACCGCGGTGGTTCCAGCTCTACTGGAGCACGTCGAACGACCTGGTCGCGAGCCTCGTCCGGCGCGCCGAGGCCTGCGGATGCGAAGCGATCGTGGTCACGCTCGACACCACGATCCTCGGCTGGCGCAGCCGTGACCTCGACCTCGCATACCTGCCGTTCCTGCGCGGGAAGGGAATCGCCCAGTACACGAGCGACCCGGTCTTCCGGCGGCTGATCGCGGAGGAGCCACAGGACGGGCGGGCGCCCGCACCTCGACCGACGGCGCAGGCACTGATGGCGCTTTTGCAGCTGACGCGGGCCTATCCGGATCGCTTCCTGCGCGCGCTCCGATCAGGGCAGGCACGCGCCGCGGTTCAGCGCTTCATCGAGATCTACTCGCGCCCCTCGCTGACCTGGGACGACCTCCCCTTCCTGCGCGAGCGCACCAAGCTCCCGATCCTGCTCAAGGGCATCCTGCACCCGGACGATGCAGCGCGCGCCGTCGATGTCGGCATGGACGGCGTGATCGTCTCGAATCACGGCGGACGCCAGGTCGACGGAGCGATCCCAACGCTCGAGGCTCTTCCCGGTGTGGTGGCCGCAATCGACGGAAGGGTGCCGGTGCTGCTCGACAGCGGCGTGCGCGGCGGCGCGGACGTCTTCAAGGCAGTGGCGCTGGGCGCGCGCGCCGTCCTGATCGGGCGCCCCTACGCATACGGGCTCGCGATCGCCGGACAGGCCGGCGTGGCCGAGGTCATTGCCAACTTCACGGCGGACTTCGACTTGACGCTGGGGCTCGCCGGCTGCCGGTCGGTGGAGGAGGTCGGGATGGAGGCACTCGAGCGAAGCCCCTGCTAGGCGAGCGGGTTCGAGACCGTTTCGCTTTCCCCCATCAGGGCAGATAGGTAGTCGCAGACCGAAGCCAACCGGAGGAGCAGATGACCAAGAAGGCCGACTTCAACGCCGAGGAGTGGTCGCTCGTGCTCGAGGGCCCGCCGATCGCCGGGATGACCGTCATGGCCGCAGAGCGCGGCGGAACGCTTCGCGAGAGCGTCTCCATGGGCAAGGCCTACGCCGAGGCGCGCCAGGCGCAGGGCGCCAGCGAGCTGCTCGACGAGATCGTCGCGGCCAACCCCGAGTTCGATCGCCAGCGCTTCCGATCGGCCGAGGACCTCAAGACCCAGGGAGCGAGGCGCCTGACGGAGGCAGTTCAGCTGCTCGATCAGAAGGCCACGCCACAGGAGGTCGACGACTACAAGCGCTTCATCCTCGACCTGGCGGAGCGGGTTGCGCGCGCCCACAAGGAGGGCGGCGTTCTCGGCCTCGGCGGCAAGGAGGTCAGCGACAGCGAGCAGGCGGCGCTGGATGAGATCGCCACAACGCTCGGCTCACCCCCGGCCTAGCGTCCAGCCGGTGGGGTCGAATGGCCGACCCTCAGGTCAGCGCTTCCTCAGCTGCCCGGCGGCGCTGGCGCTCGAACCGACGTCGCTGCGACCGTGCCCGCTCGATCAGCTCCTCGAAGTCGATCCCGCCGAGCCGCGGGTCGGCGCCGTGGGTGCGCCGTAGGGCCTGCCAGAGTGCCATCTTCCCCTCGACTCCCAGCGAGAGCGCCTCGAGCTCCTCGAGCCGGCTGAGCGGCGAGTAGCCGCGAAGCTGTCCGTTGAGCTTCAGCCGCCCCGCCTTCTCCGCGCCCCAGGAGACCAGGAGCTTGACGCGATCGCGTCCGAGTGAGAGCCGCTTCATGATCTCGACCAGCGTCTCCCGGTCCCGCTCGATCTCCGCGGCGAGCTCCGTCAAGGCGCGGCCGTAATCGGTCGATCGGTTGCTCGCGGCCGTGCGGCGAGCGAGCTCCACGCCGACCGTCGCACCGGCGAGGTGGTCGTTCAGGTAGATCGAAAGGCGGCTGGTCCCGAGTGACAGCACGGCGCCGGAGGCTAACGGGGCGGGTCGCGCCGCTCGAGGGGGTTCACCGCGGGACCCTGGAGAACGGAGCCGTCGGTCGCGAAGCGCGAGCCGTGGCAGGGACAGTCCCAGCTCCGCTCGGCGTCATTCCAGGCAACGATGCAACCCAGGTGGGTGCAGCGCGCCGACACCGCGCTCACCGTTCCCTCATCGTCCTTTGACACCGCTACCTGCCTGCCGTGCCTCGAGACGACCTTGCCGCCGCCCGCCGGGAGGTCGCCGGCCGAGTCGGGCGCACGTCGGGTCAGCCGGTCGGCGAAGAAGTGCAACGCCACGTTGGCGTTCTCGGTGACGAGGTCGACCGCGGACGCCGCCGGAGTGAGGCGGTTCGAGT
>JBPCMT010000183.1:0-2705 GCA_051001995.1 Thermoleophilaceae bacterium
CCGGGCTGCGGACGGCGTTCGCGCTCTACGACGCCTCGTCCAAGCGGGCCGAGCCGGCGCTGCGCAGGCTGGCCGCGAACAAGGCTTTCGTCAACGGCCTGGCCGCGGGCGGCCCCGGCGCTGAGGCGGCCCTGCGCAGTGGCGCGTTGCTACCGGGCGTCGCGGGGGTGACCTTCCGTCCCGAGGGCTCGCGGCAGACGCTGCGGGGCGGGCCCGACAGCGGCATCGCGGCGGCCGGCGCGCCCCTGGTGGACGGGCGCGGACGCCGGCTGGGCACCCTCGCCCTTTCCATCACAGCCGCGCGCGCATACGCGGCCGCACTGCGCGAGCTCACCGGGCTTCAGGTGGGCCTCAGCCGGGGTCGTCTGCTGGTCGATACGGGGGGCGGGGCCCGCATGGTGCCCGCCGGCGGCGGCGACTTCGAGCTCCGGGGACAGGACTACCGGGGCCGGACGGACAGCTTCCGCGAGGTCTTGGGCCCGCCCGTGACCATCGCGGTCTACGACCCCGCCGCCGAGCTCACCGGCTCGGTGGGCGACAGTCGTCTGCTGATTGGCGGGATAGTCTTGGCCTTCCTTCTCCTGGCGCTGGCCTCGTCGGTGTTCGTGGTCCGCGCGCTCCAGGACCAGATCGGGCGCTTCCTCGACGCTGCCCGCCGGCTCGCCAAGGGTGACTTCAAGCACCCGGTCCCGACGCACGGCGGCGATGAGTTCGCCCTCCTCGGCCGCGAGTTCAACAGCATGTCGGAGCAGCTCGAGGCCAAGATCGAGGAGCTCGACCGAAAGCGCCGCGAGCTCGAGGAGACGATCCGCCGGGTCGGCGCCGCGTTTGCCTCCGGCCTCGACCCACAGGGCGTGATCGAGCTGACGCTCGACACGGCGGTCGACGCTTGCGAGGCCGACGGAGGCCGAGCGCTTCCGCTCGCCCACGGACGCATCGACCCGCTTCAGCGCGGGAGCGAGGCCATCACCATCACCACCGCCATGGCGGATGCCGAGCGCGTCGCGCTGCACGGCGACGGGGGCGCCCCGCCGGCCGCCGGCGGCGCCGCCGAGGGTCGCACCCGGGGTGCCCACGCGCTGGCGGTGGCGATCCGCGCTCCACACGGCGGCCGCGACCACATGGGTCTCGTCTCCATCGCGCGCGCGAGTGAGTTCACCCGCGAGGAGCGAGAGCTGTTCGAGTATCTGGCCGGGCAGGCCGCGGTCTCGATCGAGAACGCCGATCTCCACGCGACCGTCCAGCGCCAGGCGGTCACCGACGAGCTGACCGGGCTGTCCAACGTACGCGAGCTGCACACCGCGCTCGACCGCGAGGTCGAGCGGTCGCGGCGCTTCAAGAGCCCGCTTGCGCTGCTGATGTTGGACCTCGACGACTTCAAGAAGGTCAACGACGTGTTCGGCCACCAGCAGGGCGACCAGGTCCTCGTGCAGGTGGGTCGGATCCTGCGAGAGCTGTCACGCGACATCGACGAGCCTGCCCGCTACGGCGGCGAGGAGCTCACCGTGGTCACGCCGGAGACCGACTCCGGGGGTGCCGCCCGACTCGCCGAGCGCATGCGTGAGGCGATTCAGGAGCTCCGGATCGCGCGCCTGGACGGACAGGGTGACCTGCGGATCACCGCCAGCTTCGGGGTCGCCTCGCTGCCGGACGCCGCCTGGGACAAGTCCTCCCTCATCGCCGCGGCCGACGCGGCGCTCTACCGCGCCAAGCGCTCGGGCAAGAATCGGGTCGAGCGCGCCGGCGCGCTGACCGCCCCGCGTTAGCGGACCGCGTTAGGCTTTCGCGGCGATGAGTGTTCTCGAGGACGCCATCCGCGAGCACCTCGAGCTTCGGCGCCGCCACGGAGCGGCCGAGGACGAGCTGCGCGACCTGGAGGCCGAGGCCCTCGGCCCCGCTCGCCGCGAGGTGGACGAAGACGCCGAGCCGGCCGATGCGCCGATCGAGCCCGCGGACGAGCCCACCCGCATCGCCGAGGCGCCCGTCCTCGAGGAACCGGAGTCCGAGGCTCCCTTCGACGGGGCAGAGGACGAGCCTGTGCTGGAGAACGAGCCCCTGGTCGCCGACGAGCGCGAGCACGAGGCCGAGCCTGTCCCTGTGCTCGACCCCGACGAGCCGTTGCCGGCTGCGCGGCTCGAAGAGCCCGTGACCGAGGTGGGATCCCCCTTCGATGAGCCCTACAGCCACGAGCCGCCTGCGGAGGACCTGCAGCCCGAGGACGGGCCGCCGTCCGAGGATGAGCTGTCGCCCGAAGAGGAGCCGCCGTCCGAGGAAGGGCTGCCGCCGGAGGAGGAGCCGCCGCCAGGGGACGCACCCGCCGCCAAAGACGCTGACGACGACGTGCTCGAGGATACCCCCGACTTCCTTTCAGAGACGCCCGAGCACGATCGGCTCTGGTTCGAGCAGCAGCCGCCGCGCGACTTCGACTTCGACTAGGACCGGGCCGCTTCCAACAGACGTCCAGGTGTAAGCCCTTTCGCCAAGCAGGGCAGGCGCCGCGCCGAGGATTCGGTTACGACGGCACGGAGGGTTTCCGTCGAAAGGCGGCACGCATGCCGCTGGGTTGTGAACGCGGGGACCGCCGGGGGGGCGGTCCCCGCCCCAACCTCCTCCGCTCCCGTCCCCGCCCGTGCGCGCCACATCGAGCACGCGCTCGATGCCCAACTGGTCCGCCGACAGCCGCCAAAGGGTCTGGTTCCCCTTCT
>JBPCMT010000184.1:0-3605 GCA_051001995.1 Thermoleophilaceae bacterium
GGCCCGGACCGCCGCGGAGGCCGTGTCGGAGCTCGAGCGGGCGCGCGACCGCGCCGCGGAGGTGCATGGCGCCGCCGTCCGCGAGGCGGAGGCGGCCGACGAGGCGGTGCACGCGGCGTCACGGGCACTCGAGCGGCGCGAGGAGGCCGCCGACCGCAGCGTCGCGATTCGCCGCGCCGAGCTGGCCGCCGAGCTTCGCGTCGAGCGACGGATCGCCGAGCGCGCGGCGCGCGAGCGCCTCGACCGTGGCCGCCGCGCCGAACGGGCACGGAAGGGCGCCGAGCGCGCCGATGCTCTGCGGCTCGCCGCGGAGAGCGCGCCCCCCCCGTTCGAGGCGGCGCTTGTCGCGATCGGCGGTCACCGCGAGTCGCTTCGCGCAGACCTCGCCGCCGGGCACGCGGCCGGGGCCCACGCCGGCCAGGAGCTCCGATCCTGCGCGCACGAGGAGGCGGAGCTCCAGGGGGCGCTCCGAGCCGTCGGGGAGGCCGTCACCGAGGCCGAGGTCGCGGCCCAGCGTGCCCGCGATGCGGCCGGCGAGGCGGAGCGCGAGCTCGGCGCCCTCCAGGATCGCCTGGGCGGAGAGCCCGCCGCCGCGCCGCCCGAGCCCCTCTCGGACGAGCGTCGCGGCGAGCTCGAGGAGCGCATCGAGCGGCTCGGGCGCCGGCGCGAGCGGATCGGCCCGGTCAACCCGCTCGCCAAGGCCGAGTACGAGGAGGCGGTGGCTCGGGTCGAGGAGCTCGAGGCCCAGCGCGCCGACCTCGAGACGGCGCTCGCGGAGCTACGAGGCATCATCGACGACACAGACCGCCGGATCCGCGAGACCTTCGAGCGCACGTTCGAGGCCACGGCGCGCAACTTCGAGGAGGTCGTCGAGGAGCTGTTCCCGGGCGGGCGCGGGCGGTTGCGGCTCGTGACGCCGGCGGGACCGCGGCCGGTGCTCGGCGGCGAGTCCGCGTCCGGTGAGCCCGCGAGCGAGCCAGAGGCCGACTCGGCCGGCACGGAACCCTCCGGCCCGGACGGCGACGAGGCATCGGGCGCCGAGGCGCGCGAGCCCGGCGTGGAGGTGGAGGTCACGCCCGCGGGCAAGTCCACGCGACGGCTGTCGCTGATGTCGGGCGGCGAGCGCTCGCTCGTGGCGCTCGCGTTCCTCTTCTCGGTGTTCCTCGCGCGGCCATGCCCGTTCTACGTCCTCGACGAGGTCGAGGCGGCGCTCGACGACACCAACATCGACCGCTTCCTGCGGCTCGTCCGCCGCTGCTCCGAGCGGGCCCAGTTCATCGTCGTGACCCACCAGAAGCGGACGATGGACGCTGCCGATCGCCTCTACGGCGTGAGCATGGGCGGTGACGGCATCTCGAAGGTCGTCTCGCGGCGCCTGCCGCGCGAACGCGGCGAGCTCGAGTCGGTGACCGTCGCGACCGACGCCGAGGCCGCCGCCTAGTTGGAATCAGCCGCCTAGCCCTCGCGTCAGTAGGGTCGCGCCGCACAGCGGAGCGACACGGAGGAGGCGGCGATGGCCGCAGCGACGGTTCACGCGCAGCGCGAGGGCAGAGTCATGGTCGTGCGGCTCGACAACCCGCCGCGCAACTTCATGACGGGCGCCATGGTCGAGGAGCTGCACGCGCTCGTGACGGCGCTCGAGGGCGATCGATCGGTCGGGGCTGTCCTCGTGACCGGCGCCCCGGAGGACATCTTCATCACCCACTTCGACGTGCAGGAGCTGGTCGCGGGCTCCGAGGGAGTGGGGAGGCAGGTGCCGGCGGCCGTCGCCGGCGGCGCCCTGCGCGCCGCCGGGGCGCTGGCGCGCGTGCCCGGGGCGGAGGCGGCCCTGGACCGCTCGCCGGCCTCGGGGCTGGTCGGCCTGAACCGGATCCACGACGTCTTCCTGCGCATGAACCGGCTCGACAAGGTGTTCGTGGCCGCGGTCAACGGGCTGGCGCTCGGCGGCGGCTGCGAGCTCGCGCTCGCCTGCGACATCAGGCTGATGGCCGAGCGGGAGTCGGCGCGCATCGGATTGCCCGAGGTGAGCCTCGGGATCATTCCGGGCGCCGGGGGCACGCAGCGTCTCGCGCGGGCGCTCGGGCCGGCGCGGGCGCTCGAGCTGATGCTCGAGGCCACGCCCCTGACCGCGGAGGAGGCGGTCGCGGCCGGTGTCGTTCACCGGGCCATCGATCCCGAGCGTCTCTTCGAGGAGGCGTTCGCGACCGCCGAGCGCCTGGCGCGGCGGTCGCCCGCCGCCGTCGGCGCCCTCAAGCGCGCGGTCTACGAGGGCTCGTCGCGGTCCCTGCCCGAGGGTCTTCGGCTGGAGCGGGCCGGCTTCCTCGCCGCGGCCTCGAGCGCTCCGGCGCTGCGCGCCATGCGCGCGTACGCCGCGGAGGTGGAGCGGCTCGACGGCGATTCTGTGCCCTGGGACGACGAGGAGTTCCTCGGTCGCTGGCGGGAGGGAACCGCGGTCGACATGACCTCCGCCTAACCGCCCACCGCATGGCCCGCACCTGGCACGAGCTGTTCCTCACCGGCGAGGACGACGCCGAGGCGCCCGACTCAGAGCCGGGCGGCGACCGCATGGGGTTCTTCCGGCGCCTGCGAGACAACCTCTCGAAGTCGCGCCAGGCGCTCGGCGCCGAGCTCCAGGCGACCGTGTTCCAGTCGCTGGACGACGCGACGTGGGAGCGGCTCGAGGAGACGCTCATCTACGCCGACGTCGGCGCGGCTACGACCGCCGACGTCGTCGGCCGGCTCGAAGCCGAGGCGGGGTCCGGCGACCTCGCCTCCGGCGAGGATCTGGCCCGTCGCCTCCGTGAGCTGCTAGCCGACGCGGCACGGACGGGCGACGGCACGATCGACGTCCGCGAGCGCCCCACCGTGATCCTGGTCGTCGGCGTCAACGGCACCGGCAAGACCACCACGATCGGCAAGGTCGCCTGGCACCTGCGCGAGGAGCTCGGGAAGTCGGTCGTGCTGGCCGCCGGGGACACCTATCGCGCCGCCGGCGTCGAGCAGCTCGCCGCCTGGGCCGAGCGGTCCGGCGCCGAGCTGGTGCGCTCGGCGCCCGGCTCCGACCCCGGCGCCGTAGCCTACGACGCGGTGGACGCGGCCGTCGCGCGCGGCCGCGCCGTCGTTCTCTGCGACACGGCCGGCCGCTTGCACACCCAGCAGAACCTGATGGCGGAGCTCGAGAAGGTGCGGCGGGTGATCGGCAAGCGCCTGCCGGGGGCGCCGCACGAGACGCTGCTGGTCGTGGACGCGACGACGGGGCAGAACGGCCTGCGCCAGGCTCAGACCTTCCGCGACGCGGTGGACGTATCGGGGATCGCCCTGACGAAGCTCGACGGGACGGCGAAGGGGGGCATCGCGCTCGCGATCGCGCGCGAGCTCGGCGTGCCGGTCAAGCTGATCGGAATCGGCGAGTCCGTGGAGGACCTCCGCCCCTTCGACGCCGACGACTTTGCGCGCGCCCTCTTGGAGTGACGCGACCGGGGCGCCGCCTTCGCCGCCCATGCGCGCCGGTACGATCGTGTCGATGCCCGACTGGGTCCTGTGGTTGATCGCAGCGGCCGCGCTCGCCGCCGGCGAGGTCGTGACGCTCGGGTTCTTCCTCGGGC
>JBPCMT010000185.1:0-4621 GCA_051001995.1 Thermoleophilaceae bacterium
AGGCGGCCAAGGGAGTGCGGGTCGATGCGCGGGAGGTCGATCAGCCGAGCGGCGGCGAGGAGCTGCGATCGCCCTACGTGCACGACGGCGCCCTGGACCTGCGCGCGTGGGGAAGGGACGCACTTGCGCTGGCGCTGCCCGAGCAGATTCTCTGCACCGAGGAGTGCCGGGGCCTGTGCGCGATCTGCGGCGAGAACCTCAACGGAGCCGACGCCACGCACGAGCACGAGCGGCCCCCCGACCCCCGCTTCGCGAAGCTGAGCGAGCTCAAGCTCCAGTAGCGCCTACGTCGGAGCCCGGTTGGCCACCTCGATCAGGTTGCCGTCCGGATCCCTGAACCAGACCGACCGAAGCGGCCACCGCGCGCCGTCGGCGGGCGCCGGACCCTCCTCGACCTCCACCCCGAGCGCGCGCAGGTGCGCCACAACCGCGTTGAGCGGCGTCGACGTCAGGAAGCAGAGGTCGGCGGTCCCGCTGCCGGCGTGCCGCGCGTTCGGCAGGTGCTCGCTGCCGACCTCGTGGAGGTTGATCTTCTGGTCTCCGAGCCGAAGCGCCCTGCGGCCGCCCGCGAAGACGGTCGCCTCCATGCCCAGGACGAGCTCGTAGAAGTCGATCGTCACCGACAGGTCGCGGACCGTTAGCACGACGTGGTCGATCGATTCGACGCGAATGTCCATCGGGCGAGGGTACGCCGAGCCGAGGCGAGTCGCCCCCGGCGCCCGGGGCGCTACCCGAACGTGAACGCGTAGCCCGAGACGCCGCGACCGACCTCGAGCGTGAGACGGTGCCGCCCGACCCGCGGCAGGTCCACGAGCGCGTAGAGGCGCTGGCGATCCACCCGGACGCGGGCGTCGCCGCGCACGTCCGCGCCGGCGGCGCGCGCGCGTACCGGCTCGCCGTCGAGCAGCACGTGGACGGCGCCGTCCTCCCCGTCCGCCGGCGGGCTCAGCACGAGGAACACCCGGCGCGCCTGGATGCTTGCGTCGATCGGTCGCGCACGGAGGTGAACGAATCCTGACCTCTCTTGCGCGTCGCTCGGCGACCGGGATCACGGTCGGCCGCCAAGCCGGCCGCGCGCGCGGGCGAAGCTAGACTGTCGCGCTCATGGCCGTCCCCAAGCAACGGCAGGCGCGCTCTCGGACGCGCAAGCGCCGCGCCCAGCACAAGATCTCCCCGCCCGGGCTGCGCGCGTGCCCGCGCTGCGGCGAGGCCGGCCTGCCGCATCGCGTCTGCCCGAACTGCGGCACCTACGGCGGCCGCGAGGTCGTCGCGAGGGAGCAGTCGGCCGAGTAGTCGCGGAACGGCCGTGATCGCGCTCGACGCGCACGGCGCGGACCGCGGCCCGGCGACCGTGGCGGAGGGCGCCCGCCTCGCCGGCGTCCCGGTGACGCTCTTCGGCCCGGCGGCCGAGCTCCCGGCCGGCGACCTCGTCGAGGTGGAGGATTGCCCGCTCGCGATCGGGGCGGAGGAGGAGCCGGCGCGAGCGGTGCGCGCCAGGCCGGACGCCTCGATCGCGCGAGCGGCGGCCGCGGTGGCGGCTGGTCGCGCCGATGCGCTCGTCTCGGCGGGCCCGACCGGGGCGGCGCTCGCCGCCTCCGTGGTCCACCTCAAGCGGCTGCGCGGCGTCCACCGGCCGGCGATCGCCGTCCTGCTTCCGGTTCCGGGCAAGCCCACGCTGATGCTCGACGCAGGTGCGAGCACGGAGGTGAGGCCCGAGCATCTGGTCCAGTTCGCCTATCTCGGCGCGGCCTTCATGGAGGCCGTTCACGGAATCGAGCGACCACGCGTCGGCCTCCTGTCGGTAGGGGAGGAGCCGGGGAAGGGCACGCCGGACGTCGTGGCGGCGCACCAGCGGCTCGCTGCGGGGCCGCTCGACTTTCGCGGCAACGTCGAGGGAGGAGACCTCACCGCCGGGTCCTGCGACGTCGTCGTCACCGACGGCTTCACGGGCAACGTCGCGCTCAAGACGATGGAGGGCACCGTGCGCACCGTGGTGGGAGCTATCCGCGACGCGGTCCGCTCGGGGCCGGTGTCCTCAATCGGCGGGCTGCTGATCCGCGGCCGCCTCGGCGCGCTTCGGCGCGCGCTCGATCCCAACTCGGCGGGTGGAGCGATCCTGCTCGGCCTCCGGCACGTCGTGGTGATCGCGCACGGCAGTTCGACCGCTGAAGGGGTGGCGCAGGCGGTCCGGGTGGCCGGGCGGGCGGTGGACGAGCAGGTCGTGGACCGCACCCGCGCGGCGCTCGAAGCCGGCGATGCGCTCCGATCCTCGCCCGCTGGTAGCGTCAGCGGGCAGCCATGAGCAGGGATCAGGTGCTGCAGCTCATCCGCGAGCACCTCGCGGTCGAGCTCGAGATCGAGGCCGAACGGATCACGCCGGAGACGCGCTTCAAGGAGGACCTCGAGGCGGACTCCCTCGATCTCGTCGAGCTCGTGATGGAGCTCGAGGACCGGTACGGAGTCCGCATCCCCGACGAGGAGGCGGCCAAGATCCTCACCGTCGGCCAAGCTGCCGACTTCGTCGCGGACCGGGCGCCGCAGGCCGCGTCGTAGACCACCTGAACGCGCCGTCCGAAACCCTCCGCGCCCTGCTCGACGCCCTCCCGGAGGACCTCGCACGCCAGGCGCTCACCCACTCCTCCTGGGTGGACGATCGCGGCCGCTCCTACGAGCGACTCGCGTTCCTCGGCGACTCCGTCCTCAGCCTGTCGGTATCGACCGCGCTCTATCCGCGCTTCGAGAGCTTCGGGGCGGGCCGGCTCACCAAGCTGCGCGCGCAGGCCGTGGCCCAGGACGCGTGCGTCGCGGTCGCGCAGGAGCTCGGCCTGCCGGATCGGCTGCGCGCCGAGGCGCCGGTGGGACGCGGGAAACTGGCGAGCGCGCTGGTCGCGAGCGATCGCGTGCTGGCCTCGATCTGCGAGGCGGTGATCGGCGCGTGCTACCTGACGTTCGGCTTCGAGCGCGTGGCGCCGGCCGTGGCGGGGGCGTTCGCGGACCAGGTCGAGGACGCCCTCGAGCGCCCGATCGACCACAAGTCGGCGCTCCAGGAGCGGCTCGCTCGCCGGGCGGAGGTGGTCGGGTACCGGATCGAGGCGGAGGAGGGCCCTCCCCACGACCGCCGCTTCCTCGCGATCGCCGAGGTCTCGGGGGAGGAGATCGGACGCGGCGAGGGAACCACCAAGAAGGGCGCCGAGCAGGCCGCCGCGGCACGCGCGCTCGACCGGCTCGCCGGACGTGCGTGAGTGGGCCACCGCCGGCGGCGATAATCGACGGCGCTCGGCGCGGCCAGTTGTCCGGCCCGTGCGCTGATATGCGCGTCACCATTCCCTGATGCACCTGCGATCGATCACGATGAAGGGCTTCAAGTCCTTCCCCGACCGCACCCGGCTGGAGTTCGCCGAGGGCGTGTCCGTGATCGTCGGGCCGAACGGCTCCGGCAAGTCGAACGTGACCGACGCGGTGCTCTGGGCGCTCGGCGAGCAGAGCCCGCTGGCGGTGCGCGGACAGACGATGCAGGACGTGATCTTCTCCGGAGCCCCCGGGGTCGCGCAGCGCGCGGCCGCCGAGGTCGAGGTCGTCATCGACGACTCGGGCTTCGAGCTCGGCGCGGACTTCGCCGAGCTGTCGGTTACGCGCCGGCTCGATCGCTCGGGCGAGGGCGAGTACCGGCTCAACGGGGCTCGCTGCCGGCTGGTGGACGTCATCGAGGCGCTGTCTGACACCGGACTCGGCAAGGAGATGCACTCGGTCGTATCGCAGGGCCGGGTGGAGTCGGTGATCCACTCGAGCCCGCGCGAGCGGCGGCTCCTGATCGAGGAGGCCGCGGGGCTCGGCAAGCATCGAAAGCGCCGCCGCCGAGCCGAGCTCAAGCTGTCGCGCACCGAGGACAACCTCGGGCGCGCACTCGACGTGGAGCGCGAGGCGCGATCGCACCTGCGGCCGCTCAAGCGCCAGGCCGAGGCGGCCGACCTGCACGAGCGCCTCGAGCGCCAGTCGGTCGCGGCGCGGCTCGAGCTTGCGGTGGAGGCCGCGCGCTCGGCCGGCGCGACCCGGGCGCAGGCCGAGCGTCAGGCCGAGACGGCGCGCTCTCGGCGCGCCGAGGCCGAGGAGGGGCTTACGGCGGTCCGGGCCAGGCGGGAGCGCGCCGAGCGCGCGTTCGAGGAGCACGGGCGCGCGCGTGAGGCGCTCGCGGCGCGCCAGTTCGCCGCCACGACGGCCGCCGACCGAGTGGAGATGCGCCTCGAGCGCGTCGGCGCGATCGCCTCCCGGGCGGCTCAGGACGCGGAGCGCCTGCGGGCGGACCTGCGGCGGGTCGAGGAGGCCGAGCGGGCCGAGGACCCGGCCCCCGGGTCGGCGGGCTCCGGCTCCTCCAAGCGGGTCGCGCGGCTCGAGGCCGAGCTGGCGGCGCTCGACGCGCCGACCGATTCGCCCTCCGACCCGGAGATCGAGCGCCTGCGAGCCGAGCGCCGTGCCTCGGAGGGGCGGCACGCCGATCTCGGACGTACATCGAACGAGCGCCGTGAGGCCCTTTCCGCTGTGGATCGAGAGATTGCACCTGCCCGGACGGCGCGCCGGGAGGCCGCGGCGGCGCTCGACTCCGCCCGGACCACCGACGCCCGGG
>JBPCMT010000186.1:0-13776 GCA_051001995.1 Thermoleophilaceae bacterium
TGGACCTCACTGCGCACCTCGACCGGCGCCCCGCTCAGCTATCCGGCGGTCAGCGCCAGCGCGTCGCGATGGGGCGGGCGATCGTCCGCGACCCCGCTGCGTTCCTGATGGACGAGCCGTTGTCGAATCTCGACGCCAAGCTGCGAGTGCAGATGCGCACGGAGGTGTAGCGGCTGCAGAGCAAGCTCGGGACGACGACCGTGTACGTGACGCACGACCAGACCGAGGCAATGACGCTCGGCGACCGCGTCGCGGTCATGCGCAGCGGCGTGCTCCAGCAGGTTGGAAGGCCGATGGAGCTGTACAACGACCCGAAGAACCTGTTCGTGGCCGGCTTCATCGGCTCGCCCGCGATGAACTTCATGCCCGCCGAGGTGGACGGCGACACGGTGAAGCTCCCGATCGCGAGCGTGAAGCTCCCCCCGGGGGCCCACGAGGCGGTCGGCCGCGACGGCGGCAAGCCGCTGATCGCGGGGATCCGGCCCGAGAGCTTCGAGGACGCGGAGCTCGTGTCCGGCGAGCAGCGCGGCCACGGCACCGCCTTCCGCGCAACGATCGATGTGCTCGAGTCGCTGGGCTCCGAGCTGTACGCGCACTTCACGGTCGAGGCGGAGAGCGTGCGCTCGGCGGAGCTCGAAGAGCTCGCGCAGGACGCCGGCGCCGGGGAGGTGCCAGGCGCTGGCGGCGACGTGGTGGCTCGCCTCGACCCGCGCAGCAAGATCAAGGCGGGAGCTGAGGCGGAGCTCTGGCTCGACGCAACGAGCCTCCACCTCTTCGACCTCGAGGACGGCAGGAACCTGACGCGAAGCTAGCTCCGCGGACCTCGGGTTCGGCTAACCCTGCTCGGCTCGGAGCCGGTCCACCACGCTGTCGTCCCAGTCGTGGGTGCGGAGCAGCCGGTAGCGGTCGCAAGTGACCCGCATGTAGCGCTCCGTCTCCGTGCCGCCGCGGACCAGGTCGGCCTCGCGCAGCGCCTCGACGATCGGCAGGTAGTCCTCGCCGAACCACGCCTCCGCCACCTGCGCCCGGGTCATCAGCTCGCCTTGCGCCTGCATCGTGCGAAAGCCCCATGCCTCGACCGCCTCGGCCAGGTCGCCGTACTGCCAGGCGGGCTCGGTGACCTGGATGCGGCGCCGCGCCTCGCGCGGCAGCGGGACGCGCTCGTAGAAGACTCGTTCGTGATCCTTGAGCGGCAGGTCGGCGAGGCGAATCGCGCGGTCGGCACCCACCTTCGTGATGACCTCGGTCACGTAGGCGTCGATATCCGTGCGACCCTGGGCACGGGCGACCGAGACGCGGTGATGGCCGTCCTCGACGAAGTGCAGCTCGCCGATCCGAAACACGCGGATCGGCGGCATCGACTCGCCGCGCCGCTCGGCATGGGCGATCCGCTCCCAGCGCGGCCTGACGCGTCCGGAGGTCGGCCGGAAGCCGCGGTCGAACTCCTTGTGCCGGTCGACGGTCCCGACGATCGAGTCGAGCTCGATCGAGTGGAGGCCGAGCGAGCGCTCGCCGACCCGGCCGAGTGCCTCCGCGACCTCCTCGAACGGGAGGATCACATTGACATCGCCGGGCTCACGTCGCAGCCGCGTAGCGAGCCGGGACAGCAGGCGTCCGCGACGAGCGCGGCTGAAGTCGAACTGGGCGTCGCTGGCCGGAAAGCCGGTGTCGCGCGGCATGGATCAAAGGTATCGCTCGCCTGGGACCCGCGCGGAGCATTGCTTCGCCGGATATAAAGCGGGCATCACGAAGAGATGACCGTCCTCCTTCTGATCGCGAGCTTCGCGCTGATCGTCGGCGGCGCGCTGCTGTTCACAAACGCCGTCGAGTGGTTCGGCCATCGGCTGAACCTGGGGCAGGGCGCCGTGGGCAGTCTGCTCGCCGCGGTCGGAACGGCGCTGCCGGAGTCCCTGATCCCGGTCGTCGCGCTGCTCGCCGGCGCCGAGGGCGAGGACGTGGCGATCGGCGCGATCGTGGGCGCGCCCTTCATGCTCGGCACGATCGCGATGCTGCTCGTGGGCATCTCCGCGCTCGCGTTCAAGGGGCGTCGCGACGCTGGACGCGAGATCCGCTCCCACATCGCGTCCGTGAACCGCGACCTCGGCCTGTTCGCGGTCTTCTTCCCGCTGGGCATCCTGCTCGGGCTGATCGAGTCGAAGGGCTTGCACTACGTCGCCGCGGCGGTCTTCGTGCTCGGCTACGCCGTCTACGTCCGGTACACGATCCGCGGCGGCGGCGACACGGCCGAGGCCGAGGGCCTGCGCCCGTTGAAGTTCGACACCACGAAGAAGGACCCGCCGTCGAACTTCCAGATCGCGGCCCAGGTCGTGGTCGGGCTCGGGATGATCATCGGCGGGGCGGAGCTCTTCGTCGAGGAGATAACGAAGCTCGCCGAGAGCCTCGGCGTGGACGCGCTGGTGCTCTCGCTGGTGCTGGCGCCGCTCGCGACCGAGCTGCCCGAGAAGGTCAACAGCTTTCTCTGGGTGCGCGACTCAAAGGACGATCTGGCGATCGGGAACATCACCGGCGCGATGGCGTTCCAGTCGACCATGCCGGTCGCGCTCGGCCTTGTCTTCACCGACTGGGCGCTCGACCTGCCCGCGGTGGTGGCCGGCGCGATCGGGCTGACCGGCGGGCTGCTGGCGCTCTGGCGCCTGCACAGAGGCTGGTTCGAGCTGCCGCACGTGCTCGCGTGGGGCGTGCTGTTCACCTCGTTCGTGGTGTTCGTGGCGCTCGTCGGCTGACGCGCCCGGTAGGCGGCGCTCAGCGCACTGCGCGAAACGCCGCGGCGGTGGCGAGCCCGTAGACCAGATGCGAGCCGACGTCCACCGCCAACGACGAGGGCGGGTCCTGCCACGGCGGCGGGGCCAGCTTCATCGCGGTCAGCTCGCCGCGGCCCGCGGCCCACGCGAGGGTGGCGAGCGCGATTCCGCTCGACACGACGGAGTCGCTCGATCGGGAAGAGCCAACCGCGATCCCGAAGGGCAGCCCCCAGCTCGTGCCGTAGGCCCAGTGCATGCCCTGGTTGAGCGCGTTCATCCTGTCGTCGGGGACCTCGCGCCCCAGGACGCCCTCGACGACGCGCTTCCCGACCTCGGCCGGCGTGGAGCTCGACTCGCTGCCCGTGGCCTTGTAGTAGGCGGTCTGAGCGGCCGTCATGGCGGCCGTTCCGGCCGCGCCGGCGGCCAGGCCGCGGACAGCCGCTGAGAGTGGAGTGAGCCTGCGTAGAGCCATTGGCGGCCGTTACCCGGCGCCGCGGCGCGCAAACATCAGCGGACGCACGTGCGCGGAATCGCCCGTGCCTAGCCTTCGGGCGAGGTTTGGTCGCGAGCGGTCGTCGGACTGTCCGACTCGGTGGGGGCGAGCACGAAGACCTCCAGCGCCAGGTCCGGCGACTGATGCGAGGCGCTCATGAAGGCGACCACCTCCCTGCGCGTCATGTCGCCGATGATCTCGCGCATGCGTCCCTCGAGGACGTCCTGGAAGGCCTGGCGCGAGTGCCTGACGGTGTCTCCCCGGCCCTCCTGGTAGAGCGTTTCCTCCGCAGCCGTGTAGCCACCGCCCATGAGGACGATCAGCATGTCGTCCCCGGCCCAGTAGGTCTTCGCCTCGGTCGGCCCCTTGCCGGCGTGCTCCTTTCGGAGCCGGACCATGGCGTTCGAGATGGCGGCGAGCAGCTCGCCGCCCTGGATTCTCTCGAGCTCTCGCGTCACGAAGCCGAGCCTAACCAAACGGCAGCCGCTCCCGTGCTAGCTCGCCGTCGCGGGTAGCTCAGGACCACTCGTGCCACCGCGCGGCGGAGCGCCCCGCCGGCTGTGCCGGGCGCTCGCGCTGGGGTGGCGCGACGGTCGGGCGCGTCTGCGGCGAGTCGGGGGCGAGGCTGAGGATCTCGCCGTCGTGCTCGATGTCGAGCGCCTCCCCCGCGACGAGCTCGTAGCGAACGGCGTCACGGCGGATCTCGATCCGCATCCGGCGGCCCCTGTACACGATGCCGAAGCTCAGCCGGTCGAGTCGTGACGGAAGTCTCGGGGAGAACGCGAGCTTCTCTCCGTGGTCACGCATCCCGCCGAAGCCCGCGGCCACGACCTGCCACGACCCCGCCAGCGAGGCGAGGTGGACACCGTCGCGAGTGTTGGAGGCAAGGTCGCGGAGGTCGATCAGCGCGCTTTCCGCCAGGTAGTCGCAGGCGAGGTCGAGGTGCCCGACCTCGGCCGCCACGATCGCCTGCATACAGGCCGACAGTGAGGAGTCGCGGACCGTGATGCGCTCGTAGTACTCGAAGTCGCGCGCCTTCTGATCGGCGTCGAAGCGGTCGCCGCACACGTACAGCGCGATCACGAGGTCGGCCTGCTTGACCACCTGGCTGCTGTAGAGCAGGTAGTAGGGATAGTTGAGCAGCAGCGGATAGCGGTCCGCCGGGGTGCGCTCGAAGTCCCATTCGCGCTGGCGCGTGAACCCCTCGGCCTGCGGCGTCACGCCGAGGCTCGCGTCGAACGGGACGGCCATGGCGGCCGCGGCACCGCGCCAGCTCGCGATCTCCCCCTCGGCGACGCCCAGCTCCGCAGCATGCCGCGGGTTGCGGCCCGCGACATCCGCCGCGGCACGGAGGTTGCGTGCCGCCATCAGGTTCGTGTAGACGTTGTTGTCGACGAGCGCGCTGTACTCGTCCGGACCCGTGACGCCGTCGATCCGGAAGTGGCCCTCCGCGTCGTGGTGGCCCACCGAGCACCACAGTCGCGCCGTTCCCACCAGCAGCTCGAGCCCGGGGCCCTGCTCGAACTCCTCGTCGCCGGTGGCGTTGACGTAGCGCCGCACGGCGTCCGCGACGCCGGCGTTCACGTGGAAGGCCGCCGTGCCGGCCGGCCAGTAGCCTGAGCACTCCTGCCCGCGTATCGTCCGCCAGGGGAAGGTGACGCCCTCGAGCGACAGCAACTGCGCGCGCGCCCGCGCGAGGTCCATCGTCGACTGCCGCCACCGCAGCGCGTCACCGGCCGCGTGCGGCGCGACGTAGGTGAGCACGGGGAGCGTGTACATCTCGGTGTCCCAGAACGTGTGCCCGTCGTAGCCGCGTCCGGTCAGCCCCTTGGCCGGGATCGCGCGCTGCTCCGCGCGAGCGCCGGCCTGGAGGACCTGAAAGAGCGCGAACCGGATCGCCTGCTGGAGCGTCGCATCGCCGTCCAGCTCGACGTCGGCGCGAGCCCAGACGTCGTCGAGGTACTCGCGCTGTCCCTGCCGCAGCCCGTCCCAGCCGGTCCGCTTGGCCGCGGCGAGAGCCGCGTCGACCTGGTCGCGCAGCGCCGCCAGCGAGCGCTGGCTCGACCATCCGTACGCCAGGAACTTGGCGAGCCGCAGGCGCTGTCCTGGCTCGAGCTCCGTGCTGATGGTCACCCGCGCGAGGTCGCCCTCTGACTCCGTCGCGGTCGTCGTGGCCTCCGGACCCTCGACGACGTGGTCCATGCCGGCCGCCATCCGCAGCCCGCTCGCGCGCGTCCTGTGCACCATCCCGGCGCGCAGGCCCTCGTGCCCGTGGCGCTCGGCCACGAGCGGCGCGCGCAGCGCCGCGGCGGCTCGCGGGTCGTCCACCCGCTCCGGCTCCGGCTCGTTCGCGACGAGCTGGGACTGGACGACGATGCGCGCCGAGGCGTCGACGGGCTCGACCTCGTAGAGGATCGCGGCTACCGACCGCTGGACGAAGGAGACGAGGCGCGTCGACCTGACGTTCACCCGCTGCCCGGCGGGCGAGGCCCACTCGACCTCGCGCCGGAGCACCCCCTCGCGCAGGTCGAGCACGCGCTCGTGGCGCACGAGGTTGCCGTAGCGGATGTCGAATGGCTCGTCGTCGACCAGCAGCCGGATCAGCTTTCCGTTGCTGACGTTGACGATCGACTGCCCGTCCTCGGGGTAGCCGTAGCCGGCCTCCGCGTAGGGCAGGGGGCGGGTCTCATAGAACGCGTTGAGGTAGGTCCCGGGAAGCCCGGCCGGCTCACCTTCGTCGAGGTTGCCGCGCAGCCCGATGTGGCCGTTCGAGAGCGCGAAGACCGATTCCGTGAACTGCAACCGGCCGAGGTCCAGCTCGCGCTCGGGCACGGCCCAGGGCTCGACCGCGAAGACCTCGTCGCCGATCACGCGCGCGTGAGGAGCTCGGACAGGTCACCGACGACGAGGTCGGCTCCGCGGCGGCGCAGCTCGTCCGCCTGGCCCGTGCGATCGACGCCCACGACCCAGCCGAACGCGCCGGCCCGTCCCGCCTCGACGCCCGCCAGCGCGTCCTCGAAGACGGCCGCCTGCGCCGGCTCGACGCCGAGCGCTCGGGCGCCGCTTTGGAACGTGTCCGGCGCCGGCTTGCCGGCGAGCCCCTCGCGCTCGGCCACCTCGCCGTCGATGCGGACCTCGAAGAGCTCCTCGATCCCGGCGGCGGCGAGCACGTCGCGGCAGTTGGTGCTCGACGAGACGACGGCGCGACGCAGGCCCTGGTCGCGCGCCGCCTCGACGAAGCGAATCGACCCGTCGTAGGCTTCGACCCCCTGCTCGCGGATGAGCGCCAGCACGAGGTCGTTCTTGCGCGTGCCCAGCGCGTGCACGGTCTCGGCCGCGGCCGGGTCCTTTGGCGAGCCCGCAGCCAGGTCGATCCCGCGCGACTCGAGGAACTTGCGCACCCCGTCGAGCCGTGGCAGGCCGTCCACGTAGCTCGCGTAGTCGCCGGGGAGGGCGAATGCCTCGAATGGCTCCCCCTCGCGCTCCGAGCGATCGCGAAGGAAGCCATCGAACATCTCCTTCCAGGCCTTCGCATGGACCTTGGCGGTCTGGGTCAGCACGCCGTCGAGGTCGAACAGGCACGCGGTGATCCCCTGGGGCAGGTCGAGCACGCCCGGAAAGGTATTCGGGTCGGGCCCCGCCCGGCACCGCCGGCCACGTGAGGAGGCGCGACGGCCATGAGAGCGATCGCGGCCGGCTAACCGGCGATAGCTGTAAGAATCGACGTCTCATCCGACGAGGAGGAGCACAGATGGGACTGATGGACAAGATCACCGGCCGCACCAAGAAGGCGGCCGGCGACGTCACCGACAGCGCGTCGCTTCGCCAGCAGGGCCGCAAGGAGGAGGAGAAGGGCGAGGCCAAGGAGGAGGCGGCCCGCGCCGAGGAGCACGCCGACCAGAAGTCGCGCGAGGCGCAGGACCTGGACCGCAAGACCTGAGTCGGGCGACATCTCCGGCGGCGCCTGGCCGACCCGGCCGGGCCGCGCCGGGTCCTGGCGGGCCGCTGTCGAGGGAGCTAGGCTAGGCGCCCGTGCAGGCTCCGCGCACCGATCAGCTCAAGGCGTCGCCGCGCATGTTCGAGTCGGACTTCCTCGACTGGTTCTCGCGCGTGCACCCCCTCATCCCGCTCGCGATCTTCGGGCCGGGGATCGCGATCCTGCTCGCCCTCGCGGCGACCCGTCTCGGAGCGGCCGCGCTAGTCCTGCTGGTGCTCGGCGGGTACCTGTTCTGGACGCTCACCGAATACTGGATGCACCGAATCGTCTTTCACTTCGAGCCCGAGGAGGGCATCGGCGCGAAGCTGCACTGGATCATCCACGGCGTCCACCACGACCATCCGAACGATCCCAAGCGGCTCGTCATGCCGCCGGGCGTCTCCGTTCCGCTGTCGCTCGGGTTCTTCGGCCTCTTCTGGCTCGTGCTCGGGCTGGACCAGGCGTTCGCGTTCGGGGCGGGCTTCTGGGCGGGGTACCTCGCCTACGACTCGATCCACTACCACCTACACCACCACGCGCCGCGCACGCGGCTCGGGCGCTGGCTGCGCGAGCTTCACATGCGCCACCACTTCCAGGACGACACGGTCGGGTTCGGCATCTCCGCGCCGTGGTGGGACCGGGTCTTTCGCACCGCGGTCCCGAAGATCAGCGCGCGGCGATAGTCAGCCGCTGGGGGCTCGCAGCCCGCAGGTCCAGCATGAGGACGGCCACATGCCGCGCCTGAAGCGCGTCGATCCCTCGGACGCCGGCATCGGTCGCCGCGGGCGCGGGCGTGGCTTCGAGTACCTGAGCCCCGACGGGGATCGGATGACCGACCCGGACGTGATCGCGCGAATCCGGTCGCTCGCGATCCCGCCCGCGTGGCGCGACGTGTGGATCTGCCCTCACCCGATGGGCCACATCCAGGCCACTGGGACCGACGACGCCGGACGCAGGCAGTACCGCTACCACGACCGCTGGCGCGAGCGACGCGACCGCGAGAAATTCGACTCGATGGTCGACTTCGCGCGCTCTCTGTCGGTGATGCGAAAGCGGGTCGCCAGGGACCTCAGGCGCGACGGGATGGAGCGTAAGCGCGTCCTGGCCTGCGCGGTCCGACTGCTCGAGCTCGGCTTCTTTCGGATCGGCGGGGAGGAGTACGCGGCTGGCAACGACTCCTATGGGCTCGCCACGATGCTCAAGACCACGTCGCGATCGAGGGCGACCAGATCACGTTCGACTATCCGGCCAAGAGCGGCCAGCAGCGCGTGCAGCCGATGGCCGACAGGGAGATCGCCGAGGTCGTCAGCAGGCTCAAGCGCCGGCGTCAGGGCTGTGAGCTCCTGGCCTACAAGCGAGGCGGGCGCTGGGTCGAGATCCGCGCGTCTTCGACCGCTACCGAAGCGGGCTGACGATCGGCGGCGTGCTGGGAGAGGTCGCCGACGATCCGGACCTCGGCGGCATCCACGGCCCGGTGGAGGTCGCCGTCCTCGACCTGATCACCGACAGCGAGTCGGAGGCGATCGAGAAGGTCGCCTAGATGGTTGATTCCAGGGCCGCGTGGCTGGGCGGGTCGTGGAATCAACCATCTAGAGTGCGTGGCGATGCAGGTCGGACAGATCGACGGCGACACGATCCGGCGGCTGGCGAGCTACGAGTCGCAGGGGTCGCCGGTTCTCAGCTTCTACGTCGACCTGAACCCCTCGGAGTACGCCGCGGCAGGGGCGCGCAGCACGGCCGTGCGATCGCTCGTGGACGACGCGCATCGGCGGATCGAGGCGGGCGAGGGACTGTCGCACGACGAGCGCAAGCAGGGGCTCGAGGCCGTCCAGCGGGTGCGCGACTGGTTCGAGGGCTCCGGGTTCTCGGTCGAGGCCGCGCACGGGATCGCCGTCTTCGCCTGCGCCCAGGACGACCTGTTCGAGGTCTTGAAGCTGCCGCGATCCGTGGCGAGCGAGCTCGTAGTGGACCGCAAGCCGTTCGTCGAGCCGCTGCTGGAGATGGCGGTCGGCGGTGGATGGTGCGTGCTGCTCGCGAGCCGAGACGTGGCGCGGATGTTTCGCGGCGGCGTGGATCGGCTGGACGAGGTTGCGGCGCTCGGCGAGGAGACGGCGCGAAGCGAGGGGGCACAGTCCCAGGCTCGCGACCAGGGAAGCGCCGAGGAGGAGGTGGACGACCACCTGCGACGGGTGGCGGCACTGCTCTACGAGCGGTTCAAGCGGGCGCCGTTCGAGCACCTGGCGCTTGGCGCGACGAGCGAGCTGGCGCCGCGGCTGGAGAGCGAGCTGCACCCCGACCTGCGCGCCCGCCTGGCGGGGCGGATCGACGTGGACGTCGGCAACGCGAGCGCCGACGACGTGCTGGCGGCGGCGCAGGAGTCGATGGACGAAGAGGAGCGGCGCCGCGAGGACGAGGCGCTCGGGCGCCTGCGCGAGCGCATGAGCGACGGCCGCGCCGCCGGCGGGCTCGAGAACGTGCTGGCCGCACTGACCGAGCAGCGCGTGGAGATGCTCCTGCTGGCCCACGGCTTCTCGGCCTCGGGCGCGCTCTGCCCTCAGTGCGGCTGGCTCGGCGGCGCCGAGGTGACGCGCTGTCCGGCCGACGAGACGGAGACCGAGCGCCGCGACGACATCGGCGACCTGGCGATCGATCGGGCGCTCGGCCAGTCGGCGATGGTGCTCGTGCCGCGGCGATCGACCGAGGTCGACGACCTCGGCGGCCTGGCCGCGATCCTGCGCTACTAGCCCTGGCTGCGCTCTACGCCCTGCGCGCCGTGGGGCGCTCTACGCCCCGCCGGCCCTGACGCCGGGGTCCTTGACCGACCGCACGGCGATCCGCCCGAGAGCGAGCGCCGCCAGCCCCGTGATCAGCGCGCCGAGGCCGAAGAAGACCGCGAGCTGCTCGAGCACCTCGAGGTCCTCGCCCGAGTGGATCGGCTTCCCGATCGGCTGAGCGAGCCCCTCGTTGCCCCAGAGCGTGCTCATGCTCGGCCCGATCGCGAACCAGACGCCGCCGACGATCGCGAGCCAGGCGCCCAGGCCGCCGCTCGCGCGGTTGGCGCTGGGCCCGAGCATCAGCCCGCCGATCAGGACGGCGACACCCGGCAGGATGTTGAGCCAGAGGCGATCGAGCGTGAACTCCCATGTCTGGTTCGGCGTGAAGCCGAAGTCGAAGTAGGGGCCGATGAACGGGATCAGCGCTCCCCACGCGCCCAGCAGGACGAGCAGGATGCCGGTGACGGCGCCGCGGCTGCGCGGCATCGCCACCGCGCTCGGCCGGCTCTCCTCGCGGTGCTCCGCCCCGGCGCCCGCACCCGCAGCGCCGGCGGCGGCGGCGGAAGGCGCGCCCGCCGCGTAGTGACGCTGGAGGTGGGCCTCCGTCTCGGGGCGCAGGTCCCGGTCGGCCGGCACGGCGGGCGAGGCCGCGACGCGCCGCTTGTCGGTCGGCACGTTGACCGTGCCGCCGGCCGCGGAGGCCTGGCCGAGCGGCACGAAGCTCCGCCTGCGCCCAAGCAAGCCGGTCTTGACGACTCCCCAGGTCGGCTGGTCAGTGCCGCGGGCCAGGTAGACGTGCTCGAGCTTTCCGAGCTTGGAGCCGTCCTGGCCGACGACCTTCTGCCCGGCCCAGGACTGGGGGCTGGCCGTGGTCTGGTCGGTGGCTGCCATGTCGGTCCTCCTGTCGCTTCGGTGAGCCTAGGTCGCGCGGTATGAGCCGCCGCCGGGCTCGGTGCGCTGAGGCTCGGTCGGCGCGGCTCCGGTGGCGCCCTGGTTGGTGCCGCCGTAGGCGTCGCCCTGGTCGGCCGAGCCGCTCCCCACCTCCTGCTGGGCGCGCTCCTTGCCGCGCTGGGCCTGCTCCTGACCGCGCTCGCGGCCGAGCTGGACGTCGCGCTTGACCTGCTCCTTCTGCTCCTGGCCCTTGCGGTAGGCGTCCTCGAGCATCCGCTCCGCCACCGGGCGGCCGCCGAGGCCGAAGGCGAGCGCCAGGCCGAGCGCGAGCGCCCCCATCGTCGCCGCGAACGCGATCTGCACGATCTCCGGCGCGATCTGGAGCTGGTTGAGGATCATGAAGACCGCGATCACCATCACGAGCGCCGGCACGACGGTGGCGACGATCTTGCCGGTCGGCGTGTCGCCGAGCAGCTTCGCCACGCCGCCACCGACGGCCCCGGCGATCAGCGCCGCCAGGATGAAGATCGCGATCGCCGCGATCACGTTCGGGATGTAGGCGAGCACGTCGTTCATGAACGAAGTCAGCGCCGGGATCTGAAGCGCGCCGATCGCCGCGACGACGAAGAACGCGAACACGAAGTAGAAGACGACTCGGCCGATGCCGTTCGACGGACTCGCGTCGGGCATCACCCGATCGACGTACTGTCGCGCGCCGGACTCCTCGAGCTTGCGGTCCACGCCGACCTTCTCGAGCACCTTTGCGATCACCTTGTGGATGACCCTGGCCACGAAGAAGCCGATGGCCAGGATGGCCAGGAACGCGAGCAGGTGCGGCAGGAACGCAAAGAACTGGTCGAAGCCCTGCTGAAGACTGTCTCCAACGTCGACTGCGAAGACCATCACTCCTCCTTGGCTGGCTGACGAAGCGTGCGAGCAGTCGCTACCCGGACCGGGGCGTTCCAAACCGCAACGGCACGCCGCAGGCGGTCGCGCCGCGCCAGGGTCAGCGCACGCGACTCAACCCGCCAGCCTCAGAACAGCAGGCTACGCCGGCGGCCCTGGCGCTCGAAGTAGCGCTGGTGGTACTCCTCCGCGCGCCAGAAATCGGATGCCGGCGTGACCTCCGTGACGATCGGGCTCCGATGGCGAGCCTGCGCGCGCTCGCGTGAGGCGATCGCCGCGACCTCCTGCTCGGGCGAGTGGAAGAAGATCGCGGAGCGGTACTGGGTCCCGACGTCCGGTCCCTGGCGGTTGGGAGTCGTCGGGTCGTGCAGCTCCCAGAACTTCTCGACCAGCTCCTCGTAGGAGACCCGCTCGGGGTCGAAGTCGATCTCGACCACCTCGGCGTGCCCGGTGTCGCCCGAGCACACGTCCTCATAGCTCGGCTCCGAGCGCTCGCCGCCCGAATAGCCGGAGGTCACCTCGAGCACGCCGGGCGCGTCCCGGAAGGCGGCCTCTACTCCCCAGAAGCACCCTGCGCCGAACATCGCCTTCTCCACGACAAGCCTCCTGTGGTCGAGTCCCGACGTACAGGCTAGTCAACGGCCGGCCGCTCGCCGTGGCCCTGAACGGGGGTCGTAAGGGGACTGTTTCCGGTCGGCCGCCCGCGGGTAGGTACCCCCGCTACCGCCGAACCCCAGGAGGCTTGCCGATGAACTCGGAGCAGAAGGTCATCCAGCACCTGAGCGTGGCCCACGCGACGGAGCTCGCGCTCGTGCAGACGCTGCGCGCCCACATCGCGCTCACCCCGCGCGGCTCGTATCGTTCGGCGCTCGAGCGCCATCTCGACGAAACGAAGGACCACGCCGTGCGCATCCAACGACGGCTCGCGCAGCTCGGCGAGAGCCGTAACCCGGTCCAAGCCGGGCTGGCGCTGATGGAGACGGCCGTCGGTCAGGCGCTCGCCCTCTCGAAGGCGCCGATCGACATGCTGCGCGGGACGAGCGCCGAGGAGAAGCTGCTGCGAAACGCCCGCGACGAGTGCGCCACCGAGGGGCTCGAGATCGGGCTGTACACCGAGGTCGAACACGTCGCGCACGCCGTCGGCGACGACGCGACCGCCGACCTGGCGGCCGAGATCCGCGCCGACGAGGAGCGGATGCTCGAGACCCTCAAGGGCGAGATCCCCGGCCTGGCCGCGGCGACTGTCAGCGCGGACGTGGACGGGGTGCCGGTCTATGACCCGACCACCACGGGGGCCGCGGATGCCGCCCGCACCACCGGTCGCGCGGGCAAGAGCGCCGCGCGCGTGGCCGGCTCGCGCGCGAAGGCCACGGCTCGCCAGGCGCGCAAGGTGCCCGGCGTGTCGCAGGCCGAGGGCGGGGTCAAGGGAGCCGTCGCGTCCGAGGAGGACCTGGCGATCCCCGGCTATGACTCGAAGAACGCCTCGGAGATCGTCAGCGCCCTGACCGGGCTCTCGCAGATCGACCTCGGCAAGGTCGACGCCTACGAGCGGCGCCACCAGGACCGCACCACGATCCTCCAGAAGATCGACACGCTGCGGGGGTCCGAGCCGTGGCCGGGCTACGACGAGCTGACCGTGGACGAGGTGACGATCGCGCTGAGCGGCGACCGCGCCGATGAGGCCGATGCCGTGCGCGAGTACGAGCGCCGCCACAAGAGCCGCGCCGGCGTGCTCGAGGCCACGCAGCGGGAGGAGGCGCGCGCCTAGCGATGCCGGGACCACGTCCAGAGGTCCACTAGGGCGGGCGAGTCGGCGTCCGTGCTCGGTCGGACGAAACGCTGCTATAAGTCACCCGCACGGAGCCGTGACTCTCTCCGAGGGTCGACGCTTCAGCGTTACAGGATGGACGTGAGCGGTCGTCTAATGGCCGCGCCGCGGACCTCCTTCCATGCAACCCTCGGCTGGGAGGAGTC
>JBPCMT010000187.1:0-4318 GCA_051001995.1 Thermoleophilaceae bacterium
GCGAGCGCCTCGATCCCCTGGTGCGCAGCCTGGCCGCCGAGGAGCCCGGCGTCGAGCTGATGCTCGGGTACGCCGCAAAGGCGCTCCTCCCCGCCGAAGGGTCGGCGGCCGGCGTCGAGGTGGCCGATACGAGCGGCCGTCGCATTCGCATCCGTGCGCCGCTCGTGGTCGGGGCCGACGGTCGCGACTCCCGCGTGGCGGCGATGGCGGACCTTCCGCCGCGGGCGAGCGAGCATGGCCGCTTCTCCTACGCCGCCTACTACGAGGGTCCGCCGCCCGCGGGAGCACCCGACGGCACGCTGTGGCTGCTCGACCCGGGGTGGGCGGCCGCCTTCCCTACCGACGACGATCTGACGATGTACGCGTGCATGCCGACGATGGACCGCCTGCCCGAGTTCAAGCGGGACACTGCGGCGGCCCTCGACGCCTTTATCGCGGACCTTCCCGACGCACCGCCGATCGCGGAGTCGCGCCGGGTGTCCCCCGTGATCGGGAAGATCAAGATGCCGAACGTCCGGCGTGGGCCGATCGGGGCGGGCGTGGCGCTCGTGGGCGACGCCGCCCTCGCCACCGATCCACTGTGGGGAGTCGGCTGCGGGTGGGCGTTTCAGTCCGGCGAATGGCTGGCCGACAGCGTCGCGGCGGCGCTGCACGGGGACGAGTCGCTCGAACGGGGGCTGCGCCGCTACCGGCGTCGCTTTCGCCGCGGGCTTGCGGGACATTCGTTCCTGATCGACGACTACGCGACCGGTCGCCGCTTCAACGGCGTCGAGCGGCTCCTCTACTCGGCGGGAGCGTCCGACGAGAGAGTGGCTGCGCGCCTACTGAGGTTCGGGACGCGGAGCATCGGACCGATGGGACTGGCGCCGGCGTACGCCCGGGCGGCGCTCGTCCACGCGCGCCGACCGGCGTCCGGGACGCCGGCGCTCAGCCCGTTAGCGTTGCGACGGTGAGCGACCTCCTGGTCAAGCGCGACGACCTGCGCGAGACGCGTATCGTCGAGTCTGAGCCACCGGAGCTCGCGGGCGGGCAGGCGCTCCTGGCGGTCGACGCCTTCGGGCTGACCGCGAACAACATCACCTACGCGGTCTTCGGCGACGCGATGAGCTACTGGGACTTCTTCCCGGCAGCGGAGGGTTGGGGCCGGGTGCCGATGTGGGGCTTCGCCGACGTCGCAGAGTCGAGTGTCGAGGGCCTCGAGCGGGGCACGCGCGTGTTCGGCTACCTGCCGCCCTCCACCCACCTGCTGGTGGCGCCCGAGCAGGTCGACGAGCAGGGATTCGTCGATGCCTCCGCGCATCGCGCACACCTCCCGGCCGCCTACCACCGCTACCTGCGGACCGATGCCGATCCGTTCTACGCGGCGCGCTACGAGGACCAGGACATGCTGCTGCGGCCGCTGTTTCTCACCTCCTTTCTACTCGACGACGAGCTCGGCGACGGCGGTCTCGCGGGCGCGAGCACCGTGGTCCTCTCGAGCGCCTCCGCGAAGACCACGATCGGCACCGCCTTCATGCTCGCCCAGCGCGAGGGGGTCGAGGTCGCGGGCCTCACGTCGCCGGGGAACGTCGACTTCGTCAAGGGCCTCGGGATCTACGACCGGGTCGTGCCCTACGGTGAGCTGGAGTCGCTCGGGCCAGTCCCGACCGCGTTCGTCGACGTCGCCGGCGATCCAGAGATCCGCGGCGCGGTGCACCGACGTCTCGCCGACCGGCTCACCGCCAGCATCGCCGTCGGAGCGACGCACTGGCAGCGGTTCCGCTCGGGCTCCGAGGACGTCACTGCCGCGGACGGGCTGCCGGGCCCCGCCCCGCGGCTGTTCTTCGCCCCCGATCGCGTCAACAAGCGCAGCCAGGACTGGGGACCCGACGGACTCATGCAGCGCGCTGCCGACGCATCCAAGCCCTTCGTCGAGTGGGTCGCGGGTTGGCTGGAGGTGACCCGCGGCGCGGGGATGGGCGCCGTCGAGCGCGCGTACCTCGAGGTGCTCGAGGGCGACGTGCCGCCGTCGAGGGCGCACGTGGTCTCGCTCCAGAGCTAGTCGAGCCCCTCCCGGAACCCCTGCCTCCAGCTCGGGTAGCGGAGCTCCCATCCGAGCTCGCTCCTCGCCTTCGCGTTCGAGGCGCCGCGGGCCTCGGTGACCATCGTCACCGTGGCGTCGCCGGCCGCGAGCCGGCCGAGCCACCGCGGGACCCGTCGGGGCGCCCTGGCGCCCACGGCGTCGGCGAGCGCCGGGACCCACTCGGAGACGGGCGCCGGCTCGTCGTCCACGATGTTGTAGAGGCCCGTCGCGCGCCGCTCGATCGCCGCCACCGTGGCCGCCGCCGCGTCGTCCACGTGGACCAGCGACCAGACGCCGTCCCCGTCGCCGACGATCGGAAAGCGCCGCCGCCGCACCGCCTCCGCGTGGACGCCGTCGCGGGCGATCGTCGTGCCGGGCCCGTAGAAGCCGCCGTAGCGCAGCACCGTCCCCTCGATCCCGTCGGGGTCGAGCGTCGCCGCCTCGAGGTGGCGGATGGCCCCCAGCGTCTCCCCCAGGTTCGCCGGCGGATCGGGGTCGAGGCGGTCGTTCTCGTCCTTCACCGGGCCGCCCTCGCGCGCATATGGCCAACCGGCGAAGCTCTGGGCGAGGAAGCGATTGGCCCCGGCGGAGTGCGCGGCAGCAAGCAGATTGTCGGTTCCCTCCGTTCGCAGCCGGTTCGTCATCGCGAACGCCCGATCGATGTTGCGCATCGCCCCGCCGAGCTCGGAGAGCGCCGTGAGCTGGTGGACGACCACCTCAGGCTCCGCCCGCCCCACCGCGGCCGCGACCGCGCGCGGGTCGAGCGCGTCGGCCACCGTCGGCTCGACCCGCTCCGAGCGCAGGCGCTCGGCCTTCTCGGGCGATCGAGTCATTGCGGCCACGTCGTGACCGCGACGCGCGAGCTCCGGCACGAGCCGGCTGCCCAGCACCCCCGTCGCCCCGGCTACGAAGATCCTCATGACTCTCCTTTCTCGCTCTCACTCCGGTTACGAGGGAGTCACGGTCCCAGACCACCGCACCTGGATGCCCGCTCAACCAGCAGCGTCGAGTTCCTCAACCAGGAGGCCCACCCTGCTCTCGATCTCGCGCCGAAGCTCGCGCACCGTCTCGAGCGGTTGACCCGCGGGATCGGGAAGGTCCCAGTCGAGGTAGCGCTTGCCGGGGACGTACGGGCACTCTTCGCCACATCCCATCGTCACGACCACGTCGGCACGCTCGGCCTGTTTTCGTTCCAGCCGCTTCGGTCGGCGGGCCGAGACGTCGACGCCGACCTCGCGCATGATTTCGACCACCTCGGGATGCACACGCGCGGCCGGCGTGGTGCCGGCCGAGTCGGAGTCGTGACGGGTGCCCGCGGCGCGCTCGAACAGCGCCTGGCTGATCTGCGAGCGCCCCGCGTTGTGGAGGCAGACGAACAGCACCCGCGCCATCAGGCCTCCGCTTCGCCGGTGGGCACAGGCGACTCGCCGCGCACGACCTGGTAGGCCAAAGCTCCGAGGCTTCCCCCGACGAGCGGTCCAACGAGATAGATCCAGAAGTCCTGCCACTCGGCCGCAGCGAGCGCCGGACCGAACGACCGGGCGGGGTTCATCGAGGCGCCGGTGAGCGGTCCACCCACGAGCGCGTCGAGCCCGACCGTGCCGCCGATCGCGATGGCGGCGGCCGCGCCGACGGCGCGCGTGTCGGTGGCCACCGCGGTGATCACGAACATCAGAAAGGCCGTCAGCGCGATCTCGTAGGCGAGCGCCGAACCGGCGCCGATGGCGGGGATCGTGGCGCCCAGAGCCGCGGGCTGGTCCGGCCAGAGGGCGAGCAGGGCGAGGGCGGCGAGGGAGGCCCCGGCGAGCTGCGCACCGATGTACGCCGCGGCGTCCCGGGCAGGGAAGTGCCGAGCCAGCGTGAACGCCGCCGTGACCGCCGGGTTGAGATGCGCGCCCGACAGGTGGCCGATGGCGTAGACCATGACCATCACGACGAGGCCGAAGACGAGCGCCACGCCGGTGGCCCCGAGCGCGCCATCACCCACGGCGTCGGTGATGATCGCCGCGCAGCCGGCGAAGACCAGGGTGAACGTGGCGAGGCCCTCCGCCAGGCAGCGGCGCGCGAGGCTCATCAGGAACGCCAGTCTAAGGATTGACAAAGCTCGATTCAATCGATATACGTAGATTGATGTCGATCGATCTGGAGCTGGCTCCGAAGCAGAAGCGCCCACCGGGAGAGCCGTGCTGCGAGCCGGTCGTCTACCCGGGCACGGACCGTGAGGAGGCGGAGCGGATGGCCCGGGTGGCCAAGGCG
>JBPCMT010000188.1:0-3697 GCA_051001995.1 Thermoleophilaceae bacterium
CCGGACGCCGACGCCGAGCGCCTAAACGTCCTCGACAACCAGGCCGTCGAGGCCGTCGAGGCCGGCGACGAGGCGCGCTTCTCGGAGCTCTGGCATGAGATGCTGGACCTGGTCGGAGCCGACGGCCGGGCGATCGACGGCGACGAGCTCGTCGAGTCCGACGTGATCCTCCCGCCGCGCGACGTCACCTTCGAGGAGGCGCGCGGCGAGTTCACCGGCGAGGGCCTGATCCCGGACTGAGGCGGCGCGGGGCGACACGCGGGCCGCCGCCCGGTCCAGGCGGACACCGGGTCTGTATGCTGTGTGTATGTACACCGAGCGCATGCAGATCCTGCTCTCGCCCGAGCATCGCCGCCGGCTCGAAGCCGAGGCCAGGCGCACGGGCGCCTCGATTGCGTCGCTCGTGCGCGAGGCGCTCGATGAGCGCTTCGGGAGAGTCGAGCCGGAGGACCGTCTCGAGGCGGTCCGGCGGATCCGGTCGCGGCGGAGCGAGCTCCTCCCCGTCGATCAGCTCGAAGAGCTGATCGACAGCCGGTTCGACGGCGAGCTCGCGCGCTCCGTCCGTGGGCGTTAGCGATCGTCTTCGTCGACGCGAACATCATGGTGTACGCGAGCGCCGCGGCGGACGCCGGGCTGCCGCAGGCGTGCGGCGAGATCCTCGAGGCAATCGCGCGAGGCGACCTCCAGGCCGGCACGTCGGTCGCCGTGCTCGAGGAGGTCTGGCATCTCGAGCTGCGTGGTCGCCCGCGCGGCCTGGCGGGCGTCACGGCGGACGCCTATCGCCTCTTCACGCCGGTGCTGTCTGTGACCGACGAGATTCTGAGCGGTGCGCTCGCGCTTGAAGCGGACGGGCTGGGGGCGAACGACCGCATCCACGTCGCGACGTGCACCGCGAACGGGATCGACACGATCATCTCGGCGGATGCGGCCTTCGACTCGATCGGCGATGTCCGACACATCGATCCTGGGGACGCCGCGGCGGTGCAGCGCCTGATCGCTCCTAGCTAACCGTTTCTGACCCGCCGACGCCGGCGCCAGAGCGCCACGGCGACCAGCCCTCGCGGTCAGTCCTCCCTTAGAGCGGGATGTCCCAGAGCGGGAGGCGCCGCCCGATCTCCTCCTCGAGCGGTAGCTCGGAGCGCAGCTGGGCCATCAGCCGCAGCTCGGCCTCCGTGTCCCGGGTCTCCTCGCCGCGCGTGACGAACGGATAGAAGGCGCCACGCTTGAAGTTGTAGATGAAGTAGACGGGGCCACCGGACTGCTCGAAGGCGAACACGCAGGCGAGCAGGCGGTCGCCATAGCCGCCGCCCTGGAGCTGGGTGGAGACCGTGTTCAGCGAGACGACCAGGTCCTCGAAGTCCGCGTCGCGCAGTATCAGCCAGCGGTAGCCGAACTTGTCGTCGTGCGACTCGATCTCGGTGCCGGTGTCCTTCGCCGCCCCGCGCAGGAGCTCCTCGGTCTCCTGGAGGATCTGGCGAAAATCGCCGGTGGCGATCGGCTGGAACACGATGCCGGCGCGCTGGCGGTGCTGGAGCCCGACCTCGACCTCGAGCGTGACCTGGGCCGTGCTCATCGCGAACAGGCGGTCGGGGGCCGGCGCCTTGAGCTTGCGCTGGCCGCCCAAGAGCGCGTCGAGGAGGCCCACCCGGAGAAGGCGCTAGCCGGCGGTGCCCTGGAGCTGCGACTCGAGCCGGCCGAGCCGCTCGATGCGCTGTTCCATCGGCGGGTGCGTGGAGAACAGCGTCTTGACGCTCGACTTGACGCTGGTCGGCACGATGAAGAACGCGTTCATCTCGCCGGCCGCGCGGAGGTCACGCTGGGGCGCGCGCTCCATCGCGCCCGAGATCTTGATCAGCGCGGATGAGAGCGCGCTCGGGCGGCCGGTGGTGATCGCGGCGCCGCGGTCGGCCGTGAACTCGCGGTAGCGCGACAGCGCGAGCATCAAAAAGAACGAGACGAAGTAGACGAGCAGCGAACCGAGGAACACCACGATCCCGGCCGGGCTCTCGTCATCGCCCGCGCCGAAGAAGAACGCGAACTGGGCCATCATCGCCGCCAGCGAGGCGAAGAAGCTCGCGAAGGTGATGATGAGCACGTCGCGATTCTTGACGTGCGCGAGCTCGTGGGCCATGACGCCCTCGAGCTCGCTCGGCTCGAGCAGCTCCATGATCCCGGTGGTGGCGCACACGACTGCCTTCTTCTGGGACCGGCCCATGGCGAAGGCGTTCGGAACCTTGGTGTCGGCGACGGCGATCTTCGGCTTGGGCAGGTCGGCCTGGATGCAGAGGCGTTCGATCATCGCGTGCAGCCCGGGGGCCTCCTGCGGCGAGACCTCGCGGGCGCCGATCGCCCTCAGCGCGAGCTTGTCCGACAGGAAGAGCTGTGCGACCAGCAGCGCGCCGAGGACGACGACCATCGTGATCGCGCCGGCGCCGGCCGTGAAGAGGATCGCGGCGAAGCCCACGTACAGGGCGCCGAGCAGGAACATCGTGAAGAGCATCCGGAACTGGAGCCCGGTGTCTCGCCCGAAGGAAGTGCGCGTTCTCGTAGCCATCTGCAAGATCTCATTCTAGTGAAGGGCTCCTCGGTTGCAGCGCGAGCAGGCTTTGCTATGTTCCCCGCGTCCTAATCGCTGAATTTTCCCTGCATAACAGGGGTAAACCGGGGGAACCGATCACAGGGGCGAGTCGCCGTCAGAGCGCGGCGTAGCGCTGTGGCGCGAGCCCGTCAGCTAACTCCGTAAGCGTCCGGGACGCCAACTTATGAGACGACGACTCCTGTGGGTTTCCATAACCCTGGGCCTGGCGGCCCCGTTCCTCCTGCCCGTTCCCGGGCTCGGGGCGCCGCTTGCCGACAGGATCGCCGGCACGAGCGAGGAGCTCGACGCCACCGTGGCGCGCGAGGGCGTGCTCACCACCGAGCTGACCGGGCTCGAAAACCAGATCTCCGGCCTCAGCGGCGATATCTCCGCGCTCCTCGACCGGGAGGCGGTGCTGCTCGAGCAGCTCCAGGCCAAGCAGGCCGAGCTCGAGCAGGCGCGCGCGGACCTCGAGGCGCGCCAGGACCGTCTGGCCGAGGTGCAGGACCGGCTCGCGGAATCGGAGGAGCTGCTCGCCGACCGCCTCGTCGAGATCTACAAGACCGACGAGCCCGACGCGCTCACGGTCGTGCTCGAGGCCGACGGCTTCGGCGACCTGCTCGAGCGGACCGAGTTCCTCGATCGGATCTCTTCGCAGGACCAGGACATCGTCGCGCGCGTGCGAGTGCTCAAGGCCGAGGTCGAGGAGGACGTCGCCCGCCTCGAGGAGCTCGAGCAGCAGATCGAGGACGCGGTGACCGAGATCATCGCGCGCCGCAACGAGCTGGCAGCCGCCCGCGAGGAGCTGACGGTGAAGCGCGCGGAGCTCCAGGGCGTGCGTTCGGATCGCGCCTCGGCGCTCGCGTCCGTCCGGCAGTCGCGCGTGAACCTCGAGGGGAACCTCGCGTCGCTCGAGCGCGAGCAGCAGCGCATCGAGGCCGAGCTGGCCGCGGCCCAGGAGGCCGAGCAGGAGGCGGTCGCCCCGGCTCCGGCTCCGACGACTCCGAGCGGCGAGAGCGCGAGCGGGCTGATCTACCCCGTGAACGGCGTCTTCACCTCGCCGTTCGGAATGCGCGACGGCAGCATGCACGAGGGGATCGACATCGCCGCGCCCGAGGG
>JBPCMT010000189.1:0-30681 GCA_051001995.1 Thermoleophilaceae bacterium
CGGCGGTCCCGCGCGTGACGCCGCGCGCCATCGCTCCGTCGAGGAACTTCTGCTCGTAGGAGCGCATCGCGGCCTCCGAGCGCTTGCGGCTCATCGCGCGCCGCAGGCCCTCGGCCTCGCTCGGCGAAAAGCCCGCGAACGCCATCGCCACCTCCAGCACCTGGTCCTGGAAGACGATCGCTCCCAGCGTGTCGCGCAGCACCGGCTCGAGCGACGGGTGCTCGTAGGGCACCTCGTAGCCGGGATCGGCGCGCAGCGCCTTGCGGCGCTCGATGTAGGGGTGCACGGCACCGCCCTGGATCGGTCCCGGCCGAACCAGCGCGACCTGCACGGTCAGGTCGTCGAGCGTCTCCGGGCGGGTGCGAACGAGCATCTGCATCTGCGCCCGGCTCTCGATCTGGAAGACGCCCATCGTCTCGGCCGCCTGGATCTCGGCGTAGACGTCGGGGTCGTCGAGCGGGATGCGTGAGAGGTCGATCCGCTCGCCACGCGCGCGGGCGACCCGCGAGACGCAGTCCTCGACCGCCGACAGCATCCCGAGACCGAGGAGGTCGATCTTCAGAAACCCGGCGTCGGCGCAGGAGTCCTTGTCCCACTGCACCACCTGGCGGCCCTCCATCGCGGCGGGCTGGATCGGGCACATGTCCACGAGCGGCTCGGTGGAGACCACCATCCCGCCCGGGTGCTGGCTCGCGTGGCGCGGGAGCCCGTAGACGTCCTCGACCAGCCGCACGAGCGCCCGGCACCGCGGTGAGACCGCCCGCCGCTCGCCCACCGCCTGGGCGATGTCTCGCGCGGCGCGCCCGACCTCCCACGGGTCGGCGGCCCGGGCGGCGCGCTCCACCTCTCCCGGCGGCAGCCCGAGCGCCTCGCCGAGGTCGCGGATGGCGCCGCGGACGCGGTAGGTCGAGTAGGCGGCGACGAGCGCCGACCGGTCGCGGCCGAAGCGCCGGTGCACGCGCGGGATCAGCTCCTCGCGGATGTCGCGCGGGAAGTCGAGGTCGATGTCCGGCAGCGCCGTCAGCTCCTCGTTGAGAAAGCGCCCGAGAAAGAGTCCCTTCTCGATCGGGTCGACGTGCGAGAGGCCGGTCAGGTAACAGACGATCGAGGACACGCTCGACCCCCTCCCCCGTCCCGGCGGGAGCACCGCTCGAGCGGCGTCGCGGCCGCGAACCTGGCACGCCACCTCGCGCGCCAGCTCGAGCATGTCCCGGTGCAGCAGGAAGAAGCCGGCCAGCCCGAGCGAGCGGATGATCGCGAGCTCCTCCTCGAGCCGCCGCTCGGCCTGCTCGCGGCTTTGGCGCCCGGCGTAGCGTTCTGCCGCCTCGGCGCGGCAGATCTCGGCGAGGCGGCGGTCGGCCGTCCCGTCCTCGGCGCCGGGGTAGCGATAGCCCAGGTCGCGCGTGACGTCGAAGGTGAGGCGCTCCGCGAGTCGTCCCGATTCGTGGACCGCCTCGGGATGGTCTGCGAAGCGCTCGGCCATGACCTCGGGCGGAGCGAGCACGTGCGAGCCGTTGCCGCGCCGCCGCGCCTCCGACTCGTCGAGTGTGGTGCCGAGCCGGACGGCCACGAGCGCATCCTGGAGCGGCACGCGCGAGCGGTCGTGGGCGTGCACGTTGCCGGTGGCGACCGTCGCGACCCCGAGCCGCTCGGCTAGCGACGCGAGCGCGCGGTTTCGCCGCCGATCGTGGCGGGCGAACGGCCGCTGGAGCTCGACCCGGAAGCGGTCGGGACCGAAGGCGGCTTTGAGGCGCCTTCCGACCGCCGCCGCCTCGACGTGCCGGCCGTCCGCTACGCGCGCGGCGAGCGCGCCTCGCTCCGCGCAACCCGATAGGCAGACGAGCCCTTCGGCGTGACGCTCGATTTGCTCGAGCGTTACCTGGGCGGGGCGTACCAGCGGGCGGGTCCTGCCTCCGGCAGAGCCCTCGGGCTCGGGCTGGAAACGCCCTCGCCCGAGGTCTCCGCCGTCACCACCCGCCCGAGCAGCGCCGCGGCTCTCGCCGGCGGGCTGGGGCGCCTCGCCTCGGGTCCCTGAGTGGGCCAGCGTGATCAGCCGGCAGAGGTTGCGGTAACCGGTCCGGTTCTCGCACAGGAGGGTCAGGTGTGAGCCGTCCGCGAGCGTGACCTCCGCGCCGGTGATCGTGCGCACGCCGAGCGGCCCGGCGGCCTGGGCCATTTCCATGACGCCGCCGAGTGAGTCGTGGTCAGTCAGCGCGAGCGCCGCGTGGCCCTGCTCGGCGGCCGCAGCGGCGAGCTCAACCGGGTGCGAGGCCCCGTCGAGCAGGGAGAACGCGGAGTGGCAGTGGAGCTCGACGTACGCCATGGGGAACACATGTTCGCATACGCCGCCGGAGCTTCGCGCTACGAGGCCGGCTAGTAGCTGGAAACGTAGCCTCGCCCTCGAGTCGGTCCAGAGCCGCTAAGAGCGCTTGCAAGACCGGCTCTCGTCGCGGTGGTCCTCCGCAGTGCGATAGATCTCTCAGCCGCGTCGGGCCTCGCGATCTGAAGCTCAGTCGTTCGTTCGTCTTCCCACGCCGCTCAACACGAGTGGAGCGCTTCGTGACGATCAGATAACACAGGTGTGGGCGCGGGATGCTCGCTCGTGCACCTTCGGGGCGCACCATGGCGAGTAGGAAGAACCCTGGGCCGTTTCTCCGCCGCTATACGGCGGTTGGAGAGCCCAGGTATGGCCGAGGGCTCAGCGAGCGTCCCGTCACCCCCGCTGCGTTCCCGTCACCCCCGCTGCACATACCAGCGGCCGTCGGTCAGGTCGCGGAAGACGACCGCGTTGTGCCCGCCCTCGAGCACCAGCTCGAAGTAGCGGCGGCGGAGCGGGCGGCCCGTCCACCAGCGGTCCTCCACGACCCAGTCCTCGACCACGGCTTCGACCGCCGCGCGGTCGAGCGCCACCGGCGCCCCGCCGGGACCGGCGCGTACCGCGGCGGGTCGCGGCTCGCCAAGTCGGGTGAGGCCGCTCAGCGCCGCTCCTCGTCCACCGGGAAGGGGGCGAGAACGGAGCGGCGCTCGGGCAGGCGCGAGTCGGGGTCCACCTCCATGACGCGCAGCGCCGCCCCCTCCCCCGCCGCCCGACGCACCTGGCGGACCGCCTCGCCGAGGCGCGCCCGGCGCGCCTCGCGCGGGTCCACCTCCTCCACGAGCCGTCGCTGGTCGTGGGCCGGCGGGCCGAAGGCCTCCACCTCGAGCCCGAGCGTCTCGGCGGGCGCCGGAAGCTCGGCGAGCCGAGACGCGAGCGCGAGGCGGAGGCGGTCGGGGTCGGCGCTCGCCCGCCGCAGCGTCACGCGCTTGCGCCATGTGCCGCCCTCCACGAAACGGGCGGAGACGGCCAGCGAGCGCAGCGTGCTTCCGCGGCGCTCGCGGCGAGCAACCACGCGGGCGATGAGCAACTCGAGCGCGCGCTCGAGTTGGGGGCCGGAGGTCGCGTCGGGCAGGGCGATCCGCTCCACCACCGGCTCGGGTGGGCGCCGCGGGTCGAGCGGGGTGTCGCGTCCCTGCGCCAGGTCGAGCGCGAGCAGCCCCGGGTGGCCGAAACGCTCGACCACGGCGGCCGAGGACAGGTCGGCGAGCTCGCCGAGCGTGCGGATCCCGAGCCGCTCGAGCAGGTCGCACATCCAGTCGAGCTCCGGCCGGGAGCGAAGCAGAGACACCGGCATCGGTGCCAGGAACGCTCGCGCCGAGCGAGCGGGCACCACCACCTCCGATCGTCGCTCGCGCGGAGCGCCGTCTTGCCCCCCCCCACGCCGACGCCCCGGCCGCGCGCGGGTGGCCGCCACGCAGGCGACGAAGCGGCTCGGACCGGCGCCGATCCGTGCGCTCGCGGCGAGCGGCGAGACGGGACGGCGAAAGGAGCGCCGGGCGGCGGCGAGCACGTCTTCCAGGTGCCCGCCGTGGACGCGGCGCAATCCGTCGGCGCTGAAGAACGCGGCGCCCGGGCGGTCCGACTCCACGCTCGCCCCGATCCCCTCGAGCCGGTCGAGCGCCTGCGTCCACAGCGTCCGCACGTGCTCGGGGTCGGGCGGGACGAGCCGGAGCTCCGGGCAGCGAGTCAACGCCTCGCCGAGGCCCATCCCGGGCGCGACGCCGAGCGCCTCCGCCGCGGCGGAGGCCTCCCCCACGCGCTGCTCGCGCCCCGTCTCCGGCGCCAGCGCGACGGGCTCGGACACGAGCGCCCGCCGCTCCCCCAGCGCTCCCAGCAGGGCGATGCGGGGGATCAGCAGGCACACCACCATCACGAACACATGTTCGCATACGGGGCAAGTTCTCCACGAGTCGCGCTCTTACTCGACGATCGTCAGCGTCTTCGGAAAGGAGGTGAGCACCTCCGGCCCCGTGTCGCGGACCACCACGAGATCCTCGATGCGGACGCCCAGCTCGCCAGGCAGGTACACGCCGGGCTCGACGGACACGACGTTGCCCGCCTCGAGCCGCTCCGACTCCTCGGCCGATTGGGTCAGCCGCGGCCCCTCGTGAACCTCGAGCCCGACGCCGTGCCCAAGGCCGTGCCCGAAGCGATCGCCGTGGCCCGCCTCGGCGATGACCTCGCGCGCGATAGCGTCGACCTCGCGGCAGCCGGCCCCGGCACGAACCGCGTCGAGCGCCAGCTCCTGGGCGCGGAGCACGAGCTCGTAGACGGCGACCGCCTCGTCCGGCGGCTCGCCGCTCGCGAGCGTGCGTGTGCAGTCGGAGCAGTAGCCGTCGAGCAGGCAGCCGAAGTCCACCACCACGAGGGAGCCCGGCAGCACCGCCGCGTCGCCCGGGGTGGCGTGCGGGAGCGCTCCGCTGCGGCCCGCAGCGACGATCGTGGGGAACGCCGGCTCCGCTCCGCGTGCGCGCATCTGGGCCTCGAAGTCATGCGCGACCGCGGCTTCAGTACGGCCGCGGAAGCCCTCCTCGCGAAGCTGCTCCAGGACCTCCGTGGCAAGCTCGGCCGCCGCCCGAATCGCCGCGACCTCGTCCTCGTCCTTGACCTCGCGAAGCCGCTCGACGACCCGGCCGGCCGGCTCGAGCTCCACGGAGTCGGGAAGCGCCGCGCGCAGGCGCCCGTGCCGGTGGACGCTCATGTCGTGGTCCTCGAAGCCGACGCGGCCCGCGCCCGCCCCGGCAAGCAGGTCGCGCACGTCGCCGAGCATGTCGCGCTCGCCCTGCGCACGGTCGAAGCCGCTCACCTCGCGGTCGGCCTGCTCCACGTAGCGGAAGTCCGTGATGAAGGCGCGCAGCCCATCGCCGACCAGGCAGAGCGCGTTGGTGCCGGTGAACCCGGTCAGGTAGCGGATGTTCACCAGGTTCGTCACGAGCAGCGCGTCGAGCTCGCGCTCGCGCAGGCGCTCCGCGAGGCGGTCGGCGCGGTCCGGAGCGCTCATTGCCCGAGCGCCCCGTGCAGGATCTCGAGCGCCTCTCGGTAACCGTCGGCGCCCTTGCCCTGCACCCGCCCGACGCAGAGGTCCGCGATCACCGAGCGCCGGCGCCACTCCTCGCGGTCGTCCACGCGCGAGATGTGCACCTCCACGGCGGGCAGGCCCGCGACCTCGAGCGCGTCGCGGATCGCGTACGAGTAGTGCGTCCAGGCGCCCGGGTTGAGCACGAGGCCTCGTGCGCCCTCACGTGCGCCGTGGATCAGCTCGCAGTACTCGCCCTCGTGGTTCGTCTGTGCGAAGGCGGTCTCCAGACCGAGGTCGTCGCCGAACCCCTTCACCCGGGCCTCGAGCTCGAGGAGAGTGAAGCTTCCGTAGATCGCGGGGTCTCGGCTTCCCAGCGTGTCGAGGTTCACGCCGTGCAGGACCTCGACCCGGCTCACGGACCGACCACCTCGGACACCGCCGCGCGCACGTCGGCGTCGCGCAGCTCGTGTCCGGGCGTGACGGCCCCCGGAGACTCGAGCAGCACGAACTGCACCGGCCCGCCGCGTCGCTTCTTGTCGCGGCCGATCAGCTCCACCACGGCATCGGCGTCGACCCCCTCGACTCTCAGCGGCAGGTCCGCCGAGGCAAGCAGCTCGGCGACCTCGGCCCTCACCGACTCGCGCCCCGAGAGCCGCAGCGCGCACAGGAGTCCGATGCCCACCGCCTCGCCGTGGCGCAGCCGAGCGTAGCCAGTGGCGGTCTCGAGCGCATGCGCGACCGTGTGCCCGAGGTTCAGGACCTGGCGGCCGCCCTCGTCGCGCTCGTCCTGCGCAACCACGGCGAGCTTCGTCCGCAGGCAGCCGAGCACCACGTCGTCGTCGGGCACGCCCCCGCGGCGGACGCGCGCCCACAGGTCGCCGCCGGCGATCAGCGCGGTCTTCAAGACCTCGGCGTAGCCGGCGGCGCGCTCCCGCTCCGGAAGGGTCTCGAGCATGGTCGGGTCGACGAGGACCGCGACCGGCTGGTGGTAGGCGCCGGCGTAGTTCTTGCCCTCGGGCAGGTCCACCCCGGTCTTGCCGCCGTAGGCGGAGTCCACCTGGGCGACGAGCGTGGTCGGAGCGCCGACCCAGGCGATCCCGCGCTGGTAGACCGCGGCGCAGAAGCCGGCGAGGTCGCCCGCGACGCCGCCGCCGAGGGCCACCAAGAGGTCTCCGCGCTCCACCCCGGCGCTCGCCATGTCGCGCAGCACCTCCTCCGCCCGTCCGAGTCGCTTCTCGGCCTCGCCCGGAGGGAGGGTCGAGCGTCCGACGTCCTCCAGCGCCTCGGCGACGTCGCCGTGCAGCCGCACGACCTCGCGGTCGGTGACGAGGAAGCGGCGCCTGTCGCGGGGCTCGAAGAAGCCGCTCGCGAGGAGGCCGCGCGCGATGAAGACCGGGTAGTCGCCCGAGACGGCGTGCGCCCACACCAGCCGCATGCCGGCGCGCCGGTCCGCGGCGCGGAGCCGGATGATCGACGGGAGCGCGCGCCGCGCGACGTCGCGCTCGCCCGGAGGGAGGAACGCGTCCGCGACCGACTCATAGAGCGACCGGCGCTCGCGGTGGAGGCCCTCGAAGCGCTCGCGCTCACGCGCCAGCGGGCGGCCCTTGCGCGACGCGCGCCGCCACGCCTCCTCGGTCTCGATGTCGAGGTACACGACGACGTGGCGCTCGAGCGCCCTGCGCACCGCCTCCGACTGAAGCGTCCCGCCGCCGAGCGCCGCCACGCGCAGGCCGGGGCGCTCGAGTACCCGCGTGGCCACGGCTTCCTCGCGCTCGCGGAACGCGGCCTCACCCTCGCGGTCGAAGAACGACTCGAGCGACTCGCCGAGCTCGCGCTCGAGCTCGCTGTCGGAGTCGAGTACCTCGGCTTCCAGCTCGGCCGCCGCCGCGCGCGCTGCGCTGGACTTGCCGGCGCCCATGAAGCCGACGAACACGAGCGCGCGCTCGCCGGTCGAATCGTGCCCGGCGCCCGCGTCGGATTCCGACCGTGCTACCGCCTCCATCCGATGCGCTCCTCGTAAGCTCCGACGGCCTTGGCCACGTCGCCGATGTGGTCGCCTCCGAACTTGTCGCGGTAGGCCGACGCCACGACCAGCGCGACCATCGCCTCCGCCACCACCGCCGCGGCCGGCACGGTGCACGAGTCGGTGCGCTCGCGCAGCGCCTGGGCGGGCTCGCGGGTGGCGATGTCCACCGAGCGGAGTGGCTTGGTCAGCGTAGGCAGGGGCTTCATCGCGCCACGGACGACGAGCGGATCGCCCGTGGTCATACCGCCCTCGAGGCCGCCGGCGCGGTTGGTCTCGCGGAAGAAGCCGCGGTCCTCGGCGAAGAAGATCTCGTCGTGGGCCTGGGAGCCGACACGGCCGGCGAGCTCGAAGCCGTCGCCGATCCCCACCCCCTTCATCGCCTGGATCGACATCACCGCCTGCGCCAGGCGCCCGTCGAGGCGCTCCTCCCAGGAGACGTGCGAGCCGAGGCCCGGCACGACGCCGAAGGCGATCGCCTCGTAGATCCCTCCGAGCGACTCGTTGGCCTTTCGGGCGGTGTCGATCTCGGCGACCATCGCCGCGCTCGCCTCGGCGTCGAGGCAGCGCACCGGCGACCCGTCCACCGCGGCGAAGTCCGCGGGCCCGAGGCGGTCGCGCTCCGGCGCCTCGACCGAGCCGATCCGCAGCACGTGGCTCGCGACGGCCACGCCCAGCTCGCGGAGGAATGCCTTAGCGAGCGCGCCGCAGGCGACACGCGCCGCCGTCTCGCGCGCGCTGGCGCGCTCCAGCACGTTGCGCACGTCCTGGAAGCCGAACTTCTGCACGCCCGCCAGGTCGGCGTGACCGGGGCGTGGCAGGTGCACCTCCTCGACGTCCGCGACCACCGGCCACGGGTTCATCCGCTCCTCCCAGTTGGCGTAGTCGCGGTTCTGGATTCTCAGCGCGACCGGGCTGCCGAGCGTGCGGCCATGGCGCAGGCCGCCAGTGACCTCGGCGCGGTCCGACTCGATCTTCATCCGACCGCCGCGGCCGTGGCCGAGCTGACGCCTCGCGAGGTCGCCATCGATGTCCTCGGGGGACAGCGCGAGCCCGGCCGGCAGCCCCTCGAGCACGGCCACCAGGGCCGGTCCGTGGGACTCCCCGGCTGTCGTGAAGCGCAGCGCCATCGCCGTTCGAACCCTACTTGCGGGGTGACGCCAGCCGGCGCGGCGACGGCGGTCACCGGAGGCGGCCGAGATAGAGCGCGATCAGCTCGGGGCCCCACGCCAGGCCCACGATCCCACCGAGCCCCAGGAACGGCGCGAACGGGAGCGCCGCGTGGCGAGCGGAGCGACCCTGCCGGACGAGCACCGCCGCTCCAGCCACCGAGCCGGCGAGGAACGCGGCCATCAGCGCCGGGATCACCGACGCGCCGAGATAGAGGCCCATCGTTCCGGCGAGCTTGACGTCACCCATCCCGAGCGCCCCTGGCCGCACCAGAGCCGGAATGAGCATGGCTGCGAACGCTAGAGCGCCTGCCAGCATCCGGCCAGCGACCTCGGCCGGCGCCAGGACCGCGGTCGCCGCCACCGCCCAAAGCGCCGCGGGCGCGACGAGCCGGTTCGGCACGATCCGTAGCTTGAAGTCGATCGCCGCGGCGGCGACGAGCAGGGCGAGGAAGGGCACCGAGAGCAGTTCGTGGAACACACGGGGTGAAGCGCGGGCCGGCGCTCGATCGCCCCCGCGTCGGTGCCCCGGCTACATTGCTTCGGGTTGCAAGGGCGCCGCATCCTCCTGCTGTTCGGCATCGGCCTGCTGGTGACCGCTGCCGCCGCATCGCTCGTGCCGGCGCCGGAGTCGCCGCGCGAGGGTGTCGAGAGCGGTGAACCTCAAACAGCCGGCGCCGGCTCGGCCGACGACGCCGCGGTCGAGATCGCGTTCTCGGCAAACTCGGCGGGGCAGCCTGCTGACGGCGCGGAACGCCGGGAGAGCTCCATACCCGCCGAGCCGCCGACCAAGACAGCGGGCAGCGGCGAGCGCGTGATCGTGACCGTCACTTCCCGCGACCCCGGCCAGGTCTCGCTCGACGGCCTCGGCCTCGTCGAGTCGGTCGGGCCGGGGACGCCCGCCGTCTTCGACCTCTTCACGGACAGCACGGGCGAGTTCGACGTCCTCTACGCGCCGGTCGAGGGCGGCGAGCGGCGGGTCGGCACGCTCGCGGTGGTGTCGGGCGACCCGTCCGCCACCGCGACGCCGTCCGGTGGCTAGGAGGGCCCGGCCGGCTGGCGCTCGCGCTCGCTGCCTTCGCCGCGGGCCCCCGCGCGCATCGCATCGAGCGGCGCGGCTAGGGCGGTCCAGAGCTCCAGGCTGCGCGCGCCTTGGCGCACCAGCACCTCGATCCCCTCGACCACCCTGCCGCCGGCAGCCCCCGCCCACGCCGCGACCGGCGTCACGCCGTCGCCGTAGACCAGGTCCACCACGGTCGCCGGCGGGTCGATGCGGTCGAGCCCGAGCTGGGCGAGCGCCGCGCCGCGATCGAGCACCGGGTCGAGTCCGACCACCGTCGCGTTGACGAGCAGATCGGCGGGCTCGGGTGCCGATAGCGCTCGGACGCCGAGATCGCGCGCGAGCTCCAGCGCGCGATCGGGCGTCCGATTCCAGACAGAGACCTCCGCCGCGCCCGCCTCCCGCAGGGCCCACGCGACCGCCCGCCCGGCGCCGCCGGCGCCGAGCACCAGCGTGCGGAGGCCGCGCGGAGGGTCGCCGAGCGCGTCGAGCAACCCCCCGGCGTCGGTGTTCTCCGCGGCGATCGCGCCATCGCCGAACGAGAGCGTGTTGGCGGCTCCGATCGCGGTCGCCGCCGGACTCGCCTCGTCGGCGAGCCGGAGGGCGGCGAGCTTGTGCGGAACGGTGACGTTGGCGCCGCGGTAGCCGGAGCCGGGCAACGCGCGGACCGTCTCCTCGAAGCGCTCGGGCGACACGGGCAGCTTTAGGTAGCGCCATTCGAGCCCGAGCGCTTTGAAGGCCGCGGCCATCATCGCCGGCGAACGGCTGTGGGCGACCGGGAACCCGAGCACGCCTGCGAGCGTCATCGGGTGAGTATCGCCTCGACGCCCAGCACCCGCGCACGCATCCCCTCGCGTGGCTAGGCGGCTGCCCGCTACTCCGGGCAGTCGTCCGGCGACTGGAAGCCGGCGGCCTCGCGTGCGGTGTTGTACTCGTCTACGGCAACCTGGAACTCCGCGTCGGTCTCGGTGAAGACGTGCTCGCCGCAGGTGCCCGGCTTGACGACGTAGTAGAGGAAGTCGCTCTCCTCCGGGTTGGCCGCGGCCTCCATCGAATCGCGCCCGGGGCTCCCGATCGGCCCCGGCGGGAGCCCGGTGTTGAGGCGGGTGTTGTAGGGCGTGTCCGCCGCGAAGTCCGACTCCACGAGCGGCTCGGTCCAGTTGTCGAGCTCGAAGCGCGTGGTGGCGTCGATCCCGAGCGGGATCCCCTCTCGCAGCCGGTTGTAGATCACGCTGGCCACGAGCGGGCGCTCCTCGGGGATCATCGCCTCGCGCTCGACCATCGAGGCGATGATCAGCACGTCGTAGGGAGTCAGGTTCGCCTCCTCGGCGGCGCTCAGGTCGACCTTCTCGAACTCCTTCTGGAAGGTCTCGAGCTGCGTTTCGACGAGATCCTCTGCCGACGCGTTGCGCTTGAGCTCGTAGGTGGAGGGAAACAGGAACCCCTCGAGCGTCTCGGCGTCCTCCGCCCCGTACTCCGCCGGGTCGAGCTTCTTCGACGACTCGCTCGCGTCCTCGTAGTCGCCCTCGAGCCCCGCGTCGTCCACGATCGGGGCGACCTCGCTGCGAGCGCGGCCCTCTGGAACCGTCACGCTGAAGACGTCCGTGGGCGCCGGCGCGCTGGCGAGTGCCTCCAGCGCGGCGATGTAGCTCATGTCCTCCGCGAGCGTGAAGGTCCCCGACTTCAGGTCCTCGCCGCTGCCGGCCAGGCGGGCGCGCAGCTCGAAGAAGAGGGAGCTGGAGATGACGCCCTCGCGCTCGAGCAGGTCCCCGATCTCCCCGATCCCCGAACCGCTCTGGACCGTCACCTCTACCTCCCCCCGACCCTCGCCCTTAAAGGGCTGGAACAGCGACGTCAGGAGCCACGCACCCACGAGAACCACCCCCGCGGCGACCGCGGCCGCGATCCGGCGGCGTCGAAAGACCTGCTTGCGGCCGGGGTCGTCCGGTCCCCGGCCCCGGCGGGGGGCGCCCGACCGGCGCCCACCACCCCCACCGCGGCCCCCGACCCGCCCGCTTTCGCCGGCCTCGCCGGCGCGTGCCTGGGCAGCACGACGCTCGGCCAGCAGCCGGCGTGTCGTCTCGATCTGGGGTCGGGCGCCCTCGAACGCGGACGGGCGACCGCGGTCGCGCCGCGCAGGGCGCCGGTCTTCCGGCCGGTCGCCCGGCATGGGTGGGCCTGGCGGTGGGGTCACTTCGCGCGGGCGAGGTAGCTCTCGAGCAGATGCGCGGCGGCGCGCGAGTCCTCCGCCGCCGATCCGCCGGTCCGCTGAGCCTGGCGGGTGGTGAAGCGCTCGTCGTGGAGCTCGACGGGCGCCGGCACGGTGCCGGCGAGCCGCTCGGCGAAGGCGCGCGTCTCGGCCGCCTGGGCGCCCTCGTCGCCGGCGAGCGTCAGTGGGAGCCCGACCACGACCCGCTCCACGTCGTGGTCGCGGACGAGCTCGCGGATGGCGGCGAGTCCGCGCCGCGTGGGCGGGCGCGTCACGACCCCAAGGGGGCTCGCGAGCGTCTGCGTGGGATCGGACACGGCGCAGCCGGCGCGGGCGCGTCCGTAGTCGAGCGCGAGGACGCGACTCATGCGATCACCGTAGCGATCCGAGTCGACGAGTCGTCGCAGCTTCGATCGAGGCCGCCCTCACCGGAGCCCGGACTCGATCCGGGCCCGCGCCGCCGCCACCGCCTCGGTCAGGTGCGATGGGTCCCTGCCGCCGGCCTGCGCCATCGCCGGGCGCCCGCCGCCGCCGCCGCCCACGAGCCCCGCCGCCTCGCGTACGACCTCGCCGGCGTCGAGGCCGCGCTCCACGGCGGATTCGCCGAAGTTCGCCACCAGGTGGGCGCGCCCGTCCACGGCGCAGCCGAGCACGACCGCCGCATCGCCGAGCGCCTGCCGCACGCGGTCTGACAGCTCGAGCAGGGCCGCCGCGTCGGGCGCGTCCACGACGTCGGCCACGACCCTGACGCCGCTGGCCTCCGCCGCGCCCGCGACAAGCGCCTCGGCGACCTCGCGGGCCGTCTCGCGACTCGTCTCGCGACCGCGTTTTGAGAGCTCGCGTACCTGCTGCGAGAGCCGCTCGACCGCGGCCACCACCTCGTGCTCGGGCACCTTGAGCCGCGCCGCGAGCGCCCGCAGCTCGCGCGTTCGGGCGCGGAAGGCCTCGACTCCTCCGGCCCCCGTGACCGCCTCGATGCGGCGGACGTTCGCCGCGCTCGAGGTCTCGTGGACGATGTGGAACAGGCCGACCTCCGCGGTCGTCTCCACGTGCGTCCCGCCGCAGAGCTCGCGTGAGACCCCGTCTACGTCGACCATCCGAACCCAGTCGCCGTACTTCTCGCCGAACAGGGCGATCGCGCCCAGCGCCTCCGCCTCGGGCCGGGTGGTGGTCACGGCGCGGACGGCCCGGCTCTCGGAGATCCATTCGTTGACGCGCTCCTCGAGCGCCTCGACCTCGTCCGGCGACAGCCGCGCGCCGTGGGTGAAGTCGAACCGGAGCTTGTCCGGGCCCACGTAGGAGCCGGCCTGACGAACGTGCTTGCCGAGCCGCTCCCGCAGCGCGGCGTGCAGAAGGTGCGTGGCGGTGTGGTTGGCCATCGTCGCGAGGCGGCTCGCCCGATCGACTGCGGCGTGGGCGGGCTCCCCCGGCCGCAGGTTGCCGCGCTCGGGCACGAGCGCGACCGCTTGGTCGTCTCCGAGCCGGTAGACGTCGGCCACGCTCGCGGCGCCCGAGTCGGTCTCGACCCGGCCGGCGTCGGAGACCTGGCCGCCGCCCTCGGCGTAGAACGGGCTCTCGGATAGCTTCGCGAGGTAGACCCCGTCCGCCCGCTCGAGCGCCGTGATCACGGTCTCCGCCTCGATCGACTCGTAGCCGACGAACCGGCTCTGGGCGTCCGCTGCGCGCGCGAACCGCAGGACCGCGTCGCGGCTCGGACCGCCGCCGGGGACGGCGGTGGCACGGGCGCCGCCGGCGCGCGAGCGGGCGCGCGCCTCGTCCATCAGCTCCGCGAAGCCGCGGTCGTCCACCTCGAGCCCCTCCGCCGCGAGCATCTCCCTGGTCATCTCGTAGGGGAAGCCGTAGGTGTCGTGCAGCCGGAACGCCTCGTCCGGCTCAACCCAGGAGGCCCCGGCCGCGCGAGCGCCCGCCACGACCTCGGCGAGAACGCGCTCGCCCTGCGCGAGCGTCCGTCGAAAGCCCTCCTCCTCGGCGACGGCCCAGCGCTCGATCGCGTCGCGCTCGGCGCGCAGCTCGGGGTAGGCGCCGGCCATCGTCTCGATCACACGTTCGCAGAGACCCGCGAGGAAGGGGCCGGAGAGGTCGAGCACGCGGCCCTGCTGGATCGCGCGCCGCATCACGCGGCGCAGGATGTAGCCACGCTCTTCGTTCGAGGGCACGATGCCGTCCGCCATCAGGAACGTCATCGCCCGCCCGTGGTCCGCGAGAATCCGCAGCGCGCGCGTCGTGTCGCCATCGCTGCCGTAGGAGCGTCCCGACAGCTCCTCGCCGAACGCGACGACGGGTCGAAACCGATCGGTCTCGAAGACCGAGGGAACGTCCTGGAGCAGCGCCGCCACGCGGTCGAGCCCCAGGCCGGTGTCGATGTTGCGCTGCGGGAGGTCGGACAGGGAGCCGTCCTCGCCCAGCTCGTACTGCATGAAGACCAGGTTCCAGAACTCGAGGAAGCGTTCGGTGTCGTCGCCCGGGCGGTCGTCCTCTGCGCCGAATGCGAGCCCGCGGTCCAGATAGAGCTCGGAGCATGGGCCTGAGGGCCCGCTCGGGCCGGCCTGCCAGAAGTTGTCCTTGCGGCCCAGGCCCACGATGCGCTCGTCGGGGACGCCCACGGCGCGCCAGCACTCGATCGCCTCCTCGTCGGGGCCCAGCCCGAGCTCCTCGTCGCCGCCCATGACGGTGATCCAAATTGCCTCGGCCGGGAAGCCGAGGCCGGCGGTCGCGAGCTCCCACGCGTAGGCGACAGCGCCCTGCTTGAAGTAGTCGCCGATCGAGAAGTTGCCGAGCATCTCGAAGAAGGTCAGGTGGCGCGCCGTGGACCCGACGTTCTCGATGTCGGTCGTGCGAAAGCACTTCTGGCACGAGGCGAGCCGATTGGCCGGCGAACGCTCCTCGCCGCGAAAGTACGGCTTGAACGGCTGCATCCCGGCCGTGGTGAGCAGGACGGACGGGTCGTAGGTCGGCGGGACCAGGGAGGCGGAGGGCATCCGGCGGTGTCCGGCCCGCTCGAAGTAGTCGAGGAAGGCCTCCCTGATGCCCGCGGCGTCCACGCCGTTTCAGTCTAGATGGCCCCCGTCGGGTGGAGCTTCCGTGCAGAGGACCAGCCGGCTGCGACTCGAATCTCCACCGATGCGGGAGGTTTGCAGGTCAAAGGTGCGCAAATCGTGCACTCGCGTGCGTGCGCGGGGTTGAGCGGCGAACCTGCTCGTTCTATGCGGGGGGCAGCTTGGAGCTGACGTCCTACGCGCTCGCCCTCGTGCAGGCGGCGGGTCAGCCCGTGGCCAGCCACGCCCGGCCCGTGGCGGAGCTGGCCGGCGACGTGGCCGCCGAGCTCGGGCTCGGGGAAGCCGCCTGCCAGGAGGTCCAGATCGCCGCGCTGCTGCACGACGTCGGCAAGGCGGCGCTGATGACCGAGATCCTCGACAAGCCCAGCGGACTGAGCGCGGACGAGGTCGAGCTCGTCAAGACACACCCCGCCCGTGCGCAGGCGATGCTCGAGTCCGCCGGCCGCCACTTCGCGCCGATCGCGGCGATCGTGCGCTCCTGCCACGAGCGGTGGGACGGAGGCGGGTACCCGGATCGGCTCGCCGGCGAGGACATCCCGCTGCCGGCACGGGTCATCTTCTGCTCGAACGCGTTCCAGGCGATGACCGACGACCGCCCCTACAGCGCGGCCGTCAGCGAGAGCGCCGCGATCGGCGAGCTGTGGGCCGCAACGGGAACGCAGTTCGATCCCCGGGTGGTGGAGGCGCTCACCCGCGCCCTCAGCCGCCGGCGGATGGCCGGCCCCGACCGGGCCGAGCGCGATCGCACCGTCCGCGAGACCGGCGCCGTGGACGAGCTGCGCCGAGTCGCGAGCGACGCGCGCTGATCACATGACCGAGGCCATCGCGCGGACGCTGACTGACTCGGCGGTGAGCGACGCGGCTCGCCACGCGAGCGCGGTCGCCGAACTGTCGGAGGCCGTGGCCTCCGAGCTCGGCCTCGACGCGAATGGGCTTCGAGAGGTGAAGCTCGTCGCGCTCCTGCACGACGTCGGAAAGGTGCAGACTCCGCCCGCCCTACTCGACAAGCCGGGACCGCTCAGCGCGCGGGAGCGTGAGGAGATCGAGCGCCACACCGTCCACGGCCAGCGGCTGGTGGAGCGCACCGACCCATCGCTCACCGGCATCGCGGGCGCGATTCGCGCCTGCCACGAGCGCTGGGACGGGACCGGTTATCCGGACCGCCTCGCGGGACATGACATCCCGCTCTCGGCCCGCATTGTCTTCTGCTGCGACGCGTTCGACGTGATGACGTCCGACCGCGCGTACCGTCCCGCGCTCGGCGAGCGTCGCGCCCGCGGCGAGCTCCTCGCCGGGGCCGCGACGCAGTTCGACCCGACGGTAGTCAGGGCGCTGCTCCGCGTCCTCGGTGCCCGCGCCGGCGCGGGAGAAGCCGCCGGCGATAGCGAGCGCGTGCCGCCGCTCGCTATCGCTCGGTGAGCTCGGCGCGCATGCGCCCGAGGGACTTGCGGATCAGCCGCGAGACGTGCATCTGCGAGATGCCGATCTGCTCCGCGATCTGAGTCTGGGTCAGGCCCTCCTCGAAGCGCTTTCGCAGAATCTCGCGCTCCCTGTCCGGTAGGCCTCGCAGCGCGGGCTCGAGCGTGGCGCGCTCCTCGCTGCGCTCGAACGCCTGATCCTCCGAGCCGAGCGCCTCGAGCGGGTCGAGGTCGCCGTCGCTCGACGGAGCCGGCGACAACGACATCGGGGCGTAGGCCGAGCCGGCCTCGAGGGCCTCGAGCACCTGCTCCGGCGTAGCGCCGAGCTCGCGCCCGATCTCGGCGATCGTCGGCGATCTACCGAGGCTCGACGTCAGGCGCTCGATCGTGGCCGACATCCGCGAGTTGAGCTCCTGGAGGCCGCGCGGGATGCGGATCGTCCAGCCGCGGTCGCGGAAGTGGCGCTTGATCTCGCCCACGACGTTCGGGGTCGCGTAGGTGGTCAGCGCGACGTTGCGCGAGAGCTCGTAGCGGTCGATGGCCTTCAGGAGGCCGATCGCCCCCACCTGCTCGATGTCCTCCAGCGGCTCACCGCGGCCCGCGTAGCGACGGGCGAGCGCCCGTACCAGCGGCAGGTGACGCTGGACGAGCGCCTCGCGAGCGTCGCGGTCGCCGCCCTCGTGGTAGCGGCGCAGGAGCTGCTGGTCGGTGTCTGGCGGCGTCGACCCAGCGCCTGTCGATCGGTCGCTCCTCACGCCGCGTGCTTGGTGGTCTTTTCGAGTCGCACGTGGAGGCCGGCATCCTCGATGCGGTCGACGCCGTAGGAGTCGACCACCGTCGAGAGGATCCGCCGCAGCGTCAGCTCGCCGGGCGGCGGCTCGGGGCCCTGGAGCGCCTCGGCGAGGGTGCCCTCGGCGAGCGGTCCGACCGTCGCCCGCACACGTCCCGCCGAGAGCTCGAACGTGAGCCGCACCGACCCCTGCGAGCCGGCCTCCGCGAGCAGCCGCTCGACCGCGAGCTGGAGGTCGTCGAGATCGTCGAACCCAAGGCCCAGACGATCGCCGATCCCTCCGAGCACGAGACGGACCACCGCGGCCCAGTCGCGGCCGACCGGCGTCCGGAGCTCGACGGTCTCAACCGGCATGCGCGGGCACCTCCTGCGCCGCGGCGGCCGTGCCGGCGCGATCGGCCGCGGGGGCCGGATCGGCCGGGTCGTCCTGATCGGCCGGGTCGAACCCCTGGACGACCGCCACGCCGACCACCGCGTCGCCGCGCATCAGGCAGGCAGTCTGGCCCGGGGCGGCGCCGTCGACCGGCGCCTCCAGCGCGAGCGTCAGCCGGTCGTGGTCGCCCGCAGCGAGCGCTTCCTCGACGCGGCAGGCCACGGGCGCCGAGCGGTACCGAAGCTTGACTCGGTCCACGGTGGCGGCGGGGCGGTGGAGGCGCGCGGAGCGCGCGTGCACGCGCGCGGTCGAGAGCTGCCGCCGCGGCCCGACGACGATCCGGTTCGCCGCCGGCTCCTTGCCCAGGACGTAGAGCGGCTCATCGGCCGCCAGCCCGAGGCCGCGCCGCTGGCCGACGGTGTAGCGCTCATGACCGCCGTGGCGCCCGAGCACCGCCCCCGAGCGGTCCACGATCGGGCCGGGCCGCTCGGTCCCGACCCCGCCGGCCGCTGCGCGGCGGCCGCCGTGACGGCGAAGGAATGCCTCGCGCGCGGTCCCGGCGAGAAAGCAGAGGTCCTGGCTCTCGGGCTTCTCGGCCACCGGCAGCCCGGCCGCGCGCGCGATCTCGCGGACGGCCGGCTTGGCGAGCCCGCCGAGCGGGAACCACAGCCGGGCGAGCTCCTCGGGGGTAAGGCGGGCGAGCATGTAGGCCTGGTCCTTCGCCGGGTCGGCTGCCGCCCGCAGCAACGGTCCCTCGGCGTCGGCGCTGACGCGCGCGTAGTGGCCGGTGGCGAGCCGGGCCGCCCCGAGCGCGCGCGCCAAGCGCAGCATTGCATCGAAGCGGACCAGGCCGTTGCAGCGGACGCACGGATTGGGCGTCCGGCCGGCCTCGTGCTCCGCGACAAAGTCGCCGACCACTCGAGTGCCGAAGTCGGCGCGCAGGTCGAGCGTCACGTGAGGCAGCCCGAGCCCGTGTGCGAGGGCGCGGGCGCCGGTGACCGCCTGGGGTGAGCAGCAGCTCTTCGACCCGTCGGTGCCGGGATCGGACCACAGCTCCAGCGTGACGGCCACGACCTCATGTCCGGCCTCGAGCGCGACGTGGGCCGCCACTGCACTGTCCACGCCGCCGCTCATGGCGACCAGCGTGCGCCCGGGTGACTGTCCGTGCGCGGGCGCCCCGTCGCGAGCCGCCGCGCCGAGCGCGCGGTGAAGCGCGTCCGCGGCCAGGTCCGCCGCGTGCATGCGCGCCGTGGACAGGCCGCCGAGCTCGGCCGCGACGTGCTCGGCACCCACGCGCGCGACCTCTAGGACCGGGCGGTTCTCGACCAGCTCCACGACCGCGCTGCCCGCGGCCTGGGCCGCGGCGCAGCCGCGCGCCGCAAAGCCGGCGGCGCGCACGCGCTCGCCCTCGACTCGGACCGCGATCCTGATCAGGTCGCCGCAGGCCGCGCCGCCGGCGGCGCCGACGTGCTCGGCGTCCTCGAGCGCCCCGCGGCCACGCGGTGCCAGCAGATGCTCCTCGAAGAGGGATCCCGGCTCGGCTCTCACGCGTCTCCTCATCCCTCGTGTGACGATGTCCGCCGCCGTCTCAAATGACGGCCCCAGCTTGCCGCTGCCGTCCGGGAGTTGAACCTGCTCTTGCAAGTTCGGGGGTCCTCCGGGACGAGCCAAGACCCGCCCCGAGCCGGACCCCCATCCCAGTCGTGTTGGCTCAACGAAAGGGACGGCTGACGCACAAGCTAGAGCCAGCGCGAACGCTAGCAGCGAGCCATCCGTGGGCCGCCGCTCAACCGCTTCCCTTTCGCGGCCGCGAGCTCACGCCGAGCTCTCGAAGCTGCTCGTCGCCGACCGGCGCGGGTGCGTCGGTCAGCGGGTCCCAGCCGGTCGCGGTCTTCGGGAAGGCGATCACCTCACGGATCGAGTCGCGGCCCGCGAGCAGCGCGGCGATGCGATCGAGCCCGAACGCGATGCCCCCGTGCGGTGGCGCGCCATAGCGCAGCGCCTCGAGCAGGAAGCCGAAGCGCTCGCCCGCCTCGTCGGCGCCGATCCCGAGCGCCTCGAATACCCGTCGCTGGACGTCGATGCGGTTGATTCGGATCGACCCGCCGCCGATCTCCCAGCCGTCCATGACGACGTCGTAGGCGCGGCTGCGCCACGTCCCCGGGTCGGCGTCGAGGTCGCCGACCGGGGCGGTGAACGGATGGTGGAGCGGGTCCCAGCGCGACTCGGCGTCGCTCCAAGCGAACATCGGAAAGTCGGTCACCCAGAAAACGTCGTGCTCTCCCTCCGGCGCGGGCGGCGCGACGTCCGCGCGCAGCGCTCCGAGCACCCGCGCGACGGTCTCCGGGCGATCGGCGACAATCAGGATCGCGTCGCCGGCGCGCGCGCCCAGGGCGTCGGTCGCCCGGTCGATCTCGTCGCGCGAGAGGAACTTCGCCACCGGCGAGCGCCAGCCGCCCTCTTCGACGACGGCCCACACGAGCCCCCTGGCGCCGAGGGCCTGGGCGCGCTCGGTGAGCTCGTCGAAGCGCCGCCGCGGAAAGTCCCCGGCGGCCCTGAACCCGCGCACCACGCCGCCTTCGGCGAGCGCACGCGCGAAGACGTTGAACTCCGAGCCGCGGAAGGCCTCGCTCAGGTCCTCGATCTCGGTGCCGCGACGGCGGTCGGGGCGGTCGGAGCCGTAGCGGAGCATCATCTCGTCGTAGGTCACGCGCTCGAGCGGCGTCGACACCTCGATGCCGGCGACCGCGAGCACCGTCTCGAGCAGGCGATCGCAGGTCTCGATCACGTCGTCCTCCTCCACGAAGGACATCTCGACGTCGAGCTGGGTGAACTCCGGCTGGCGCTCGGCGCGCAGGTCCTCGTCGCGAAAGCAGCGCGCGATCTGGAAGTAGCGCTCCAGTCCGCCGACCATCAGGAGCTGCTTGAAGAGCTGCGGCGACTGCGGCAGCGCGTACCACGAGCCCTGCTGATGCCTGCTCGGCACCAGGAAGTCGCGCGCGCCCTCGGGAGTCGAGCGCGTGAGCATCGGCGTCTCGACCTCGAGGAAGCCCTCGGCGCTCAGCGCCTCGCGCATCGCCCGCGCCACGTCGTGGCGCAGCGCGAGCGCCTCGGTCATGCGTCGCTTGCGGATGTCGAGGTAGCGGTAGCGCAGCCGCAGCTCCTCGCCCACCGGCTCCTCCTCGTCGACCTGGAAGGGCGGCGTGTCGGCGTCGGCGAGCAGGTCCACGTCGCGCACGCCGAGCTCGACCTCGCCGGTCGGGAGCTCGGAATTGACCGTTCCCTCCTCGCGATGGGCGAGCGCGCCGCTCGCCGAGACCACGTCCTCTGCCCGCAGCCCGTGCGCCGCGGCGTGCGCCTCCGGGGCCTCGTCGGGGCGGAACACGAGCTGGAGCAGGCCGCTGCGATCGCGGAGGTCAACGAAGATCAGCCCGCCGTGGTCGCGGCGGCGATGGACCCAGCCGGCCACCCGGACCTCCTCGCCCACGTCGCCGCCGCGGAGATCGCCGGCCCACGCCGTCCGGTAGGGGTTCGCGCGGGGCGCCTTCATCTCGGCGCCTCCGGTCCGGCCGCTCGCTCGACCTCGGATGCGAGGCGGACCACCTCCGCGACGTCCGCAGCCGGACGCTGCTCGCCGCTTCGCATGTCCTTGACCTCCAGCTCGCTCTCCCCCACGATCACGACCACCGGCGCCCCGAGCCGGTCGGCGTGCTTGAGCTGCCCCTTGACCGAGCGGCCGCCCTGCTCGAGCTGGGTGTCGAGCCCGGCCGCGCGCAGCTCGCGCGCCACCCCGAACGCGCGGCGGGCAGCCTCGGCCTTCGGCACGGCCACGAATGCCACGGGGCGCCGCTCGGGCACAGCCTCATCGGACGCGAGCAGGATGCGCTCCATGCCGGCCGCCCAGCCGACCGCCGGCGTGGGCGGCCCACCGAGCTGCTCGACCAGCGCGTCGTAGCGCCCGCCGCCGCCGAGGCCGCTCTGCGCGCCCAGCGCATCGCTCGTGAACTCGAACACCGTGCGTGTGTAGTAGTCCAGTCCGCGCACGAGCCCGGCGTCGAGCTGGTGCTCCTGCCCCGCGTCGTCGAGCATCGCGCGCACGGCGTCGAGGTGCTCGGCATCCTCCGGCGCGAGGCGGTCGAGCAACCGCGGCGCGCGTTCCATCACGCGACGGGTGCCGGGGTGGTCTGAGTCGAAGGCGCGCAGCGGGTTGCGGTCGATCCGGGCGCGGACGGTGTCCGACAGCTCGTCCTCGTGGTCGCGGAGATACGCACCCAGCTCCTGCGAGTAGTCGCGCCTGGTGGTGGCGGTGCCGAGGCTTGAGAGCCGCAGGCGCACGTCGCGCGCTCCCGAGCGCTCGAGCAGCTCCGAGAGGAGCAGGATCATCTCGGCGTCGAGCGAGGGATCGTCGGACCCGAGGGCCTCCGCGTCGATCTGCGCGAACTGGCGGTAGCGGCCGGCCTGCGGCGCCTCGTAGCGGAAGAACGGACCGGAGGACCAGAGCTTCACCGGTTGCGGCAGCTTGTGCATGCCGTGCTCGACGTAGGCTCGGCAGACCGCCGCGGTGGCCTCCGGGCGCAGCGTCACCGAGCGTCCGCCGAGATCCTCGAAAGTGAACATCTCCTTCTCCACGATGTCGGTCGTCTCGCCGACCCCGCGCGCGAACAGCTCCGTGTCCTCGAACACGGGAGTCTCGATCGGCTCGTAGCCGGCCGCGCCGAGCAGCTCCGCGCTCGCCTCGAGCAGCGCCAGGCGACGCCGGCCATCCGCGGGGAGAACGTCGAACGTGCCCCGCGGCGCGCGCAGCTTGTCCGGGCGTGCCATCGGCCCCGCTAGGTGGCCAGCTCGGCGAGGAACGGGTTGGTCGCACGCTCGGCGCCGAGCGAGGTGATTCCCATGTGGCCCGGATGGACGGCGGTGTCCTCGGGCAGCGAGTCCGCCAGCGTCCGGATCGACTCGAGCAGCGTCGGCCAGTCGCCGCCCGGCAGGTCGGTGCGGCCGACCGATCCCTGGAACAGCACGTCACCGGAGAAGACGGCGCCCTCCTCGGGGATCGAGAAGCTCACGTGGCCGGGGCTGTGCCCCGGCGTGAAGAGGACGTCGATCTCGAACCCGGCGAGCTCGAGCCGCTCCCCGCCGCGGAGCGTGTGCTCGGCGTCGTAGCTCTGAAACGGCCCGAAGCCGGGCCACGGCACGTAGCTCATGATGTCGGCGAGCACCGGCTTCTCGATCTCGGGCACCCACACCTCGGCGCCGGTCGCCTCGGCCACGGGCGCCACCGCGCCGACGTGGTCGAAGTGGGTGTGGGTCAGCAGGATCCCCGCCAGCTGCACCCCGAGCGCCTCGATCGCCGCGAGCAGCTTGGGCGCCTCCTCGCCCGGGTCCACGATCAGCGCGTCATCGCGCTCCTCGCGGCGAAACAGGAAGCAGTTCTCCTGCACCGGCCCGACGGTGAACATGCGCACGTCCATCGTCGTGAGCCTAGATCACCGGCACGACTCTCCCGCCTATCCGCTGCCCCTGCGCCCCTCCCTGCGCTCGGTGCGCTCCTCCTTCTTCTTGCGCTGACGGCGGCGGTACATGAAGGAATCGGTGAAGTAGCCGATCGGGATGTAGAGCAGGAACATGAACGCGCCAAACACCAGCCCCTGCGCCGGCGTCTGTCCGAGGACCAGGATCACGACCCCCACGAAGATCACGGCCGCGGCCGCCGCCCGCCCCGCCGAGCCGCGCAGCGTCGGCGGCCGGTCCATGCGCTCGAGGCGACGCTGACGGTTCGCCTCGCGCTTCTCCTCCTTCGTCTGGGGATGCGCCTGACGCGGGTCCCGCTGGATCGTCCCGGCCTGGGTGCCGGAGTGCTTTCGCCTGCGCTTCTTCTTCGTCTGCGCCACGTTCAGGCGGTCGTGCTGGGAAGCGAGGCGGTCATCCCGGTTGAGCGTAACGCGTCCTCGATCGTGTGCCGCTCGGCGGCGAGCAGCGGCACGTCCGGCGGGAAGCCCTCGAGCGCCGCCCGAGGCGCAAGGCCCACGAGCTCCGCTCGCGCCACCTCTGCGCGCGAGGCGACCGCGCTGACGAGCCTCGCCAGCGGCACGGACAGCGGGTCATGCACGTTGAACGAGACCTGCGCGCACTCGCGCGCCGGAAGCGACAGGCCGATCGCGCGCACCCCTGGGGCGCCGCCCGTCGATTCGCGCAACTCGGCGGCGATTCGCCGAGCGAGGCCCACGTCGGCGGTGGCCAGGTCCACGTTGAAGGCCACGAGCGGTGGGCGGGCCGTGACGAGCGTGGCGCCGGCGCCCTCGTCCACCGTCGGCGGACCGAAGTCGGGCGTCAGCTCGCCTGCCTCGACGCGCGCGCGAAGGCGCGCAGGCCCGCCGACCCGAAGCGCCGCACGCTCCGTTCGGCTCGAATCGGTTGCGAGCTGCCCGTAGAGGAAGACCGGCACCCCGAGCTCGCCGCCGATGCGCCCGGCCGCGGTGAGCGCCTCGGCGCACGCCGCGCCGCGCTCCGACTCCGCCAGGTAGACGACCGGCGCGACGTCCAGCGCGCCCACGTGCGGGTGCACGCCTTCGTGGCGCCGCAGGTCGACTCGCTCGAGGACGGCTCGGCCGCCCTGGACGAGCGCGCCGGCGAGCTCTCCCTGCGTGGCCGCGAGCGTGAAGACGCTGCGACCGTGGTCGGCGTCGGAGTGGACGTCGAGCAGGTGCGCCGCGCCGAACGACCGGGAGATCGACGCGATCGCCTCGCCATCGCGGCCCTCGCTTACGTTGGGCGCCGCGAGCAGAAGCGGGCGATCGGCCACGAATACACTCTCGCAAGCGCGCGGCTCCGTAGCTCAGCGGTTAGAGCGCACCACTCATAATGGTGAGGTCCCTGGTTCGAATCCAGGCGGAGCTACTGAGGCGGTCGCGGTGCCTCCGGCCGGAGTGTTCGCTGCGCTACTGCTTGGAGTCGTCGGCGCCGGGACCGCCCGTGATGGAGTCGTTACCTGGGCCGCCGCGAATCTTGTCCCGGCCGGGCCCGCCCCGGAGGCGATCCGCGCCCTTCTGCCCCTTCAGGAAGTCGGCGCCCCGCCTGCCGTGGATGCGGTCGGCGCCGCGTCCGCCCGAGATCTCGTCGGCGCCGCGGCCGTCGCAGATCCTGTCGTTGCCGCCGCGACCGAAGACCTCGTCGTTTCCGCCATGGCTCAGGATCACGTCGCGTCCGGAGGTGCCCCTGATGGTGTCTGACTTGGATGTGCCCTCGATCGTCGCCTCGTCGCGCGGGCAGGGGCGGTTGCCCTTCCTGCCGTCCGTTCGGTCCGGCAGGTCCGGGCGCAGCACGAACAGGCCGCTGAGCTGGTCCTCGATGCTGCTCACCACCACGGTCCCGCTGTTGAAGCGGTAGTTGCTCCAAGTCCCTGCGAAGTCGTTGGGGTCGCCGGCGGGGAAGACGTCGAAGTAGCCGATCTCCCGCAGGCGCCCCTCCTTGAGCGTGCGATCGTTGAAGGTCTGGATTCGCAGGCCGGCGGTGTAGTTCGACTGGAAGATGCGCCGGCCGTGGATGTAGAGGTTGTGGTCGATCGCGGTCGTCCCGTGCGCGTGCGCCTTCACCCTGCCGGGGTCCCTCAGCTTTCCGGCTCGCAGGATGTAGGTCGTCGTGTTGTCGACCGTGCCGCCGCCGCCCGAGGAGAGGACGCCCTCGTCGAGCTCGTCGCCGAAGATGAAGTGCTCCTGGTCCTGGGTGAGCGAGCCCTGGTGGGTGTAGGCCGCCGTCGGGTAAGTGGTCTGGGAGAGCACCTTCGGCCGCTTCTTGCGGGTCACGTCATAGATCACCACGGCGTTCTCGTTCGAGCCGAAGCAGATCTCGCGTCCGCGAAAGTCGCGATCGGGCCCCGTGTAGACCTCGCAGTCGACGTCGTGGACGTAGTTGTTCGACTCGGTCTCGTCGTCCCCGTCCGCGTCCCGGACGATCGCGCACCCGGCGAACCTCGGCTTCAGCGGATCGCTGATGTCGACCATGTGCAGGCCGCCCGCCTCCTCGCCGTTGTCGCAGGTGTTCGTGCCGACCAGGTAGGCGTAGTCGGTCTTTCTGTTGATCGAGATGTTGTGGGAGTTGGAGAGGATCTCTCCCGAGGAGTCCATGCCGCGGTAGTTCGCGTCCGCGTCGAAGACGGTCGGTGTCGGGCCGGCGCCGCGCAGGCGCCGGAGGTCGAACACCTGCATGCCGTGGCGGCTGACCTCGGAGACGATGAACGCGTAATGCCCGTCCACCTTGATGTCGCGCCAGAGGACGAAGTCCGGAATCCCCGCGGTGGGCAACTCGCCGACGACCTTCGGGTTCTCCGGGTTCGTCACGTCCACGAAGCCGGTGCTCAGCGCCGTGCCCACGATCGCGTACTCCCGGCCGGTGCGCGGATCGGTCCAACCCCAGACGTCGTTGCCGCTCCCGAGGCCGAACTCCGGCAGCGGCACGGAGCTCGCGAGGTCCACGTTCTTGCAGGGGTAGGGGCCGGCCTGTCCGTTCTCGCAGTCCAGCGAGGTCAGGCTCTCGAGCGGCGGGACGAGGCCCTCCGCCTGGTCGCCAGAGATGTACTGGTCGTCGTGCTGATCCGGACTGCCCCCGGCGAAGGCGGGCGCCGGCGCCGCCATGACGGCAACGGCGAGAACGCCGGCGAAGAGCAGGCGGCGTAGCGAGACGGTGAGCATGCGACTTCCCCCTACCGGTTGAGCAACACGGCTTCTGCAAACGCGAACCTTAGCTCTCCGGCCCTTGGTTCGCGTAACCTCGATGAGGCCGGACGCGGCTTCAGCCGGCGACCGGCGCCGGCGGGGGCCGGGCCGGGCCGCTGCATGGCGGTTACCGCGGCCGGCTCTTCACCGGCCGGCTACACGGACGCGAAAATCGCACCTAGACTGTGCCCGGGGGTCAGTGATCTGAGACGGCGCACTACGATCATCGGCAAGGGCGGAGTCGCGAGCCTGGTGGCTATCGCGTCGTTCGCCCTGCTGGCCGCGCTCGCCATTCCCGAGCGCGACGGGTTCCTCGCCCCGCCGCTTCCCGAGGTGGCGCTGGCCCAGGCCGGGGAGGCATGCGACGGCGGGGACGCGATGCCTCCGCCGGACCAGGTGATCGAGGGCAAGTTCTCCACCGACGAGGAGGGCAGCTACGTGCTGCTCCCGTTCGACGTGCCGGAGAACGCCGGCGGCAAGCCCATCACGGGGTTACGGGTCAAGTACTGCTACGACCAGCCAGAGGTGCCGGCGAGGACGAGCCACACGCTCGACCTGGGCCTGTACGAGCCGCGCACGGACAGTTCGCAGCCCTGGGGTCCGGACGAGTTCCGCGGCTGGGGCGGCTCGAGCCACCCCGACGTGACCCTCTCCGCGGACGGCTTCGAGGGGGAGGTGGCCGATGGCGCGACCACGCGCGCGTTCCTCCCCGGCGACACCCCGCCGGGCGAGTGGGCCGCCGAGCTCGGCGTGGCCTCCGTCGCCTCGCGGCTCGAGGGGGACGCCACGGGCGAGGTCGCGTGGCGTGTCGAGATCGCCTACCTCACCGACCCCAACTTCGAGGACGAGCCGTACGAGACGACCCGCTGCGACCAGGGCGGCCGCTGCGACTACGACTCGAGACCGGCAAACGCCGAGCCGGGCTGGTACGCCGGCGACCTGCACGTCCACGGCGAGCACTCGGCCCTGGACGACGCGCCGCTCGAAGAGGTCTTCTCGTACGCCTTCTGCCCCGATCCGGCTCTCGAAGAGAAATGCGACCAGGCCGGCGCCAAACCCGGCGCCGGCCTCGACTTCATCACGCTGTCGGACTACGTCGGCGGCGCGCAGTGGGGTGAGATCGGGCGCTTCCAGGACGACTATCCGGGCAAGCTGATCGTCCGCAGCGCCGAGGTGATCACCTACGAGGGGCACACCAACGCGCACGGGATCACCGACCAGGTCGACTACCGGACCGGGCCGCTACTCGTTCGCTCGGAGGGCGGATCGCTGACGCGGGTGCGCGGTCCTCGCCCCCCGAGCGAGATCTTCGACTTCGTCCATTCGGCCCCGGGCTCCGGCTTCACGCAGATCAACCATCCGACGATCTTCCCGTCGCAGGTGCCGGGCTTCGACTCCCTCTGCCGCGGCTGCCCGTGGGACTACTCGGACGCCGAGACCGACTACTCGAAGGTCGACGCGATCGAGATCGCGACCGGACCGGCGGGCCTGAAGCAGGAGCCCGAGCCGGGGCCGAATCCCTTCACGCTGACCGCGATCCGCTTCTGGGAGGACGCGATCGACTCCGGCGGCCTGAACTCGAACAAGATCGCGGCGGTCGGGGTCAGCGACTCGCACAACGCGGGCCGAACCGAGGACCCCGTGACGCAGGCGCCGATCGGCCAGGCGACCACCGTCGTATACGCCGACGAGCTCTCCGAGCAGGGAATTCAGGAGGGCGTGACCGCGGGCCACACCTACGTCAAGGTGTTCGGAAACGACGGCCCGGACCTCCGTCTCGAGGCGGTGAGGCCGGGCTCGGTCGCCGAGCCCGCGATCATCGGCGACACGATCGAGGCGCGCAACGTCGACTTCACGGCACGCGTGCGGAACCTCGACGAGGCGCGCGCCGCGCGGCCGGGCAGCTACAGCCTGCTCGTCTTCCGCAACGGCGAGCCTCTCCTCACGTTCCCGCTAGCGCCGGCCGGCGACTCGCAGAGGTTCGCGTTCCCGAGCGTCGGTCCGGGCCGCTACCGCCCCCAGGTGCAGCGCGAGTCGGCGATCGAGGCGGTCTCCTCGCCGATCTACCACGAGCGCCCTGGGGGCGGCGGCCCCGGTCCGGACCCCGACCCTGATCCGGGGCCGGATCCGGAGCCCGGTGGCCCGTGCGACAACCGGATCCGGGGCACCAACGGGGCCGACGAGATCACCGGGACGTCGCGGGGCGACGACATCCGCGCCAAGCGCGGCGCCGACGAGGTTCGCGCGCTCGCCGGCCGCGACTGCGTTCGCGGCGGCCGCGGAGCGGACGAGGTCAGGGGTGGCCGCGGTCGCGACCTGCTGCGCGGCTCACGCGGCCGCGACGACGTCCGCGCCGGAGCGGGCAACGACCGCATCAGGTCGCGCGACGGCAAGCGCGACCTCGTCGGCTGCGGCCGCGGGCGCGACCGGGTTGCCGCGGACCGTCGCGACCGGGTGCGCCGAAGCTGCGAGCGGGTCGCGCGCCCACGCGGCTGAGCCGCGTCAGGACTTCCCGGCGACCTCTTCGCGCGCTAGCTCGCCCGCGGCGGCGGCGGGCTCCGGCTCCTCCCACGCTCCGCGGAGCACCACCGTCGCCGCCACCCACACGAGCAGCACTCCCGCGCCCGCGATCAGGAACAGCGGCCGCGTGCCGACGAGGGTCAGGATCGCTCCGGCGCCCACGAACGCCGCGGCGAAGGACCACGAGCCGAGCGCGTCGCGGACGCCGAACACCCGCCCCATGAGCCGGTCGGGGACCGTCTGCTGGAGGATCAGGCGCTCGTGGACGAGCACCAGCCCGTTGCCGATCCCCGCAAGCAGAAACGCCCCGAGCGCGACCGTGTAGGTCGGGGCGAGTCCGGCGGCCCCGAACCCCGCCGCGACCGCGAGCAGCCCGGCGAGGAAGCGCCGCTTGAGCGCCGCGGGAGGCCCGCCCCGACCGCCCGCCAGCGACCCGCCGATGACACCGGCGCCGAACACCGCGACGAGTGCCGAGAAGCCGGCGTCACCCGCCCCGAGCTCGCCCTCGGCCAGCAGCAGCTCGCCGACGTTGAACATGCCGGCGAACAGGATCACCGCCGCCGAGGCGACGAGCAGCGTCCGCGCGCCGGACATCCGAGCCGTGGCCGACAGTCCCGACCGCGCTTCCTTGAGGAGCGAGCTGCGCCGACCGACCTCGCGCGTGACCGCCGAGGGGCGATCGCCGAACGGCACCCTCGTCAGGACTAGCGCCGACACCGCGAAGGTCGCCCCGTTCGCCAGCATCAGAACGTCCGGCGACAAGACCAGCAGGAGCGCCGCGGCGATCGCCGGGCCCAGCGTGTGCCCGAAGTCGTCGAGCGCGCCGTAGAGTGACGTGGCCGCCGGCAGCGACGATCGCCGCACGAGGCTCGGCAGGCCGGCCAGCACCGCCGGCACGAACAGGCCGCTGCCGGCGCCTGCCAGGAGCGCGAGCGCCACGGTCGCCGCGAAGCTGTCCACCAGCGCGATCCCGATGAACGCCACGGCGCGCGCCACGTCGGACGCGACGGCGCACTTGCGTCGCGACCAGCGGTCGGCGGCGGCACCGAAGACCGGCCCGAGCAGCATCGCCGGAAGGAAGTCCGCGAGCAGCACGAGCGTGAGCGCCCACGGTGAGGGCAGGCGGTCGAACGCCAGCAGCAGCAGCCCCACGTAGGCAGCGCCGCTGCCGATCGCCGACTGCGCGTGGGCGGCCATGAAGATCCGAGCCCGCGGCTCCCGCCGCAAGAGGTCGAGCGACCGCGCCATCCCGCGCGAAGTAAACCCCAACGGCGGGACGGCGCACCGTGCCCGCCCCGCCGTCGCGCCGCTACATGTCGAACAGGAGGAGCAGCGCCGCCGTGGAGGGACCGCAGGTGCTGACGCGGGCCCAGTAGCGCACGCCGAACTCGTCCGCGGGACGGACCGCGACCGTGGTGGGCTCGGCCCCGCCGGTGGCCGCCATCAGCAGGAGGCCGAAGAAGCTCTGCGCGGCCGGGGTCTCGGCGTCGGCGGGGGCGAGGAAATCGCTCAGGTGGCGTCCGACCGCCTCGGGCTCGGCAACGCCGAGCAGCCGCTCGCCGCGACGCGAGAGCGCGCGGATCGACATCCCCGAGTCCACGACCATGAACGCGTCCTCGGGCGTAGGCGCGGTCTCGGGCGGCGACTCGAGGAAGAGGCCGAGCCCGCAGCGGTCGCAGACGCGGGTCTGCCTGAGGGCTCCGTCGGCGGGCGGTGCAGCACAGTGCCCGCAGAACAGCCTTGCCGGCCGGACCTCCTCGACGTCGTGGACGAGCGTGAGCGCTCGCTGCTCCCCTGCCATCGCGAACCCCGGTTCAGCCGGCGCTGGTCACAGCCGCCAACGGACGCTCCCCCAACGTCCCGGTCGAGACTTCGGTCGCCCGCGCGCTGGCGATCAGCTCGAGCACCTGCCGCTGTGCCGCGGCGGGCGAGTCGCTG
>JBPCMT010000190.1:0-2763 GCA_051001995.1 Thermoleophilaceae bacterium
CCGTCGCGGCTCCCGCCAGCGCCAGCGCCCGCGCCGCACGCAGCGGGTTGCGGCGGTCCACGCCGGCGACGGCAAGGCGGTGGAACGGGTAGCCGGCCGCCGGCACGAGCTCCGCCTCGGCGCGCTCGCCGCCGACGAACTCGACCTCCGCGCCCCTATCCCGCAGCGCGGCCGCGACCGCGAGCGCCGGCACCACGTGACCGGCGGTCCCGCCGGCCGCGATCACGACCCTGGCCACTTCGCTCCCCCTCCACGACGCGCAGGCGCCCTTCCGATCCCGCCCGCGCCGCCTCGACGCGCGCGCCAGAGGCCACGTTCAGCAGAATGCCCATCGCGCCGAGCAGGACGATTAGGTTCGAGTTGCCGTAGGACATGAACGGCAGCGGAACGCCCGTGAGCGGCGCCATGCCCATCACCGCGAACAGGTTGAGCGTGGCCTGGCTCAGGATCAGAGCGGTGAGGCCGGCGGCGAGCAGCTTCGCGAGCCGATCGCGCGCGAGCTTCGCGGCGCGGAAGCCGGCGTAGGCGATGATCCCGTAGAGCGCCGCGACCGCCAGGATGCCGAGCACCCCCAGCTCCTCGCCCACGATCGCGAGGATCATGTCGGTGTGCGCCTCGGGCAGGTAGAAGACCTTCTGGACGGACTCGCCGAGGCCGACGCCGAAAACCCCGCCGGAACCGATCGCGATCATCGACTGGACGACCTGAAACCCGCTGTCGGACGCGTTCGACCACGGGTCGAGGAACGTGATCAGCCGCTCGCGCCGGTAGGGCTCGATCAGGATCATGACGAGCGTCAGCCCGGCGCCGGTGCCGGCGATCGTCGCGAGGTGGCGCATGCGCGCGCCGGCCGCGACGAGCAGCATGCCGATCGCGAGGCAGATGACGATCGCGGTGCCGAGGTCCGGCTGCGCCAGCAGCAGGGCGCACGCGGCGCCGACCACCAGGCCGAGCGGCAGTAGCAGATCGCGCAGCGACTCCACCGTCCACGGCCGGCGCGCGAGCAGCTGCGCGGCGTAGAGCACCATCGCCACCTTGAGCAGCTCCGACGGCTGGAACTGGATCGGGCCAGCGGCGAGCCAGCGCGTCGCGCCGTTCACCTCCACCCCGACGCCCGGCACCATCACCGCGACGGTCAGCACGAACGACAGGCCGAGCAGCGCCGGGATCAGCGGCCGGACGAGGCGCAGCCCGTGCCGCGAGAGCACGTGCAGCACCACTAGGCCGACGGCCGCGAACGCCACGTAGCGCTTGAGGTAGTAGGACGGGTCGCCGGTGCCGGCGAGCAGCGACTCGGCCGAGCTCGCGGAGTAGACCATCACCGCCCCGAAGGCCAGCAGGCAGAGCGTGGCGGTGTAGAGCAGCGAGTGCTCGAGGCGCGGCTTGCTGCAATTGGCGGCCATTCGATCCTTCTTCGACGCGCGCGGCGGGACTCATGCCGGCGCCCGCGCCAAGCGGCTAGCGGTCATCCCCGACCGCCGCCGCCAGCGCCCGGAAGTGCTCCCCGCGCGCCTCGAAGTCCGCGTACTGGTCGAAGCTCGCGCACGCCGGTGAGAGCAGCACGACCTCGCCCGGACGCGCGCCGCGGGCGGCGGCCTGCACCGCTCGCTCCAAGTCGCCGCAGCGGTGCAGTGGCGCGGCGCCGTCGAGGTCCTCGGCCAGACAGTCCGCCGCCTCGCCGATCAGGTAGCAGGCGCGGCAGCGCTCGTGAACGGCGGGGCGCAGGCCGGTGAAGCCGCCGCCCTTGAGGCTGCCGCCGAGGATCGCGTGCACGCCGCCGTCGAACGCCTCGATTCCGACGAGCGCGGAGGCGACGTTGGTGGCCTTCGAGTCGTTGACATACAGCACTCCCCCGCGGCGGGCGACCTCCTCGAGGCGGTGGCGCACACCGGCGAACTCGGCGAGCGCATCGGCAACCGCGCCCCGGTCGAGGCCGCGCCCGAGCGCCGCCGCCGCCGCCGCCATCGCGTTCTCGAGGTTGTGCGCGCCGCGCAGACGGACGTCCGCGGACGGCATCAGCGGCTCGCCGCGAAAGCGCAGCTCGCCCGCTACGTGGGAGAGCGTCGCGCCCGCGGGACCGAACGTGACAGCGGGGGCGGCGCCCGCGGGAGCGCCGACCTCGGGAGCGAGGGTCAGCGGCAGCACGGCGAGGTCGCCCTCGCCCTGGTTTCGGAAGATCCGCAGCTTGGCGTCGCGGTAGGCGGCGAGCGTGCCGTGGCGGTCGAGGTGGTCCTCCTCGATGTTCAGCAGCACGGCGCACTCGGGCGCGAACGCGGACGCGTCCTCGAGCTGGAAGCTCGAGCACTCGCACACCACCACGAGGCCGGGCCGCGGTCGCTCCTCGAGCGCGAGCGCCGCCAGCGGCGCGCCCACGTTGCCGGCCACCTCGACGTCGAACCCCCCGCCGCGGTGGATCGCGCCGAGCAGCTCGCAGGTCGTGGTCTTGCCGTTGGTGCCGGTCACCGCCACGTACTCGGCCGGCAGCAAGCGCCAGGCGAGCTCGAGCTCGTCCACGACCTCCGCGCCCCGCTCGCGCGCCGCGCTGATCGCCGGCGCGTCGTTCGGCACGCCGGGGCTCTTGACCACCGTCCGCGCGCGCGCGACGAGCGGAGCGCCGTCGCTCTCCAGGTGGATCTCGACGCCCGCGAGCCCCGCTGCCTCCTCGGGCGTGCCCGAGTCGCATCCGATCACCTCGCCGTGCGCCGCCAGTATCCGCGCCGCGGCCGCGCCCGAGCGCGCGAGCCCCACGACGAGGTACGGCCC
>JBPCMT010000191.1:0-3460 GCA_051001995.1 Thermoleophilaceae bacterium
CTGTGGGAGTGCGCTTTTGGCGACATGTCGGCGGACACCGCTTTTTTTTTGTGGGCGGGGGACGGGGGGGCGAGCCTGCTCCCCGACGCCGTGGCCGCGGCGGGCGGCGAGGCGCGCGACTACGCGGGACCGAAGCCCTGGGAGATGCCCCGGTGGGTCACCGATCGCGCGGCGGCGGAGGGGCTCCGCCTCGACTCCGAGGGTGCCAAGGCTCTGGTCGCCGCGGTCGGCCATCGCCGCCCGGCGCGGCTGGCGCGCGAGGTCGAGAGACTTGCCATCCTCGCTCATCCCCGGACGGAGCTCTCGGCGGACGAGGTGCGGCGCCTCGCCGCGAGCGAGTCGACCGCAGGGGCCTACGACCTCGCGGACGCGCTGGTGGACGGAGACGGCGCCGGGGCCCTCCGGCTCGCCGAAGCCCTGCGGGCGAGCGAGGACCGACCCGGACGGCTCGTCTTCCCGATCGTCCGTCGGCTACGGGAGGTGCACCGCGCCGCGGGCCTCATCGAGGCCGGCGCCTCGGAGCAGCAGGTGGCGAAGGCGGTCGGGCTGTCGCCCTACGCGGCCAAGCGGACGATGGGTCGTGCCCGCGGCGCCGACCGTGACGCGCTCGAGCGGGCGCTCTGTACATTCGCCGACCTCGAGGTGGACACGCGCGCCGGTGGAGGCGTCGACGAGGACACCGCGTTCTCGGTGGCGCTGGCGCGCGCCGCCGGGTAGGTCAACCGCCGAGCGCCGGCTCCCGAAAGCTCCGGGAATGGCTAGATGACTGATTCCACGACCCCGCCCGCCTGGGAGCCGATAAGGCCGTCGCTGAGCGGTGTCCTCGGGCTCGTCTATACCTCACGGGTATGAACTCGCCCTGCGTCCTACCTCAGCTCGGCCTTCTCGGCTCCCAGACCCACGCGGCCGTGGAATCAGCCATCTAGAGCGAAGCCCGCAGGCGTGCCGCGCGCGACTTCCTGCGGGCGCCCGCCCGGCGATGCATTGCGCCCCGCACGACCGCGCGGTCGATCCGCGACGCGAGCTCGCGCTGCTCGGCGTCCGCGCGATCGGCGTCGCCGGAGCGCACGGCCTCCTCGAGCCGGTGGAAGTACGTCTTCATCGCCGAGGTGTAGCGGCGGTTCTCCTGACGCTCGCGCTCCGCCCGGCGGATGCGCTTTTCTTGTGACGCGATGTTTGCCATGTCAGAGCGTCCGCGGGGCGAGACGGCAACGGGCCGGCCCCCGGACGGCGGCCAACGATAGCGGTCGCGTGGTGCCCGAGGACCAGCGCGACGCTGCGCCCGCGAGCGAGCGCCCCGCCTCCGCGGGCGCCGGGCACATCGAGGATGCGGGCGGCTCGCGCGCCGCGCCGGCGAGCGAGGACCCGACCCGGAGCGGCGGCAGGCTCGCGCTCAGCACGGCCTTCTTCTCGTTCGCCACCGGGCTCTCGCGGGTGGCCGGCCTCGTCCGCGAGATCGTCGCAGCGAGCTTTTTCGGCGTGAGCGGCGCGATGTCGGCGTTCACGATCGCCTTCCAGGTCCCCAACCTCGTGCGGGCGCTGTTCGCGGACATGGCGCTCCAGGGCGCCTTCGTGCCGGTCTTCACCGACCTGCTCGAGCGCGGCGAGCGCCGCGAGGCGTTCCGCGTGGCGTCGAGCCTGTTCTTCCTCATCACGCTCGTGCTCGGCGGCATCACCGCGCTGCTCGTGCTCGCGGCGCCCGCGGTCATGTCGCTCGTGGCGCCCGGGTTCGACGATGATCCCGCGCTCCGCGACCTGACGGTCGCGCTGTCGCGCATCCTCTTTCCGATCGTGGTCCTGCTCGGCCTGTCCGGGCTGGTCGTCGGGATGCTGAACTCGTTCGAGCACTTCAGCGTCCCGGCGCTCGCGCCGCGCGCCTGGAACCTCGTGATCATTGGCGCGCTGGTGGGCCTCACGCCGGCCTTTCCCGAGGAGGACCAGATCTACGCCTACGCGATCGGGGTGCTCGCGGGCACGGTCGTCCAGTTGCTCCTGCCCACCCCGTGGCTGCGAGGTCGCGGCGGGCGCCTGACGCTGACGCTCGACTGGCGCTCGCCCCAGGTCCGGCGCGTCCTCGCCCTCATGCTGCCGGTCACGATCACGCTGGGCCTCATCAACTTCAGCCTGCTCGTGAACTCGTTCTTCGGCACGCTCGTATCCGACCAGGCGCCCGCCGCCATCGACAAGGCGTTTCGCATCTACATGCTGCCGCAGGGGATCTTCTCGATCGCGATCGCGACGATCCTGTTCCCGACGTTGTCGCGCCTCGCGGCGCGCGGCGCGCTGGACGACGTGCGCAGAACGATGGCGAATGGCGTGCGCCAGATCGGCCTGCTGCTGATCCCGTCGGCGGCGATCCTCGCGGTGCTCGCCGAGCCGATCACGCGCCTCGTCTACGAGCGCGGGGCGTTCGGAGCCGCGGCGACTGACCTCGTGTCGGAGGCGATGTTCGTATGGGCGTTCTCGCTGCCGTTCCAGGGCGCGAGCCTGCTCTACTCGCGGACGTTCTTCTCGCTCCAGCGGCCCTGGACGACAACCGCGCTGGCGGGTGGGAGCCTCGTCGTCAACGCCGCGGTGGCGCTCGCGCTCTACCGCCCGCTCGGCATCTCCGGCGTGGTGCTCGGAACCGTGGTGGCGACGATCGGGTTGTCGCTGGCGCAGGCGCGCTTTCTGGGTCGTGACCTCGACGGCGTCGAGGCGCGGCAGACCGCCTCGGCGATCGTCCGCGTGCTGGCCGGCGCCGCGGCGCTCGCGCTGGTGGCCTTCCTCGCGTGGCGCGTGCTCGACGAGGCACTCGGACGCTCCCTCGCGGCACAGGTGGCGTCGGTGGGAGCGGGGATCGTCGCCGGCCTGGCGGTCTACACGGGCGTCGTGTTCGCGCTGAGGGTGCCCGAGGCACGCCAGATCGCGCGATTGGTGGCCGAGCGTCTGCCGCGTCGCCGCTGAGCCGCGCCACTGCGACCGGCGCCGCCGCCTCCATAATCAACGGCGTGGCAACGCCCGCCGCCAACATCCGCAACTTCTCGATCGTCGCTCACATCGACCACGGCAAGTCGACGCTCGCCGACCGCATCCTCGAGCGCACGGGGGCCGTCGAGGCGCGCCAACACCGGCCCCAGCTGCTCGACTCGATGGAGCTCGAGCGCGAGCGCGGCATCACGATCAAGGCGCAGGCGGTGCGGGTGGAGTACGAGGCCCGCGACGGCGAGACCTACCGCCTCCACCTGATCGACACGCCGGGCCACGTGGACTTCACCTACGAGGTGTCGCGCTCGCTCGCGGCGTGCGACGGCGCGCTGCTGGTGGTGGACGCCGCGCAGGGGGTCGAGGCTCAGACGATCGCGAACACCTACCTCGCGGTGGACGCCGGGCTCGAGCTGATCCCGGCAGTCAACAAGATCGACCTTCCCGGTGCCGAGCCCGAGCGGGTGGCGGGCGAGCTGTCGGAGCTCATCGGCGA
>JBPCMT010000192.1:0-10673 GCA_051001995.1 Thermoleophilaceae bacterium
GGCACCGGCTTCGCGGTGTGGATCTGGTCGTCGAGCTTGTCGATGAGGACGAGGACGTCCATGCGCCTACCTCAGTTCGTCAGCGCCGGGCCGCTTCCTTTAAGCGGTCCGCGACGGCCGGGGGCACCAGTTCTGACAGGTCGCCGCCGAACATCGCGATCTCCTTGACCCCGCTCGAGCTCAGGAAGCTGAACTGGGGGGAGGCCATCAGATAGATGCTCTCGATGTCGGGCGCCATCTTTCGATTGAGCTGGTTCATCTCGAACTCGTACTCGAAGTCGGAGATCGCGCGCAGGCCTTTGACGATCGCGTTAGCGGAGTGCTGGCGCGCGAAATCGACGACGAGGGTATCAAAGGCTTTGACCTGCACATTGCCAAGTTTTTCGACGGCCTCGGCTAGGAACGAGCAGCGCTCCTCGGCCGTGAACAGGGTCTGCTGCTTGCGCGGCGGCAGGTTCACGACCGCCACGATCACCTGGTCGAAGATCGTCGCCGCCCGCTCGATGATGTCCACGTGGCCGAGGGTGACGGGGTCGTAGGAGCCCGGGCAGATCGCGGTTCCGGGCTCAGGCGACACGATGGATGGCGATCCTCGTGTCGCCGTAGGTGCGCTCGCGCAGCAGGGGCAGCGCGAGGTCCAGCGGGCATCGTTTGTCGGACTCGGACACGATCCGGGCTTGTTCGGAGATCACCGTGGGAAGGCGCTCGGCGAGCGACTCGGTCAAGCGCAGCGCGGAACTATATGGCGGGTCGACGAACACCAGGTCGAAGGGCCCGGGGCGTCCACCGAGGTAGGCGAGCGCGTCGCTGCGGATGACCGCCGCCTCGAGGCCGACCGCGTTCAGGTTGCGCGCGATCGCCTCGAGCGCCTGGCGATCGTTCTCGACGAAGGTCACCGCCGCGGCGCCGCGCGATGCCGCCTCGACTCCGAGCGCGCCGGAGCCCGCGAACAGGTCGAGCACGCGGAGGCCGTCGATCGGGCCGAGCATCGAGAACAGCGCCTCGCGGACGCGGTCGGCCGTCGGCCGGGTGGCCCGCCCGCCCGGCGCCGTCAGGCGCCGGCCCTTGAAGGCGCCGGCGACGACCCTCATGCCGGGATCGGCTCGAGCTCTGAGCCGAAGCGCTCGGCGGCAGCGTCGCGAAGCAGCACATGCTCCGGCGCGTCGAGCGCGGCGTCCGCCGCCAGCAGCTCGTCGGAGACCTCGCGGGCGCGCTCGAGCAGGCACGCATCCTCCGGCAGCCGGGCGACCCTCAGCTCGGGAAGGCCGTGCTGGCGGGTTCCGAGGACGTCGCCGGCGCCGCGGAGCTCGAGGTCGACCTCGGCGAGGCGGAAGCCGTCGGACTCCGCGGCGATCGCCTCGAGCCGCGGAAGCGCCGGATCGCCGAAGAGGACGCAGACGCCGGGGTGCCCGCCGCGACCGATGCGGCCGCGAAGCTGATGGAGCTGGGAGAGCCCGTAGCGCTCGGCGGCCTCGACGATCATCACGGTGGCGTTCGGCACGTCGATCCCGACCTCGATCACGCTGGTTGCCACGAGCACGTCGGCCTCGCGGGCCACGAACGCGTCCATCGCCGCCGCCTTGCGCCGCGAGGGCATCTGGCCGTGGATCAGCTCGACTCTGAGCTCGCGGAACTCCGTGCGCGCGAGCCGCTCCGCCTCGACGGTCGCAGCGCGCGCCTGGAGCGCCTCCGACTCCTCGACCAGCGGGCAGACGACGAAGCACTGCCGCCCGCGCGCGACCTCCTCCCGCGCGCGCTCGTACGCGCGAGCCCGTGCTCGCGATCCGTCCACGACGTAGGTCTCGACCGGCCGCCGGCCCGCCGGGAGCTCGTGGAGCGAAGTCACGTCCAGGTCGCCGTACGCGGTGAGCGCCAGCGTGCGCGGGATCGGCGTGGCCGTCATGTGAAGCATGTGCGGCACGAGCTCGCCGCGCGCCTTGCCGTCGAGCGCGGCGCGCTGGCGGACGCCGAAGCGGTGCTGCTCGTCGACCACGCAAAGAGCGAGGTCACGCAGCTCGACGGCCGGCTCGATCAAAGCGTGCGTGCCGACCACCAGCGCGAGCTCGCCCGTCTGAAGGCGCGCGAGCGTCTCGCGGCGGCGCGCCGCGTTCGTCGAGCCGGTGAGCAGCGCGATCGGCGTCGCGCCGCCGAGCAGCCGGTCGAGCGTCGCGAGGTGCTGCTCGGCGAGCGTCTCGGTCGGCGCCATCAGCGCCGCCTGGCGCCCCCCCTCGACCGCCCGCAACATGGCGTGGAGGGCGACGACGGTCTTGCCCGAGCCCACCTCGCCCATCAGCAGCCGCTGCATCGGCCGCTCGGAGTCGAGGTCGCGGTCGATCGACTCGAAGGCGGCGCGCTGGTCGGACGTCGGCGCGAACGGCAGCGCATCGCGCCACGCCGGCACGAGCTCGCCGCCGGCCTCGACGCGCGGCGCCCGCGCGCTCTCGCGGCGAGCACGACGGCGAGCGGCGAGCGTGAGCTCGAGCAGCAGCAGCTCCTCGAAGGCGAGTCGCCGCCGCGCCGGCTCGTCCTCGCCGGGCTGATCGGGGAAGTGCGCTGCGCGTAGCGCCGCGGCGCGATCGGGCAGGCGCTCGCCGCACCGGACCGCTGCGGGAAGCGGCTCGACGAAATCGCCGATCAGCTCGCGCGCCTCCCAAGCGAGCGAGCGCAGCCGGCCCGGCGAGAGCTTCTCGGTGGCGGGGTAGACCGGCACGAGCCCGGCGGTGTGGATGCCCGTCCCGTCGCCGTCGCCCACCACCTCGTGCTCGGCGACCCAGAACTGGTTGCGCCGCTTGAGGCGGCCGTGGAGCCGGACGCGCGTGCCCTGCCCGAGCTGGCGCGCGAGCCACGGCTGGTTGAACCAGACCGCCACCGCCGGTCCGCTCTCGTCGGCCACCCGCGCCTCGACGCGCTTGCGTCGCCGGTCCCGCATCGGGCGCACCGCGATGCTGCGGACGCTGACCTCGACGGTTGCCTCCTCCTCGACGCCGAGCCCGGCGAGCTGCGAGACCTCGCGCCGGTCGCGGTGCGAGTGCGGCAGGTGCTCGAGGAGGTCGCCCCTCGACTCGAGCCCGAGGGCGGCCGCCGCGTCGGCGGCCTGGCCCTCGAGCTCGAGCGGCGCGCCGAGCCGGCTCGGACGCGGCGCCGAGCGGAGGCGGACGGCGAGAGCGTCGGCCCGCTCGAGTGGCGGCGTGCCGGCGAAGCCGGGCGGCGGCGTGTCATGCGAGTCGCGAGCGATGGTCCGTATTAGAGCGACGGCCGGCGACGGTGCTCGTCCTGGTTGCGCGACCGGACGAGGCTCCGTAGGCTTCTCGGTCGTGAGGACCATCGCTATCGGGCGGCGGCGGGCGATCGTCGGAGCGCTCGCGGTCGCCGCGGCCGGCGCCTTCGCGACGCAGGCGCCGGCGAGCCATCAGGACCCGCCCTACCGGCTGAAGGTCTCGAGCCACGGGCTCACCGCGAACGCGACGCTCGGAAGCTTCTGCCAATCGGTCTCCAACCACGACGGAACCGGCAGCAGCTTCTGTGCGGACGCGGCCTATCCGCTCGAGACGCGCGGCCGCGTGCCCGTCCATCCAGGCGCGCGGGTCCGCTTCAAGACGAACTACCGGGCGCGCAGCGTCTCGGTGGCGCCGGTGCACTTCTCACGAGACGGCGAGCGGTTCGGCTACGGAGACAGCCGTCGAGCGCGGCCGCGCGGAGACGCCGGGCGCGCCTGGAGCGTGCGCCTTTCCGGGCGACTCGAACCGAGGACGCGGGCGCTCGACGTCTTCATCCGCTATCCCGGTAGGGGCGATGCGGACTTCTGGGCGGGGCTCAACGTGCATCAGCGCCACGACCGCTGACCCTTCCGCGAGGGTCCGGTCGCGCCGTTCCATCGATCGCCGCGACGCTACCGAGCGCCCCGGTCGTGCGGGGCTCCCCCATGCTCCGTGCTGTCTGTCGCGGTGTTGGTCCGGGCCCCCGCGTCGGTGTTCGTCGACTCGTCGCTCGTCTCCGGATGCGTACCGACACCGCTGCCCTTCCGCGAAGAGAAGGCATAGCCCCCCGCGATGAAGAAGACGACGATCACGCCGATGATGATCGCGATCCCCGAGTCGAACTCGACGGCCGCGATCCAGTGGAACGCAAGTTGCATGATGATGCTCTCTTCCCCCGCTTGCTCGAACCGTCGCTCTTCCTTCGTCGCAGCCCGGCTAGCGGTTCACAAAGGGGGGTCGGTCACTCCGCGCTGAGCAGCCACCACCAGGCGGGCTGACCGCCCTCTTGGTAGTCGAGCTCGACGCCCTCGGGCATCGCGGCCGCCACGGCGCGCTGCCCGAGGGGCGCCTCGGCCCCGGCGATGCAGGTCACGAGCTCGGCGCCGGTCAACCGGGCGAGGATGCGCGCGAGCGTCTCGGCGGGCTCGCCCCACGCGACCAGCTCCTCGCCCACGTAGCCCACGCCGTCCCCCGCGCCGAAGCGACCCTCGGGGTCGTCGCGCGCCGCCTCGGCGACGCCGCCGGACCGCACCTCGGCCGCCCGCTCCGCCACGAGGCGGGCGTTCTCCTCGGCGGCGTGCGATGGATCGAAGGCCATCAGCGCCGCGAGCCCGGTCTGCTGGGCGCGCGTCGGGACCACTCGCACCGGCCTCTCCGACAGCTCCGCCGCACGTTCGGCGGCGAGGATCACGTTGCCGCTGTTCGGCAGCACGACGACCTCGGCCGCGTCGGCGGCGTGGATCCCGGCGAGGATCTCGTACGTGGAGGGGTTGAGCGTGGCGCCCCCGTCCACGACTACGGCTCCGAGCTCCCTGAACATCCGGACCAACCCCGCGCCGTTCGCGATCGCGACGACGCCGCAAGCCGCGTGGACCGAGTCATCGTTGGAGCCGGTGAGCCGCTCGGCCCGCTCGGCCACCTGCTCGCGCATGTCGGCAACGTCGAAGCGGGAGACGGCGCCGGAGCCCTCGAACAGGGAGGCGGCGCGCTCCGGCGTGTCGGTGTGGACGTGGACGCGCAGGGTCTGGTCGTCGCCGACGACCATCACGGAGTCGCCGAGCTCCTCCAGCCGCGTGACGAACGACTGAGCATCGAGCCCGGTGCCCGTGACCGCGAAGTTGGTGCAGTAGCGGAAGCGACTCGACTCGTGCTGCGGCTGATGGAGCGGCCGGGCGGCGCCGGCCGACTGGTGCTCGAGCTCGGGCGCCGAGTGCCCCCGGAGCGCCGCGACCACTCCGGCCACGATCACCGTCAGACCGTAGGCGCCGGCGTCCACGACGCCCGCCTCCCGGAGCACCGCGAGCTGGTCGGGGCCGCGCTCCACCGCCTCGCTGCCGGCGTCAAGCGCGCGCTCGAGCACGTCGGCGAGCAGCTCGTCCTGCTCCTGGTCGGAGGAGTCGGAGTCGAGGCGTTGGCGGCGCATGTGGGCGAGGTCGCGCGCCACCCGGTGGGCCATCGCGCGTACCGCCGAGAGCATCGTGCCCTCGGCAGGGTCGCGCACCGAGTCATAGGCGGCGTCGGCCGCGCGCGCGAGCGCCGCGGCGACGAGCACCGGGTCCACCAGCTCGCCGGGCCGCGAGACGAACTCCTCCGCCGCGCCGCGGACGATCTGCGACAGGATCACGCCGCTGTTGCCCCTGGCGCCGAGGAGCGCGGCCCGCGCGACAGCGTGCACCAGCTCGTCGCGGCCGATCTCGTCGACGGCCAGCCCGTCGAGGCGATCGAGCTCGTCGAGCACGGCGCGCATCGTCATCGCCATGTTGTCGCCGGTGTCGCCGTCGGCGACGGGGAAGACGTTGAGGTCGTTGACCTCTCGGCGACGGCGCTCGAGCTCGGCGTAGCCGGCCGCCACCGCGCCCTTGAACCGAACGATGCTGGGGTCGGGCACGGAGGGTTTCTACACCGTCAGGCGAGAACCGTTGCGCCCGCGGTCCCCCGCGGTCGCCCGCGCTTGCTCAGACGGCTTTCAGAACCTTGCCGGCCTTGAGGCAGCGCGTGCAGACGTACTCGCGGCGCGGCGCACCCTTGACGCGGATGCGGACCTTCTGGAGGTTCGGGTTGAAGCGGCGCCTGGTGGCCACCATCGAGTGGCTACGGCTGTTTCCGAACGCGGGTCCCTTCCCGCACGAGTAACAGACCTTTGGCACGGCGGCGGAGGCTAGCAGCGCTACGAACCGGCCAGCTCGCGCCGGAGCGCCGCCATGCGCAGCACCGCGCGGGCCGCGTCCTGGCCCTGGTGGCGCTTGCCCCCGACCCGTTCGACTGCCTGCTCGAGCGTATCGACCGTCAGGACCCCGAACGCGCAGGGCACCGCGGTGTCCTGCGACACGCGCGCGATCCCGGCCGCGGCCTCCGCGCAGACGTACTCGTAGTGATCGGTCTCGCCGCGGATCACCGCGCCGAGGCAGGCCACGCCCGCGTAGCGCCCCGACTCGGCGCAGTAGCGAGCGGCGAGCGGCAGCTCGAACGCACCCGGCACCTCGTGGACCTCCACGTCCGCGCCGGACTCCTCAAACGTCCGCCGCGCGCCCTCGACGAGGCGGTCCGCCAGGTCCTCGTAGAAGCGCGCGACCGCGATCGCGAAGGCGTCAGCCACCGCGGTCGTCGTCCGGCGGCTGGCCTGCGGGACGAGGCGTGGAGGTGGCGTCGTCGCGTGCGCGGGGGGCGCGGTCCGCCTCGCGCCTTCGATCCTGGGCGCGCTCCGCGTGGATCATCTCCTCGTCGAGCGCGAGGCCCTGGTGGTGGAGCAGGTGGCCGAGCCGGTCGCGCTTGGCGCGCAGGTAGTCGCGGTTGTGCTCGGTGGCCGGGTGCTCGATCGGGAGCTGGTCGGTGACCCGCAGGCCGTAGCCCTCGAGCCCGACGATCTTCTTCGGGTTGTTGGTCAGGAGGCGGATCGAGGTCAGCCCGAGGTCGACCAGGATCTGGGCGCCGATGCCGTAGTCGCGCAGGTCGGCCGGCAGCCCGAGCTCGATGTTTGCGTCCACCGTGTCGAGCCCTTCCTCCTGGAGCCGGTAGGCGCGCAGCTTGTTGAGCAGTCCGATCCCGCGGCCCTCCTGGGACAGGTAGAGGAGAACGCCCTGCCCCTCAGCCTCGATCCGCTGGAGCGCGTCCTCGAGCTGCTGGCCGCAGTCGCAGCGCAGCGAGTGGAAGACGTCGCCGGTCAAACACTCGGAGTGGACGCGCACGAGCACGTCCTCGCGCCCGGCGACCTCTCCCTTGACCATCGCCACGTGGTGCTTTCCGTCCACGAGCGAGCGAAAGCCGACGGCCCCGAACTCGCCCAGCTCGGTCGGCAGGCGCGCCTCCACGACGCGCTCCACGAGCTTGTCGTGGCGGCGGCGGTAGGCGATCAGGTCGCCGACCGTGATCATCCTCAGCCGGTGCCGGGCGCAGTAGCCGACGAGGTCGGGCACGCGCGCCATCGTCCCGTCGTCGTTCAGGATCTCGCAGATCGCGGCGGCCGGGTTCAGCCCCGCCAGCCGCGCCAGGTCCACTCCGGCCTCGGTGTGGCCGGTGCGCTCGAGCACGCCGCCGGGCTTGGCCTTGAGCGGGAAGACGTGACCCGGCTGGCGCAGGTCGCGCGGCCCCGTGCGCGGGTCGATCGCCGCCTGGATCGTCTGGGCGCGGTCGTGCGCCGAGATGCCCGTCGTCACTCCCTGTCCCGCCTCGATCGACACCGTGAAGGCGGTCGCGAGCGACGACTCGTTCTTGGCCGGCATCAGGTCGAGCCCGAGCTCGTCGCAGCGGTCCGGGGTCAGCGCGAGGCAGATCAACCCGCGCGCCTCCTTCGCCATGAAGTTGACCGCTTCAGGGGTGGCGAACTGCGCCGCCAGGATGAGGTCGCCCTCGTTCTCGCGGTCCTCCGCGTCGCAGACCACGACCATCCGCCCGGCGCGGAAGTCCTCGATCGCCTCCTCGACCGCGGCGAAGGGTGCTTTCGTGCCGGCGCTCACTCGGGGCCCTCGATCACGAGCTCCGCCTGCAGGCCACCCGTGAGGCGCGCGACGTACTTCGCGATCAGGTCCACCTCGACGTTGACCGAGTCGCCGGGGCGAAGGTCGCCGAGCGTGGTCCGCTTGAGCGTCTCAGGTATGAGCGCCACCGTGAACTGATCGCCAGCCGCCAGGGCCGCGGTCAGCGAGACGCCGTCAATAGCCACCGAGCCCCTCGGGACCACGTAGCGGCAGATTTCGCTGTCGGCGATGACCGTGACGCGGCGCGCGAAGGCCTGGGTGATGACCGACTTGATGGTGCCGGTGCCGTCAACGTGCCCCTGCACGATGTGGCCGCCGAGCCGGTCGGCCGGGCGCAGCGGCAGCTCCAGGTTCACGCGGTCGCCCTTTGAGAGTGTGCCGAGGGTCGAGACGCAGAGCGTCTCGGCCATCACGTCCGCAGCGAACCGGTCGTCGTCGATCTCCACCGCCGTCAGGCACACCCCGGACACGGCGATTGAATCGCCCTGGGCAAGCTCGGTCGCGAGCGGCGATCCGACCTCGAGGCGCGCGCCGTCCTCGGAGCCGTTGACCGCGAGCACCTCGCCGGCGGTGTTCACCAGCCCGGTGAACATCACCACTCCGTCAGCCGGCTCGAGATCAGGACATCGTCGCCGATCCGCTCGACCTCGGTCGTCAGCGCGCGGCGGGCGGCGTCCACGGCCTCGACGCCGCGACCCTCGACCGGCATGCGCGCGTTGCGCCCGCCGATCACGAGCGGCGCGACGAACAGCCGGATCTCGTCGACCTCGCCGGCGTCGAGGAATGCCCCCGCGAGGTGCGGACCCCCCTCCAGCAGCAGGGACTGGATCTCACGCGCGCCCAGCTCGTTGAGCGCCGAGCGGACCCGGTCGGGCTCGGTGCCACCGGTGGCGCGAACCACCTCGACGCCGGCGGTCTCCAGCGCGCTCGTCTGTCCGCGCGATGCGGCGCGCGAGGTCACGAGGATCACCGGCGCGCCCGGCGAGCTTCGCACGAGCTGGCTGGTCAACGGCAGGCGCGCCTCGGAGTCGAACACGACCCGCCGCGGCTGGCGCGGCACTCCCTCGACGCGCGCGGTGAGCAGCGGGTTGTCGAACAGCGCGGTGCCAATGCCGACAGCCACGGCGTCCGACTCGGCGCGCCACCGATGCGCCCGCGCGCGGCTGTACTCGCCGGAGATCCACTGCGAGTCGCCGCTCTGGGTGGCGACCTTGCCGTCGAGCGTCATCGCCGACTTGAAGGTCACGTGCGGCCGCCCGGTTCGGGCGTGCTTGCGAAACGGCTGGTTGACGAGCCGCGCGCGCTCGGCGGGCTCCCCGCCGGCCATGTCGACGGCGACGCCCTCGTCGCGCAGGATCCCGAGCCCGCGGCCGGACGCCTCGGGGGTGGGATCCTCGGAGGCGACGACCACGCGCGCGATGCCGGCCTCCACGATCGCGTCAGTGCACGGCGGCGTCCTGCCATGGCGGCAGCACGGCTCGAGCGTCACGTACATCGTCGCGCCCGCGGGAACATCGCCGCAGCTCGCGAGCGCGGCGCGCTCGGCGTGCGGGGCGCCGGCGCGCTCGTGCCAACCCTCGCCGATCACGCGTCCGTCCTTGACGATCACGCAGCCCACGAGCGGGTTGGGACTCGTCTGCCCGCGCGCCTCCTGGGCGAGCTCGATCGCCCTCGTGAGGTGGCGCTCGTCGCGCTTCTGGGCAAGCTCGGGCATCGTTTCGCGAGCCGCTCAACCGGGCTCGTGAGCCGAGATTGACTCGCGAGTCAACTCTACCAGCGCTCCTCGGGCGGGCCGGCCGGCCGGCGGGGTGGCGGGCCCGCAGACCGGCGGCCGGCACGTCTCTCAGATCGCGCGCAGCATGCCGGCGCCGCAGCTCGGGCAGGAGAGGTTCGCCGTGTCGGACATGCGGGCGATCGTGGAGTGCGCGCCGCAGTCGGGGCACTCGGAGCGAAGCTCGAAGCGGCGCATGCAGTAGACGCAGCGGTAGCGACCCGGCAGGTTGGTGCCGCGCAGCCACGGCTCCCCGCATGCGGGGCACTTCGGACCCAGGTCGATCTCGCCCGCGGCGCTCATCGCCTCCCCGATTGTTGCGCTCCGTCCGGCTGTCGTCCCCGGATGTAGGCGGCGGCGTCCATCGCGCGCCCTCCGGCCGGCTTGACCTCGACGAGCTCCAGGGCGCCGTCCGCGCAGCCGAGCAGGAGCCGATCGCCCGCCGCGCACAGGTCGGCGGGCGCGGGCCGCTCGCCCTCCGCCGCCACCGCCGCCACGCGCGCGCGCAGCACGCCGAGCCGCTCGTCGCCGACCAGCTCCACGTACGCGCCCAGGTGCGGGGAGAGCGCGCGGACCCTGCGCTCGAGCGCGGCGCTGGAGCGTGCGGGGTCGAGCCTGCGGTCCTCGGCGACGACCTTCTCGGCGAGCGTGACGCCATCGTCCGGTTGATCGCGGAAGGGAGGGCTCGTGTCGAGCGCCTCGACGAGCAGGTCGCCGGCGAGCGCCTCGAGTCGGGTCGAGAGGGTGCCGAAGTCGTCGCCGGCGTGGATCGGCTCGGGGCGCGCGAGGCACACCGGCCCCGCGTCGAGCTCCGCGGTGGGCCGCATGATCGAGACGCCGGTCTCGCGGTCGCCGGCGTCGATGGCGCGCTCGATCGGCGCGGCGACGCGCCCACGCGGCAACAACAACAAGCCTACATTTCACCCCCCTTCGACTAAGAATCCCGAATTA
>JBPCMT010000193.1:0-12066 GCA_051001995.1 Thermoleophilaceae bacterium
GGCGCGGCTTCTCCTACCTGATGATCGCCGGCGGCGCCGCGCTGCTGGTGCTCTTCGACGACTTCTTCATCACCGGGATATGGCTGATCCTGATCGGGCTGATGCTGGGCCAGGCCGCGCGCACGGCCGTGGTCCAGTCGCGCGTCTCCTCACAGATCGCCGGCGTCCGCGTGGCCGACGTGATGGATGCCCAGCCGGTCGCGATTCCCGCCGACGCGACGCTGGAGCGCGCGCACGAGGAGTTCTTCCTGCGCTACCGCTGGCCGTGGTTCCCGGTCGTGGACGCGAGCGGCCGGTTGCTCGGGCTCGTGACCAGCGGCGAGGTGGAGTCGGTCGACGAGGAGCGGCGGCACGGGACGACGATCGACTCGGTCATGACGCGCGACGCGGCCGGCACGCTCAAGGTGGACACCGAGGACTCGCTCGAGGAGGTCATCGGCTCTCGCACCGAGGGGCTCCAGCGGCTCGGGGCGGTCATGGCCGTCGATGGCGATGGAATCCTGCGCGGCGTCGTGACGCTTCAGCAGGTGCGCCGGGCGCTGGCGCCGGTCGGCGCGGCCGGCGCGGCCGGCTGACCCTTCGGCCACCCCCGCGGCGGCCGGGGGTGCGCTGTGCTGCATTGCCATCGATATGCGATGGGAATCCAGCACGGTACCGGCACCACGGCTTTGCGTAGACTGCCGCGCGCGCGGACGCCGGGGCCGAGCGGCCGTCGGCACGCGCCTTGCGCCCGAGCGCGCCCACGCTCGTACACCCACTGATGCCCCAGCACGACGTCCTCGTCATCGGAGCCGGCCTGGCCGGCCAGCGCGCGGCCCTTGCCGCCGCCGACGAGGGCGTCTCGGTGGGGATCCTGTCGAAGATCCATCCCGTCCGCTCGCACTCGAACGCCGCCCAGGGGGGCATCAACGCGGCCCTCAATCCCGAGGACAGCTGGGAGTCGCACGCCTTTGACACGGTCAAGGGCTCCGACTACCTCGGCGACCAGGACGCCATTGAGATCATGTGCCGCGAGGCGCCGCAGGAGATCCTCGATCTGGAGCACCTCGGCGTCACCTTCCACCGCAACGAGGAGGGCCGGCTCGGCACGCGGGCCTTCGGCGGGGCGTCCGCCGCCCGCACCTACTACGTGGCCGACATCACGGGTCAGGCTCTCCTGCACGTCCTATACGAGCAGCTGATGAAGCGCGCCGAGGTCTACCGCTACGAGGAGTGGTTCACGACGGCGCTCGTCCAGGACGGCGACGGCCGGATCGCGGGCTGCGTCGCCCGCAACCTCCGCGACGGCTCGATGGAGCTGTTCGGGGCCAAGTCCGTAATCCTCGCCTGCGGGGGCAACGGCCAGCTCTACCAGCCCACGACCAACGCGCTCGTCTGCACGGGCGACGGCATCGCGATGGCCTACCGCGTCGGGGCGCCGCTGATGGACATGGAGATGGTCCAGTACCACCCGACCACGCTCGCCGGGCTGGGCCTCCTGATCACCGAGGGCGCCCGCGGCGAGGGCGCGCACCTCTACAACGCCGAGGGCGAGCGCTTCATGGAGAAGTACGCGCCGAACAAGATGGAGCTCGCCTCGCGCGACGTGGTCTCGCGGGCGGAGCAGACGGAGATCGACGAGGGGCGCGGCTTCGAGGACGGCACCGTCGCGCTCGACATCACCGTCGTGCCGCGCAAGCGCATCCACGAAGCGCTGCGGGAGATCGTCAACGTGGGGCGCGACTTCGCCAACGTGGACATTACCAAGGAGCCGATCCACATCAAGCCCGGCAACCACTACGCGATGGGCGGGGTCAAGACCGACACCGACGGCCGAACATCGGTGCCCGGCCTCTACGCGGCGGGAGAGGTCGCGTGCGTGTCCGTCCACGGCGGCAACCGCCTCGGCGCCAACTCGCTGCTCGACACCCTGATCTTCGGCCGCCGCTCGGGCGCCCACGCGGCCAAGCGCAGCAGGTCGATGGGAGCGCCGAAGGCGGCCGAGTCGCAGCTCGAGGACGAGCGCCGGCTGATCCTCGACGTCGTCGCGCGCGAGCGCACCGGACGCCGGGTCGCGGAGCTCAAGCGCGAGCTCGGCCAGACGATGGACAGGCACGTGGCGGTGTTCCGCGAGGAGGCCGGCCTCACCGAGGCGCTGGAGGTCGTGCGGCGCCTCAAGGAGGAGGCGGCGACGGTCGCCACCGACGACAAGGGAACGGTCTTCAACCAGGACGTGCTCGGGGTGGTCGAGCTCGGCTTCATGCTCGACAACGCCGAGGCGATCGTCCTGAGCGCGCTCGAGCGCAGGGAGAGCCGCGGCGCGCAGTACCGTACGGACCATCCCGAGCGCGACGACGAGGACTGGCTGAAGCACATCAACGTGAGCCGCAACGGCGCCGAGCCCGAGGTCTCCTACTCCGAGGTCACGCTCACCCAGTGGCAGCCCGAGGAGCGCAAGTACTAGGCGAGCCGACGTTCGCCGAGCCCCGCACGCAATGCCCGACTACGCGCTGAAGATCCGCCGCTACGACCCGGAGTCCGGAGAGGCGGCCTACTGGCAGGACTTCGAGGTCGACCTCGCCCCCGAGCGCTCCGTGCTGGACGGGATCCTCAAGGTCAGGGAAGACGAGGACGCTTCGATCGGCATCCGCTGCTCCTGCCGCGCCGCGATCTGCGGCTCCTGCGGCGTGAAGATCAACGGCCAGTCGAAGCTCGCCTGCAACACGCGGATCTCTGACGCGGCCAAGCGCGCGCAAAACGGCGCGATCGTCGTCGAGCCGATGGGCAACATGCCGGTGCTGAAGGACCTGATCGTGGACATGGACGCGGTCCACTGGAAGAAGGTGCAGCGGATCGTCCCGTGGCTCCTGCCGGAGGGCGACCCGCCTGAGCGCGAGTACGTCGTGGACGCCGAGGCGATGATCGACGTGACGCAGGCGGTGGCCTGCATCGACTGCGGCGCCTGCGTGTCGGCGTGCCTGTCGATGGAGGTCGACCCCGAGTTCATCGGCCCGCGCGCGCTGGCCAAGGCCTACCGCTTCGTCGGCGACCCGCGCGACGCCCACACCAAGGAGCGGCTCGAGGACCTCGCCGAAGACCCGCACGGGATCTACGACTGCACCCACTGCTTCGCGTGCATCGAGGTCTGCCCGAAGGACGTCGCGCCGATGAACCAGATCATGCGCCTGCGCCGCCACGCCACGGCCGACCACGAGATCAAGGACCGCAACAACGGTTACGGCCATGAGAAGGCGTTCACCGACATCGTCGAGAAGTACGGGACGCTCCACGAGGCCCAGCTGCTGCCGCGCTCGTACGGACAGGGGAGCCTGGTCCGGTCGCAGACCGACCCCAGCTCGCTCAAGCAGCTCGCGGGGTCGTTGCCGACGGTCTTAAACGGCCTGCGCTCCGGAAAGGTGTCGCCGCTCAAGGTCCTCCGCCACCCGAAGCTGCCCGACCAGGACCAGGTGCGTCGCATCTACCACGCGATCGAGTCGAAGGACGAGCGCCTCGAGCTGAACCTCTACATCGTCGGAGAGGGCGCGGACGAGCCGGAGCCCGACGAGGAAGCCGAGCGATGAAGGTCGCCTACTGGCCCGGCTGCGTCTCTCGTGGCTTCACCCCCGAGCTGCACGGGTCGATGGCGCTCGTCGCCCCGAAGCTCGACATCGAGCTCGTGGAGCTCGACCGCGCCAACTGCTGCGGCGCGGGCGTGATCGCCGAGCACAATCAGGAGCTCGTCGACACGCTCAACGCGCGCACTTTCGCGATGGCGCAGAAGGTGGACGGCGCCGCCGGGATGATGAACATCTGCTCCACCTGTCAGGGCGCGCAGTCGGAGTGCCAGCAGCGCCTCGACGCCGACACCGCCTACCGCGAGCACGTAAACGGCCACCTCGAGCCCGATGGGCTCGGCTATCAGCTCGACGGGGAGTGGTGGAACAAGAACTTCCTCTGGCTGCTGGTCGAGGAGGTCGGCCTCGAGACCGTTCGTGAGCGCGTGGTCCGGCCGCTCGAGGGCCTTCGTGTCGCCCCTTTCTACGGGTGCTACATCGTCCGCCCCACCTCGCGCCTGGGCTACGACCGGTTCCCCAACCGCGACCGCTACCTCGAGCAGCTGATCGAGGTGCTGGGCGGCACGCCGGTCGACTACGCCGGCAAGCATCGCTGCTGCGGCTTCCCGCTGATCACGATGGCCAAGGAGACCTCGCTTCGCCAGGCCGGCCGCCACCTCGCCGACGCGATCGATGCGGAGGCCGACTGCATGGTCACCCCCTGCCCGCTCTGCCACCTGAACCTCGACCTGCAGCAGCCCGACGCCGCCAAATACGTCGAGCGCGACCTGGGGCTGCCGGTGCTCCACCTGCCCCAGCTCGTTGGACTGGCGCTGGGGCTCGAGCCTCGAGAGCTCGGGATGAACAAGCACGTGGTGGGCACGCGCGAGGTACAGCGCAAGGTGTCCGAGCTCGCCACGGCGTAGCTGGAAGAGCCCCAGACGCGAGAAAACCGGCCATCTTGGCCGGTTTTCGTCGCGAGAGCCGTACCCCGAAGCCGTCCCTCGAGAAGTTTCCCTCTGCCTCTTCACTCGTGCCGGTGTCCATACCGACAAATGAATCCTCCCCGGTCCCCCGCGTTTGCGCTTCCCCTCGACGGTGTGATTTGCGGGGGTTGCGGCGGGTGAACTTCGGGGGAGCTTTTCCCTAACCCTTCGGGCAAAAAGGGTTAGGGGTGGACTAACCCTCACCCTCCCCCTAGAGTTCCACCCATGCCGAAGCGCGTGCACGTGGTCGCCGGCGAGTTCGAGGACCTGGTTACGTTCGGGCTGCGCCGCCTACTCGACGACGACGCCAGCGTGGACCTCGTGGCGAGCGACGTCTCGCTCGAGCGGCTCGAGGCCCTCCTCGAAGAGCACGAGCCGCCGGCCGTGGCGCTGCTCAACCTCGGTGCGCTTCCCAGCGCGTCGGTCGTCTACGACCTCCAGCGGTCCCACCCGCAGACCCACATCGTCGTGCTGGCGAACCGGCCGAGCGCCGCGGAGGCCACCCAGATGCTGTCGTTCGGCGCCGCCGCCTGCATCTCGAAGGAGACTCAGGCACGCGACATCATCACGGCGATCCACCTCGCCTCGCGGGGTATGAACATGCTGCCGCGCTCAACGAGCGCCGGAAACGGGCTCGTGCCGCCCGGCCCCGACCTTCTCACGCCGCGTGAGGCCGACGTGCTCGAACTGCTCCAGGACGGGCGTACCAACGCCGCGATCGCTCATGAGCTGTCGATCGGGATCGAGACCGTGCGCACGCACGCGCGCAACATCTACCGCAAGCTGGGCGTGGCGTCGCGCCGCGATCTGGCGCGCCTATCGCGACCCGAGACTCTCGAGCGCGGGTAAACATTCCTTCCGTCAGGGGCGCGGCACGACGGGAGCGCCGCGCTAGGCGGCGCGCGCCTGGGGGAGAAGCTCGCGCGCGTGGAGGAGCTCCGCGAGCTGCACGGCGTTGGTGGCGGCGCCCTTGCGGAGATTGTCGCCGACGATCCAGAGGTTCAGGCAGCGCTCGTGCGAGGGGTCTCGGCGGATGCGGCCCACCAGCACCTCGTCGCGCCCCGCCGCGTCGATCGCGAGCGGGTAGATGGCGCTGCCCGGCTCGTCGACCACCACCACGCCGGGCGCGCGGGCGAGCAGCTCGCGACAGGCCGCCGGGTGCAGCGGCTCGCGCGTCTGCACGTTCACCGACTCGGAGTGCCCGGTGTAGACCGGGACCCTGGCGCACGTAGCCGAGATGCCGATGGCCTCGTCGCCGAGGATCTTGCGCGTCTCGCCCATCACCTTGCGCTCCTCGGTCGTGTAGTCGTCGCCGTCCTTGAACGTCTCGACCTGCGGCAGCACGTTGAACGCGATCCGGTGGGGGTAGACGCTGGGCGGCGGAAGCTCGTGCGCCTCCACCATGGCGGCCGTCTGCTCGTGGAGCTCCTCCACGGCGCGCTGGCCGGTGCCCGACACCGACTGGTAGGTCGAGACCACGAGTCGCTCGATACCGGCGGCCGCGCGGATCGGCGCGAGCGCCACGACCCTCTGCATCGTCGAGCAGTTGGGATTGGCCACGATCCCGCGGTGCGCGCGAAGCGATTCCGGGTTCACCTCGGCCACCACGAGCGGTACGTCGTCCTTCATCCGCCAGTACGACGAGTTGTCCACCACCACCGTGCCCGCCTCCGCGAAGCGAGGCGCCCATTGCGCGCTGATCGTCGAGCCGGCCGAGAACAGCGCCAGCTCGAAGCCGTCGATCGCGTCGTCGGCCAGGGCCCTCACGGTCAGCCGCTCGTCGCCGTGGTCGATCCTTCGCCCGGCAGAGCGCGGCGAGGCGAACGGCACGACCTCGTCGGCTGGGAAGCCGCGCTCGCGCATGATCCCAAGGATCGTCGAGCCCACGGCGCCGGTCGCGCCAACGACCGCGACGCGCATCAGGACCCGTTCCCGATCGGCGCCTCGCTGCGGCCGCGCGACTCGACGACCGGGCGATGGTCTCCCGCCACGTCCTCGCGCAGCACCGCTTCCGCGCCCAGCTCGAAGGCCTGGTGCAGCTCGGTGACGGCTCGCGCCACGTCCTCCTCGCGAACCACACAGGAGATCTTGATCGGCGAGGTGGAGATCATCTCGATGTTCACGCCGGCGTCCCCGAGCACAGAGAACGCCTTTGCCGCCACGCCGGGGTGACTCTTCATGCCGGCGCCCACGAGCGAGACCTTGCCCATGCTGGCGTCCGTCACGACGCCGCCGATCCCGAGCTCGGTCGCGAGCGCCTCGATCGCGTCCGCGGCGCCGCGGGCATCCGAGCGGGGCACCGTGAACGACATGTCGGCGCGCTCCTCCTGGCCGTCTGTCCGCGGGGCCGGCTCGTTCTGGATGATCATGTCCACGTTCACGTTCGCCTCCGCCAGCGCGGTCATCACGCGCCCCGCGACGCCCGGCGTGTCGGGCAGGTCGGTGAGCGTCAGCCGCGCCTCGTCGGTCGAGTGCGTCACGGCGGTTATCAGCGGGCGTTCCATCGTCTCGTCCTCGGTCAGCACGAAGGTACCGGGTCGGTCGTCGAAGCTCGATCGGCAGTGGATGCGCACGCCGTGGTTGCGCGCGTACTCGACCGACCGCAGCTGGAGGACCTTGGCGCCCGAGGCGGCCATCTCGAGCATCTCCTCGAACGAAACGCGCGGGAGCTTGCGCGCGTCCGGCACAATCCGCGGGTCGGCGCTGTAGACCCCGGCCACGTCGGTGTAGATCTCGCACACGTCCGCCCCGAGCGCCGCTGCAAGTGCCACCGCGGTGGTGTCAGAGCCGCCGCGGCCGAGCGTGGTCACGTCGCGCGACGTCGAGACTCCCTGGAATCCCGCCACCAGCACGATCCGGTCCTGCTCGAGCGCTGCGCGGATGCGGTCCGCGCGCACGTCGAGGATGCGCGCCTTCGTGTGCGAGGTGTCGGTGACGATGCCGGCCTGGGACCCGGTCAGGGACTCGGCCCCGTGTCCGAGGTCCTTGATGACCATGGCCGCGAGCGCGCACGAGATGCGCTCCCCGGTCGAGAGCAGCATGTCGAGCTCGCGGGGGTCCGGCCGCGGCGAGACCTCGCTCGCCATCGCCATCAGCTCGTTGGTCGTGGTCCCGCGCGCGGACAGCACCGCGACGACGCGGCTGCCCGCCTCCTTGGACTGGACGATCCGCTGGGCGGCGTGCTTGATGCGCTCGGCGCTGGCGACGGAGGTGCCGCCGAACTTCATCACCACGGTCTGGTGCCGCTTCGAATCGGCGTCCGGCATGGCGGCAAAAGATAGCTTTCATACGATGAAGGGCCTGGAAGCGAGCGGAGTCGCGCGATGGATCGCCTAGGGCGTGCTCTCGAGGGTGCGCGGCGGGCGCTCGCACGCGCCGCCCCGCGCGTCGAGAGGACCCTCCGCGGTGCGCTCGCCACGCGCGGCGGCCGGCTTCGAGCCGCCGCTGTGGCCGCGCTGTCGGCGCTGCTGATCGTGCTCGCCCTCTCCGGGGGCGAGGACGCCCCTCAGGCGCCGACCGCGGCGCAGGGCGGGGACCGTCCGTCTCGCGCTGCTGCCCCTCGCGGGCCCGGCGTGCCGCGCGCGATCTCGGAGCTCGTCGAGGAGATGTCCACCGACCGCAAGGTCGCCCAGCTGATGCTCGTCGGCCTCGAGGGATTCGACACCGGCGACCCCGTCTTCGACTCGCTCGAGGAGCTGGACTACGCGGGCATCGTCATCGGCGCGCGCAACTTCGTCAGCGAAGAGCAGGTCACCGCTCTGGCGGACGAAGCGTCGTCGGTGTCCGGCGATGCCGATCACACCGCGCCGTGGGTCATGGCGCCGCAGGAGGGCGGCGAGTTCAATGCCTTCGAGGGGGTCCCACCGGAGGACGCGCCGGCACAGGTCGGCTCGACGCGCGAGGCTGCGCAGCTCGCCGAGGAGGCAGGCGAGGCGCTGCTCGACCTCGGCTTGAACGGCATCCTCGCCCCGGTGCTCGACGTCGGGCCGTCGGGCGGCGGCGCCGTTGGCGAGCGCGCCTACTCGGACGTCGCGGACCAGGTGACGGGCTACGCGATCGCCACCGTGGACGCCTACGAGGAGGTAGACATCTTCGCGGCCGCCAAGCACTTCCCCGGCCTCGGCAGCGCATCCCAGTCCACGGAGCTCGGTCCAGCCAACGTCGGCCTCACCCTGGACGAGCTGGAGGTGCGCGACCTCGTGCCCTTCCGCGCGGCAGTCGAGGCGAACGTGCCGGGCATCGTCGTCGGCCACGGGCTCTACGGGGTGGACGACTTCGTCACGCCGGCCTCGACATCGGAGACGATCGTCACCGACGTCCTGCGCGACGACCTCGGCTTCGAGGGCGTGGCCATCGCGGACGACCTGACCGCTCCGGCGATCACCTCCAGCTTCAGGACGACGGCGGCCGCGGTGGACGCGGTGACGGCCGGCATCGACACCGTCTACGTCTCGCAGGACGACGAGCTTCAGCGCGACGTCTTCGACGCTCTCTCGGAGGCCGTCCGCAAGAAGGTGATCACGCGCGAGCGGCTCGACGAGGCCGTGACACGGACGCTGGTGGCCAAGCACGAGGCGGGGGTGCTGGAGATCGAGGGCGGCGGCTCGGGCGAGCCGAGCGAGGACGGCGGCTCGAGCGACGGCGGCTCGGGCGGCGGCGGGTAGGCGGCCCGCCTCCACTTCGAGCGCGACAGGGTCCGCGACGCCGCGCTCCAGACGCTCGGGTACAAGGTCCTGCGCTTCACGCATCGGCGCATCCACGCCGAGCCCGAAGCGGTCCTCGTGACGCTGCGTTCGGTCTTTGCGAGAGTGCCCGTTACGACACACGCCTGAACCGGCAGGTAAGCGCCTACAGCTCGCGCCGGCCGCGCAGCGCCCGGCCGAGCGTCATCTCGTCCGCGTACTCGAGGTCGGCGCCCACCGGCAGGCCGCTGGCCAGGCGGGTGACGGCGACGTCGGGCGCCCGTTCCCTCAGCGCGTCGGCGATGAAGAGGGCGGTGGCCTCGCCGGTCGTCGTCGCGTTGGTGGCCATGACGACCTCGCGCGTGTCGCCGTTCGCGACGCGACCGACCAGCTCGCCGATGTGAAGGTCCTCGGGGTCCACGCCGTCGATCGGCGACAGTGCCCCGCCGAGCACGTGGTAACGGCCGTGGTACTCGTTGGTGCGCTCGATCGGGATCACGTCGCTCGGCTCCTCGACGACGCAGATCAGGCCGGCCTCGCGACGCTCGTCCTCGCAGATCCGGCAGCGCGGGCCCACCGCCAGGTTGAAGCAGACCTCGCACAGGCCCACCGTCTCCTTGACCTCGCGGATGGCGTCGGCGAGCGCGAGCGCCTCGTCCTTGGATTGACGGAGGATGTGAAAGGCGAGCCGCTGCGCGGTGCGCTGGCCGATGCCCGGCAGGCGCGACAACTCGGTGATCAGGCGATTGACCGGGGGCGAGAACACGGCGGTCGAGCTTAGACGCGGCGGCGGCCGCGACCGGGGCGGCGACACGCCGACCGGCGACGCTAGGCGCCGGGCAGCCCCAACCCCCCGAGCGGTCCGCCCGGACCGGTGAGCTGATCGAGCCCGCCGCTCGCCGCGCTCATTCGCTTCGAGGCCAGCTCCTGCGCCGAGCGGATCGCCTCGTTCGTGGCCGCCAGCACCATGTCCTGGAGCAACTCGAGGTCGTCGGGGTCGACGGCCTGCGGGTCGATCACGATCTCCCTCACCTCGAGCCCGCCGCTGACCTTGACCGTGACCATCCCGCCCCCGGCGCTCGCCTCGACGACCTCGGAGTTCAGCTCCTCCTGCGCCTTCATCATGTCGGCCTGCATCTGCTGGACCTGCTTCATCATCTGGTTCATGTTGGGCTGCTTGGGCATGGTGTCGATCCTCTTGGTAGGGGCCCGTCAACTCGCGTCGTCGGCGCCCGGGTCGCCGACCAGCGGCTCGTCGTGGGTGGGCGGCTCGACGAACAGCTCGCGCGCGTCGAACTCCGCCTTCAGCCGCGCGAGGAGCTCCTTCTTGGAGAGGAGCACCGGTTCGGCCGCGCGCTCGCCGTTCGAGCGGCAATCGAGCTTGACGGCGTGGCCGGTGAGCGCCTTGATCGATTGCTCGATCAGCCGCGCGTTGCCCATCGCCTTCTTCTTCGAGAACTCGGCGTCGGTGGGGAAGTCGAGCACGAGGCAGTCGCCATCCAGGCCCGATGGCTGCGCCTCGCCCAGGAGCGCGGCGACCATCGCGTTCTCCTCTCTGACGGCGTCGATCACCGCGGGCCAGAGCGTCTTCAGCCGCTCGGGATCAAGCGGCGGCGGTGGAGGGACGCTCGGCTGCGTGGCCGCCGCGGGGGCGGCGGCGACGGTGGCCCCTGCGCGGGGCGCTGTGCTCGGCTCGGGTGACGCCGAGCCGAGCGCCGGCGAGGCGGACGCGGGCGTGGCCGGCTGAACCCTGGTCGCCGGAGCCCCCGTGGCGACCGGCTCCGTGGTCGCGGGGGTCACCCGGGAACTCGCCTCCGGCGAGGCGCCTCCGGCCGGGGTCGCCGCCGCGGCTACCGGGGCGGTGGAGGCCGCCCCGCCCCCCTGCGACGGCTCGCCCGCCGTGGCGCTCGGCGCCGCGACCCCCGCAAGACGCTCCTCCAGTTGCTCGATCCTGAACATCAGGGCCTGCAGCGACAGGTCGGCCTGCGGTTGGACCGCCTTGAGGAGCGCAAGCTCCAGGCGGATCCGCGGCTCCGAGCCGTCCTTGACCGCGCTCAGCGCCTGCCCGAGCAGGTCGATGGCGCGCAGGACCTCGCCCTGCGCCAGGCGGTCGGCCTGGGCGCCGACGCGATCGGTGTGCTCGGCCGTGACCGAGAAGGAGTCTGGAACCTCGCCGATCGTCTGCACGACGTAGACGTGGCGCAGGTGGGCGGCCAGGTCGCGCATGAACTGGGTCAGGTCGCGGCCCGAGGCCGACAGCCGCTCGACGGCGATGAGCGCCGCCTTCGGGTCGTGGTTGACGAGCGAGTCAGCCGCCTCCAGCACGAGCTCGGCGTCGGCCACGCCGAGGATCTCCAGCACGTCGTCGAGGTTCACCGCGTTGCCGCCGTAGGTGACGAGCTGCTCGAGCGTGCCGAGCGCGTCGCGGAAGCTGCCGGTGGCCGCCCGCGCGATCATGGCCACCGCCGCGTCGGGCACCTGGATCTGCTCGTGCGTGGCCACCCGCTCGAGGACGGTCGCGACCTGCTGGAGCGAGGGTCGCTGGAAGTCGAAGCGGTGGCAGCGGTCCACGATCGTCGCCGGCACCTTGTGCGCCTCGGTCGTGGCGAGCACGAACACCACGTGCGGAGGGGGCTCCTCGAGCGTCTTGAGGAACGCGTTCCACGCGGCCGTGGTGAGCATGTGCGCCTCGTCGAGGATGTAGACGCGGCTGCCGCCGCCCATCGGCGCCAGCACCACGTTCTCGCGCAGCTCGCGGATGTCGTCCACCGAGTTGTTCGAGGCGGCGTCCACCTCGACCACGTCGAGGGAGGTGCCGTCGGCGATCGCGCGGCAGCCGGGATCGTCCGGCGAGAAGTCGGCGCG
>JBPCMT010000194.1:0-6531 GCA_051001995.1 Thermoleophilaceae bacterium
CGGAACCGTGCAGGACGTCGAAGGGAAGCCCGCCTCCCCTCCAGACAACGTGACCCGGCTCGGCGGGGCACGGCGTAAGTCCGGCGCTCGAGAGCAGCGCCGCCAGCTCCTCGGCCGCATCGGCGGCGGCGAGGAGGTCCACGTCAGAGCCGGTCGGGTCGTCGCCGCGCCAGAGCACTACGCGCGATCCGAATCGCTCGGCGATCCGGCCGAGGAGCGCCCCGGTTTCCCCGTCCGCTACTCGGAGTGAGTGAACGGCGCCGTCAGCGTCATCACCAGGATCTTGACGTCGAGCCACAGCGACCAATTCTCGATGTAGTAGTTGTCCCACTCGACGCGGTCGGCAAGCGAGGTCTGTCCGCGCAGCCCGTGCACCTGAGCCCATCCGGTGATCCCCGACTTGACGCGGTGACGATCGTCGTAGCGGCGGATCGACTGGCCGAAGAGCTCGACGAACTCGGGTCGCTCGGGCCGCGGGCCGACGAGCGTCATGTCGCCCTGCAGGACGTTCCAGAGCTGTGGCAGCTCGTCGATCGAGGTCCGGCGGATGAAGCGTCCGATAGGCGTCAGCCGCAGGTGGTTGGCCTCGAGGCCGCCCGGTCCCACGTCTCCGCCGACGGCGGGTAGCGGCGGTGCTAGGTCGGCGTCGCCGGCGTCGTCCTCCGGCACGTCCTCGGGGATCCGCATCGAGCGGAACTTGAGCAGCTCGAACTCGCGGCCATCGCGGCCGATGCGGAGCTGGCGGAAGAAGATCGGGCCGGGCGACGTGGCCCGGACGGCGAGCGCAGCGGCCAGCAGCAGTGGCGACAGGAGTGCCAGGAGGAGGACGGTCAGAGTCTTGCCGAGCACGTGCTTGGCCGCGAACTCCCAGCCGCGCGGGTCCACGGCGCGCAGGCCGTAGAGCGGCAAGCCGCCCATGTGCTCGAGCTTCACGCGCGTGTTGACGCTGTCGAAGAGGCGCGGCACCAGCGACAGCTCGAGTCCGCGCTCCTCGCACTCGCGGATCAGGGGCACGAGCACGTGGTCCGGGGCCGAGAGGAACGCGAGGATCACGTGCTCGGTGCCGGTTTCGTCGGCGATCCGCGGCAGGTCCGCGGGCGCTCCGAGCACCGGCGCGCTGCGGCCGGGGAGGAGCTCGGACGGGACCGGGTCGTCGTCGAGATAGCCCACCGGACGCAGGCCGAGCTCGGGATGCGTCTCGAGCCGGCGCTCGACCTGGGCGCCGATCCGGCCGGCGCCCACGATCAGCGTCGGCTTTCCGACGAGGCGGTCCGCCTGCGCCCCGCGCCTCACCAGGCCCATCAGGATGCGCCCGGAGACGATGTAGATGGTGCTGAAGACCCAGGCGCGGACGATCAGCCCGCTCTCCTGCGGCTCGGTCGCGAGGCTCTCGAACGCCAGCAACAGCATCGCCGCGAACGAGGTCGATGCCGCGACTCGGACCACTCGATCGAGGATCTCGATCCGCAGGCCGGAGCGGTACCCGCCTCTGACCGCGAGCAGCGCCATCGCGACGGGCGGAAGCAACCAGACGCTCGCCTCGGTCGCCTCCACGCCAGCCGAAGCCGCGCCGAGCCAGGCGAGCAGCACGCCCAGGTAGAGCAGGACCGCGTCGGTCGCCACGCGCAGGGCGTTCCAACGGCTTGCTTGGAGAAGGCTTCGCAGCAAACCGCGCGCGCGGTCGCTCGCCATGGTGGGCGCCCGTGTGAGCGTCGGCCGCCCATCCGAGTCGGCCGCCGGCGAGCCCTCGGCCAGGGCCGTCGAACCGTCGGGCGCAACCCGAGCGCCGCCGCTCACGTCGGCGCGCTCCGGGGCCCTGCGTCCATCATGGGCCGGCCGCGACGGCTCGGCCTCCGCGGCGAGGCCGGACGACTCGCGCTCGACGCTACCGGCCACCGATGTCTCGGGCCGCACGGTTCCTATCTCCATTGTGCGCCTCGCGGACGGGCTCGCGTACCGAGCTCATCGCGAGGGGCTGACTCAGGCGGTGCCCGGCCGGCGCGTGAGGCGCCGGACGCCGAAACCAAGGATCAGCAGGCCGCCGCCGGCCGCCAGCAGCAGCGCGACGTCGGTGCCCGTGAACGGCAGGCTCCCGCCCGTCCCTTCCTCGGCCGGGTCGCCCGGATCCGCCGGATCGCCGGCGACCGGATCCCCCGGATCGACCGACTGCACCGATGAGTCGTCGTACGAATCGTTCATCGGCGACTGGGCCATCGCTTGAGTCGGCACCGCCAGCATCGCTATCGCGAGCACGGCGGCAAGAAGCTTCTTCATTCCCTGCATTGCGAAATGCTCCCGTTTCGTTTGGCCTAGCCCATCCTTGGCGGGCCGAGCGGTCCACAGACACCCCTGCTTATACCACATGCCCCTCTACTAAGGGGAACTTCGCGCGCAGGTGCACTTCGGATCACTAGCGCGACGACGAGGCTTCTAACCGCCCGTTATGGCGCTTCGGCGCTCGAGCACCGCGTCGTAGACCTCGACGGCGTCGACCTTACGTCCGGCCCGGGCGGCGCGGAGCGTCTCGGCGATGATGGCGTCCTGAGGGCTGAGCTCGGCGGCGCGCGAGAGCAGTCGAACCGCCTCTTCGCCGTCTCCGAGCTGGGAGACGAGGGCGCCGAGCTGGAGAGTCGCATAGGCGTCGTCCGGGTCGCGCTCTAGCACCTCACGGAACCGCTCGGCGGCCTCCTCGGGGCGGCCAGCTCGCAGAGCGATCGCGCCGCCCGCCGCATGCGGATCGATCGACAGCGGGTTGAGCGCGGCCGCCCGGTCGAGCGCCTCGAAGGCGCCGTCGGGGTCCGCGGGCCAGGTCTGAACGGCGCGGTTCACGTACAGCTCCGAGAGCCACGGCGCTGCGAGGGCGACCGCGCCGACGAGGGCGGTCGCGATCAGGACGGCGACTCCCGCACGCCCCCCGACGAGCGCGTTCGAGCCCGGACGGCGATCCTCCGCCAGACGCGGGCGCGGCGCCAACGACGCGGAGAGCCCGAGCATCGCGAACGCGGGCGCGCCGAGCGCCGGCAGCTCGTAGAACCAGTCGATCGAGCCGTGCAAGACCCAGTAGAGGAAGGTCGCGATCGCCGTCCCCGCGGCGGCGGCCGCGAGCGGGTCGCGACGGCGGATCGCGCGCGCCCCCGCGACGAGCCCCGCGCCGGCTCCTCCGGCGAACAGCAGGGCGCCGACCAACCCTGTCTCCGACAGGAGGCGCAGCTCGAGGCTGTGCGAGAACTGCGGCCGCTCGACGCTCTCGCCCTCGCGAAGGTAGGCGCCCTGGAAGTTGCCGACGCCGAGGCCGATCAGCGGCCGCTCGGAGAACTCGTCAAGCGCGACTCGCCAGAAGTCGTAGCGATTGCCGCCGGCGGCCGACGTGAAGCGGCTCGACCCCGACGGCTCCTCGCCGGGCTCGGTGCCGGCCTTGAAGTCCTCCCAGGCGTCCGACGCCTTCGCCACCGGGTCGCCGAGCGCCGCCACGCCGATCCCCGCCCCAACGAGCGCCGCTAGCGCGAGCGCGACCGCCGTGCCCGCGCGCGCCCGCCGAGCGGTCCGCTCGCCGAGTGACACTCCTCGGTCGGCCAGCGCCGCCGCCGCCCCGATCAGCGCGAGCGCGGCGGCGGCCGCGAAGATCGCCCGCGCGGCGCCGCCGACGAGCGGCTCGGGCGCCGCTCCGTCGCCGATGCCCTCGAAGACGTCGAGGACCGGCCGGGAGGCGAGCAGGGTCGCGACGGCGACGGCGGCGAGCGCCGTACCGTGTCGCGCCCTCCCCCGGGCGATCGCGAGGAAGGCGATCAGCGTCAGAGGCATCGCCACGAGCCAGCCGCGGCTCTGCCCGAGCAGCGCAAGCCCCGCGAGGAGCCCGGCGCCGCCGAGGCCTAGCCCGCGCAGCGGCGGCCACACCTCCCGCCGGGCGGCGAGGAAGACGCACGGAAGAAGCCCGGAGAACCAGAGCGCGACGTTGCCGTTGACGTAGCCGAGCGGCTCGACGAACCGGCCCGACACGAACATCTGGGACACGTCGGCCGCCGCCGACGCGCGGACGAGCGTCACGACCCCGAGCCCGGCGACCCCGAGCCCGAATGCCCCGAGGACGATCGCGGCGGCTCGGCCGCGCATCGGCCACAGCGCGAAGAGCGCGTAGACGATCGCGTACATCAGCGCGACGTTGGCGCCCTCCCAGGCGGCGCCCTGGTCCTCGGCCCAGAGGATCGACAGGTAGCTCCAGGCCGCGTAGCCGCCCGTCAGGCCGACCGCGACCGCCACCGTCTTCGGCACGCCCGCGCGGGTGGAGAGCGACACGAGCGCCACCACGAGCAGCCCGAGCGCGAACAGCGCAGCGGGGAGGGACGCCGTCTCGAAGTAGCCGCCGTCGGCCGCGCCGAGGGCGACGAAGACGGCAACCATCACGAGGGCCGGGATCGCCGCGGCGCTTTGCCGGAGCTCGTGCAACGGCTCGAGGAGGCTGCGACCGCGCACCGGCCGGGCAGTCTACGGCGGCGCGCCGGACGGCCCCCTCGCGGTGGGCGGGCGATCCGCCGCGCAGGCTGGCAGAGTTCGCGCCATCGTCGGGAAGATCGTCTACTGGCTCGCGGTGCTCGTGCTGTCGCTCGCCCTGCTGGTGGGGCTGGTGCTGTTCTTCGAGTCGCGCGACCAATCGACGCTCGACATGGGCGCCGCCGGCGCCGTCGCTACGTTGGCTTGACGTCCTCGAGCTTCGCGAAGACCACGATCCGCTGAGCCGCGCTGTAGAGCGGATGGCAGGCGGTCAGCACGAGTCGCTCGTGACCGACGGTGTCCGTCACTTCGGTCTGGGACGGCTCGACGATCTGCTGCTCCTCGAACTCGTAGGTGAACCGGGCCCACGGCATCTCGATGACGATCTCGTCGCCTTCGCCGAGCTGGTCGATGTAGCGGAACGGGGCCAGGTAGGTGGTGCGGTGGCCCGCGATCGCCACGGTGCGGCCCTCGCCGGGCAGCGCGGTCTCCGGATAGTGGCCCGGGCCCTGCTGGAGCGTGGCCTGGTCGGTTCCCTCGACCGCGACGTACTCCTTGTCGAGCGTCGGCATCTCGATCCTGCCCCATGCCTCGCCGGTCCCGACCTCGTCCGCGTAGTCCTCGGCGAGCTTCTCGAGCTCGGCGTCCGTGAGCTCGTCACCACCCTGCTGCCTGTTCCCCTCGCGCGGCGCGTCGAGCTTCTCGTCGAACTGGTCCTCGAGCTTCGCCTGGTCCTGGAGTGCCAGCACGGCCGAGATCGGCTCCTGCCATGCGAGCGTGACGCCCGCATCCGCCAGGAGCAGGACGCCGCTCGTGGTCATCACCGCCGCCACGAAGCGCACCACCGACCGGAGAGTGGTCCGCCGCTTCCGTGTTCCTCCCGCCAGCAGCATGCTCTGAGTGTAGGAGGGGCGGGCTGGAGATAACCTGTAGGTGCGGCCCCGAACGGGGCCGTTACGTCTCTCAACGATCAGGAGGTCGAGCCCCAACCGATGGCGAAGCAGATGTCCCCGCTGCCGGACGCAGGGTCGGTCACGGCGAACCCCTCGGCGGACGAGCTCAAGGAGCTCGCTTCGCGCATGCCGAACGCTCGCGAGACGCGCTACGGCAATCTCAACGTCCAGACAGAGGTCCTGGCGCGCTCCAAGGCCTCGACTTTCCTCGTGCTCGACGACCCCGACGCGAGCTCCGGGCAGGCGATAGGACGCGAGGAGGGCGAGCGGGTCGCGCGGCTCCAGGACGAGTACATCGCCGGCCGGGACATGCTGGTCGTGGACGGCTACGTCGGGGACGACCCCGAGTACCGCACCGCCGCGCGCCTCTACATCGAGCGAGCGAACGCGAACATCGCGGGGATGCAGGAGCAGCTCTACTTCGACGCGGAGTCGGACGGCCACGAGCCGGAGCTGACGGTCATCTACACGCCCGGTCTGGCGGTCGAGGGGTATCCGCACGATCGAGCGATCACGGTTGACCTCGAGCGGGGCGTGACCCGCGTGTGCAACTCGGACTACTTCGGCGAGTCGAAGAAGGGCGGGCTGCGCATGTGGAACAAGCTCGTCTACGACCGCGGCGGACTACCGCTGCACGCCGGCTGCAAGGTCATCCCCACCGACGAGGGCGACCGCGTCGGCCTGATCGTCGGGCTCTCGGGCACCGGCAAGACGACCACCACCTTCACGCGTCAAAACGGGTCGCTCCCGGTGCAGGACGACTTCGTCGCGATGATGCCCGGCGGCAAGGTCTACGCCACGGAGGCGGGGTGCTTCGCGAAGACGTTCGCGCTCAGCGCGGAGGAGGAGCCCACCATCCACGGCGCGGTCACGCGCCCCGAGGCCTACCTCGAGAACGTGTCCCAGGACGATTCAGGCGAGCTGGACTTCTTCGATACGAGCTGCACGCAGAACGGCCGCGCGACCTTCTCTTTCCGCTCGATCGAGGCCGGCGACGCGCGCGAGCTCGAGTCGGCCGACTTCCTGCTGATCCTGAACAGCAACGAGAATGTGATCCCGGCGGTGGCGAAGCTGGACCGCCACCAGGCGG
>JBPCMT010000195.1:0-3739 GCA_051001995.1 Thermoleophilaceae bacterium
CGACGTCAGCTACCGCCCCCGGCGCGGTCGGTCGAAGGTCACCGGCACGGTCCGCGGGACGGCGCTCGCCGCATACGACATGGCCGTGGCCCTGCGATGACCGAGGCCGCCCTCGTCGTGATCGCCAAGGCTCCCGTGCCGGGGCGGTCGAAGACCCGGCTCAGCCCACCCTGCTCGCCGGCGGAGGCCGCCGACCTGGCCGGTGCCGCGCTGGACGACACGCTCAGCGCGGTCGCTCGTACGCCGGTCGCGCGCAAGCTGCTGGCGCTGGAGGGCGACCTGCCCGGCGACGCCCCCGCCCGGATGGAGGTCGTGCCCCAGCGCGGTTACGGGCTCGGCGAGCGGCTGGCAGACGCGCTGCTGGCGGCCGGCGGCCCTGCGCTCGTCATCGCCATGGACACCCCTCAGGTGACACCCGAGCTCCTGGCCGGGGCTGTCCGCCGGCTGTCAGACCCGGGCGTCGACGCGGTGCTGGGGCCGAGCCAGGACGGCGGCTACTGGGCGATCGGGGCGCGAAACCCCGACCCGGCGCTCTTTTGGGGCGTCCCGATGTCCAGCTCGCGAACCCTTGAGGCTCAGCGGCGGCGCCTCGACCAGCTCGGCGTTCGGTGGGCCGAGCTGCCGACGCTGCGCGACGTCGACACGATGGCGGACGCCCACACGGTTGCCGCCGAGAGCCCGGGCACGCGCTTCGCACGGGTCCTGGCGGGACTGGGCCACTCGGGCCCCTCGATGAACCGAGCGGCGGGCGTCTCGTGATCCGCGCCCTCGAGAAGGCGTTCGGGATGCGCGAAGGCGGGCGGCGGCTGCCCGCGCCCGTGCCACCCGAGCGAGGGCCGTTTCGGCGCAGCTTCTGGAAGAGCCCGCTGCGCGGGGCGTGGCTCAGCTCGGTCCTCAGCGCCGCCCTCCTGCCGCTGATCATCGTCTGCGCGGTCACCGGCCTGCTCTCGCACGTCGCCTACGACAGCGAGTTGGCGGGCAACTCGGTCACCGGGTCCGACGGGCTCCTATCGCCGATCTATGGAGGGCTCGACTGGCCCGCCGGGTGGCCTTGGCTCTACGCCCTGAATCAGGGCCTGCACGTCGTGGCGGGCGTGGCGGCCATCCCGATCCTCCTGGCGAAGCTGTGGTCGGTCATCCCCAAGCTGTGGGAGCGCCCCGCGGTCAGGAGCGCGGCCCACGCCGTCGAGCGACTGAGCCTCGCGCTGCTCGTCGGATCGGGCCTGTTCGTCTTCTTCACCGGGGTGCTCAACATCCAGGTCTACTACCCGTGGCAGTTCTCGTTCGTTCCGTCGCACCTGTACGGGTCCTTCATATTCCTCGCGGCGCTTGCCTTCCACGTCGTCGTGAAGCTCCCGACGATGGTGCGCGCGTTCCGTGAGCGGGGCGTGGTCCGGCCGCTGAGAGAGAGCGCGGCGGAGACGACGGTCGAGCCCGTCGAGAGCAGCGAGAGCGTCGCCACCGCTCCGCGTGCGGCCACGATCTCCCGGCGCGGGCTGCTCGGAGCCGTGGGAGCGGCCTCGGTGGGCCTCGGCGCGATGATGGCCGGGCAGGTGGTTGGGGGACCGCTGCGCGGGCTCGCGTTCCTCGCCCCGCGGGGTCGGGTCGACGGCCCCGGCCCCAACGACTTCCCGATCAACAAGACCGCCGCCTCCGTGGGCGTCACGCCGGAGCAAACGGAGGCGTGGATGCTGAACGTCGTCGGGCGCTTCGAGGTATCGCTGACCAGGGACGAGCTCCTGCGCCTGCCCCAGTCCTCCCAGCGGCTGCCGATCGCCTGCGTCGAGGGTTGGTCCACGACGCAGGAGTGGTCGGGGGTGCCGATCGTCGAGCTCGCCGGGATGGCCGGCGTCGGCGACCTCGCGTCGGTGTTCGTCGAGTCGCTCCAGGAGGGGGGAGCGTTCGGCCAGACCACCCTGAACGCCGCTCAAGCGGCCGATCCGAGCTCGCTGCTGGCGCTCACGGTGAACGGCGCCGACCTCTCGCTCGACCACGGCTTTCCCGCTCGCCTGATCGTCCCGGCGCTGCCGGGCGTCCACAACACCAAGTGGGTCGAGCGGCTCACCTTCCAGAGCGCCTGAGATGTCGGCGCTGCGAGGGTTCGGGCACGGGTACGGGGCGGGACCGCTGCACCTGCTCTCTGCGCTCGCGAGCTTTGCCGTCGCCGGCTGGGCGTTCGTGCACGTCTTTCAGCTGGGCGCTCCCTTCAACTTCCTGCTCTGGTTCGCCGCAGCGATCGTCGCCCACGACCTCCTCCTCCTGCCCCTCTACTCGCTCGTCGAGCGCATCGCCCACCGCCTGGCTCCGGCGCGCGCGCGGCGGGCCGGTGCGTCCGAGGCCGCGGCGGCGCCGAGCGCCCTCAATCACCTTCGCGTGCCCGCCGCGCTCTCCGGTCTGCTCCTGCTGCTGTTCTTCCCGCTCGTGCTCGGCGTCGCCGAGGACGACTACGCACCAATTACGGGTCTGAGCACGGACGTCTACCTCGGGCGCTGGCTGCTCCTCAGCGGCCTGTTCTTCCTGGCCTCCGGCGTCGCCTACGCGGTCCGGCGCGGGCGGGCCGGCCTGGGATAGCGGTCAGATCGGCTACCGCACCCTTCCCACGAGCATCAGGCCGTGTCCGTAGCCGCCGCCTGAGCTGGGCTCGAGCGCCCAGGCCGCGCGAGCGAGGGCGGTCGAAGAGCGAGTGGACCGCGTGAGAGCCCTGCGCCGCCTCGCGAGCGCGTGATGAATGCGCGAGGCGGCGCTCGCGGGCAGGGGTCCCAGCGGTGCGCCGAGCTCGTCGCGCGCAGCTCCCGATGCCGAATCCGCCAAGAGCGCGTCGAGCGCGCGACGCGTCCGCGGCAGACCGGGCCAGTAGCGGCCGTCGCCGATCTTCGGTCCGAACTGGACGCTGCGGTCGAGCGCGTGCACCGGATCGATCCCGGCCTGCTCGTAGATCGTCGCCAGCTCAAACGGCGCCCACGGGTGGACCCGCAGCTCGCGCTCGTCGAGCCGGTAGGGGATCGTCCTGGCGGAGCCCGAGGCGGTCGTCCACAGCCGCGGCCACTCGAGCGAGCTGAGGCCGAGCGCCTCGAGCGCCACGATGGAGCCGGGTGTGGCGTGCCGCGCGACGTCGATCACCAGCCGCCGGAGCTCCGCGGGAGCGAGGTGGGAGGCCACGCCAAAGGTTCCCAGGTACAGATCGAAGGACTTGCGCCCGACCGGGCCGAGGCCGCCGCGCAGGTCGTGCAGCACGAGCTCGCCCGCAATCGGCACAGGCCTAGCGTCGACGCCCACGTAGCGTTCGAGCGCTTCTCCCGCAAAGCTCGCCGCCAGGCCGTCGCCGCAGCCGAGGTCGAGCACTGCGCCGCCGCCGCTTGCTCGAAGCAGGCGAGGCACGAGGCGCGCGTAGAACTCGCCCTCCAGCACCTCGCGCACCCTGTCGCGGGCGTTCGGCTCGGGGGCCTGAAGCAACTCCTTGCCGGCCATCGCCGCCGACCGTAGTGGCGCAAGCGCGGCGTCGGGCGTTCGCACGACGCGCCGTAATCAAGCCGAAAGCCCTGCCCGGGCGCGTCGCTTCCGGCTACAGCCCCAGCTGCCGGCCCACGATCTCGCGCATGATCTCGTCGGTCCCGCCACCGATCGGGCCGAGCCTGCTGTCGCGGGCGGCGCGGTCGAGCTCCGCGAGCTCCTCCGGTGGGGCGCCGGCCGCGGCTCGCAGCGCCAGCGCCGACTCCGCCACCTCGTAGGCGGCGCGCTG
>JBPCMT010000196.1:0-5803 GCA_051001995.1 Thermoleophilaceae bacterium
GCAGCGACGATCTCGCCCGCGCCTACGCCTCCGCGTGGGCGAGCGTGCTGCCCTCGGTCGAGGAGGCCTTCGGGCTCGTGCTCGTCGAGTCGCTGGCGGCCGGCACGCCGGTGGTGGCCGCCCGCTCAGGAGCGAGCCCGGAGGTGCTTCGCGGCGATACGCCGGCGGTCCTCTTCGAGCCCGACGACGAGCATGCCCTCGAGCGGGCGCTCGACGAGGGGCTCGCGCTTGCCCATCGCCCGGGCGTCCGCGAGGCGTGCCGCGCCGCCGCGCGCGCCTGGGACTGGTCGGCCGTACTGCCCTTGTACGAGGCGCTCTACGAGGAGGCCGCCTCCGGCTCCGCGGGCGGGCACCCGCCGCGCGCCGCGAGCGGTGCGCTCTAGTCTGGGGCCCGATGCTCCCGGTGGCCATTCTCTGCGGCGGCAAGGGCACGCGCATGCGTGAGTCCGGCGAGACCCTGCCGAAGCCGCTCGTCGAGGTCGGCGGCAGACCGATCCTCTGGCACGTCATGTCGCTCTACGCCGGTCAGGGCTTTCGGCGCTTCAAGCTCCTGCTCGGCCACGGCGCCGAGCGGATCGAGGCCTTTGCGGCGACGCTGCCCGACGACTGGGAGGTGACCTGCCTCGACACCGGGCTCGAGACTCCCACCGGCGGGCGGGTCGCCCGCGCCGCCGACCACCTGCGCGAGGGCACGTTCTGCCTCACCTACGCCGACGGCGTCGCCGACCTCGACCTCCGGGCGCTGCTCGCCTTCCACCGCGACCACCGCCGGGCGGCGACGATGACCGTGGTCCGCCCGCGCAACCCGTGGGGCGTCGCCCGGCTCGGGGACGAGGGCCGGATCTCCGGATTCGTCGAGAAGCCTCGCCTCGAGAGCTGGGTGAACGGCGGCTTCCTGGTCATGGAGCCGAGCGCGCTCGAGTCGATCGGAACCGATCACGTGCTCGAGCGCGAGCCGCTCGAGGCGCTCGCCGCGGCCGGCGAGCTGTTCGGCTTCCGTCACGAGGGATTCTGGGACTGCATGGACACCTACAAGGACACGCTGCTCCTCAACGAGCTCTGGGCGCAGGGCGAAGCGCCGTGGCAGACGCTCGTGGAGGCATGAGCCCGAGCCGCTACGCGGGCGCGACCGCGCTCGTCACCGGCGCCCAGGGGTTTCTGGGTTCGTGGCTGGCCGAGCGGTTGCTCGACGAGGGCGCGCGCGTCGTCGTCCCGCGGCGCGACGTGCCCGCCCTGTCGCGCTTTCGTCTCGAGCGGCTCGACGAGCGCTGCGACCTCGTCGACGCCGACGTGCTCGACGAGGCCGCCATCGCGCGCGTCGTCAACGAGTACGAGCCCGAGCTCATCTTCCATCTCGCCGCACAGACCATCGTCGGCACGGCGAACCGCTCGCCGCTGGCCACCTTCGAGACCAACGTGCGCGGCACCTGGAACCTGCTCGAGGCCTGTCGCGCGCTCGGGACACGGAGCTTCGTGCGCGCGATCGTGGTCGCCTCCTCGGACAAGGCCTACGGCAGCCACGACGAGCTCCCCTACCGCGAGGACTCTGCGTTGCAGCCGATCTATCCCTACGACGTCTCGAAGGCCTGCGCCGACCTCGTCGCGCGCTCCTACGCACGCACCTACGAGCTGCCGGTCGGGGTGACCCGGCTCGCCAACGTCTACGGCCCCGGCGACTTCAACCTCTCGCGCATCGTGCCCGACACGGCGCGCTCGCTCGTCCGCGGCGAGCGTCCGGTCGTTCGCTCCGACGGCACTCCGCAGCGCGACTTCCTCCACGTCGCGGACGCTGTGGAGGCCTACCTGGCGGTGGCAGACTCGCTCGCCCGGCCGGAGCTCCGCGGACGGGCCTGGAACGCCGGGGCCGGCGAGCCGGTGGCGGTGATCGAGGTCGTCGAGCGGCTGATCGCCGCTTCGGGGCGCGACCTGCTCCCGGAGGTGCGCGGGTCGGGCACGCCGCCCGGCGAGATCGACCGCCAGTGGCTCGACTCGACGGCGATCCGGCGGGAGCTCGGCTGGGAGCCTGAGCGCGGGCTCGACGAGGGGCTGAGCGAGACCTACGCCTGGTACGCGCGCGTCTTGGCTTAGCGTCGCGCGCTCAGGCGCCCAGCCGGTACACGGCGAGCTCGCGCACCCGCCCGGCGCGCACGCGCACGAAGAGCAGGCGCTCGGCGCGCTCCCCGCCGGGAAGCTCGTAGGTCAGCACGGCCGAGTAGGACGGAGAGCCCGACAGGACCTCGCCGCGAACCTGCCTCCCGGCGAAGGCCTCATCCTCGTCGAGGGCGGCGACCAGCGCCTCGCGGGCGGCGGAGCCCCGGCCCTCCCAGACCCGATCGCCCGACACGAGGCGCACCGAGGCGCGCTCGTCGAGGAGATCGGCGAGGCCTTCGAGGCGACGGGCGTGGATCCGCTCGAGCAGGCGGTCGACGACCTCGTGGCCCTCTAGGAGGGCTTGGCCGCCCTCCGCGCCGGCGGCGGAGCCGCGATGAGCATTCCCGTGGGGGCGCCGGGGCAGACCCCCTGCGAGGGCCGCGCGGGTGCGCTCTCGCAGAGCGCGGGGACGGAGCGCTCTGCTCGCTCGGGCGCCGCGGCGGACGAGGCCACCCGAGCGTCGACGCCGCCCGGCGGGACGAGCGGATCGTGGCCGCGGGGCCTCATAGCCGAGCTCGGTCAGCAGCGGCCCGGCGACCCGTTCGATCTCTTCGATCTCCTCCGAGGACGCTCCCGACCTCCACTTCGTCGCTGCGACGCGCGGATCCGAGGCCGTCAGGTTGGCCACGCTCTTGGCCTCCACGAGCGCCGCGGCCATGATCTCCGGCGTCAGCTCGAGCCCGAGCCACTCGTAGAGCGCGCGAAAGGACTCCTCAGGTCGCGCGAGCAGCTCCTCGTAGCGCACTTCGAGGAGGCGCTCGGGCTGCCGTGCCTCGCGCGCCGCGGCGACCGAGGAGCGCCATTCCTCCGCGGCCTCGGCGCTCGTCGGCGGGCCCCAGGGCTGCCTGCGCAGCGAGCGCGCGACGTCGCGACCGTCCCGGATGATGTGGACGAAGCTCGCGTCCGGGTAGATCTGGCCGATCAGGTCGAGGTGGTAGACGTGCAGGGGCGTCCGCTCGGCGAGAAAGTGCTTGCCGGGCTCGGTCAGCTCGCCGAGGACGCGATCGCAGAACTCCCGCGTGGCGTCGAGGAGCACGTCGTGGCCGACGTGGATCGCCGCGAACTGCGGCGACGAGCGCGCGCCCTGGTGGAAGCGCTCGAAGAGGGGCGCGATGCCGTGCGAGAAGAGATGCGACTCGGTCGGGACGGCCGCGACATCGGGGTGCGCGGTGACGATCCGCTGCAGCCAGAACGTGCCGCTGCGGCGGGCGCCCACGTTGAAGATCATGCGGCCCGCGAGTGGGCTGTCGGCTCTGCTCATGGCTTCTCTCGGGGCTCGGGCGGGCCGATCCTAGCCCCGCGGCTACTCGTCCGGCTCAAGCCCGCGACTCCGCCCAGGCCCGTTGCTAGCGTGGCCCGCCATGTCCGAGGCACGGATGCGGCGCTTCTGGGATCGGCGCGCCGACGAGGATGCCTTCTACTTCGTGGACAATCGCCTCGACTACGGGCGGCCGGACGAGAGTCGGTTCTGGTCGGGCGGCGAGGCGGACCTCGACCGGCTGCTCGGCGCTCTCGGCGTCGAGATCGGAGCAGACGACGATGTCGTCGAGATCGGCTGCGGGCTCGGCCGGCTGACACGGCCGCTGGCCGCGCGCGCCACACGGGTGCGGGCGCTCGACGTCTCGCCGGCCATGCTCGAGCGTGCCCGCGGGCTCAACCCCGGCCTCGACAACGTCGAGTGGCTCGCGGGCGACGGCTCGTCGCTCGCGGGGATCGAGGACGCGAGCGCCTCCGCCTGCGTCTCGCACGTCGTCTTCCAGCACATCCCCGATCCTCGGGTGACGCTCGCCTACGTCCGCGAGATGGGGCGCGTGCTGCGGTCCGGCGGTTGGGCCGCGTTTCAGGTGTCGAACGATCCGGCCGTTCACCGCCGCCCCGGGGTGCTCAAGCGAGCGCGTCGCAGCGTCGCCGCGCCGGTCCGCGGCGCCCCGCGCGGCCAGACCGACCCGGCCTGGCTCGGCTCGCACGTCGAGCTCGCGGAGCTCGAGGCCGCGGCGGGCGGCGGGGGCATGGCGCTGGAGCGGACGCACGGCGCGGGAACGCAGTTCTGCCTCGTCCTCGCCCGGCGCGGTCCACGCGGAGGGTCCTGAAGCCGGCGCCGGGCCGGCTTCGGCCGCTGCCTCAGGGTCCGCCGCCCGGCGCCCTCTGCCCGGCTCGCTCGACCACCGCCGCGATCGCCTCGTTGTAGGCCGACTCCGGAAAGCGCGCCGCGGTGGCGAGCCCGCCCTCGTGCAGGCGCGCTCGCAGCTCCGCGTCGCCGGCGAGGCGACGTACCGCCGCGGCGAGCGCTTCGGGACGGTCGCGCTCGAAGATCAGGCAGTTCTCCCCGTCGCGCAGATACTCGCCCGAGCCTCCCGTACCCGTGGCCACGACCGGGCAGCCGACGGCCATGGCCTCGAGCGGGACGAGCCCCCAGGGCTCCTCCCAGCGAACTCCGAACACGAGCACGTCGGCCTCCGTGTAAGCGCGCGCGATCTCCGCTCGCGGCCAGCGCTCGAAGCTCACCCGTCCTTCGAGCCCGAGCTCTCGCCCGAGCTGACGCAGCTCCTCGAGGTGATGCTCGTCGCCTCCCCCGACCACCGCCAGTGTGGCCTCGGGCGGCAGCTCGGCCAGCGCGCGCACGGCCGTGTCGATCCCCTTCCGCGGATCGATCCGGCCCAGGCACAGGAGGCGCCAGCGCCACGGTGGGCGCTCGGCCGCCCGGAAGCGGCCGGGCTCGATGCCCGGGTGGGCGACCGCGGTGTCGCGCAGCTCGGGGTGAGCGGCGAGCGCCCGCCGGCGCACGGTCTCGCTGTTGAAGAGCCAGGAGCCGGCGTCGCTCCAGTCGACCTGCGTCGGGACCCCGGTGATCGCGCGGACGATCGCGGCCGCCCGCGGCCGGCGCGTGAACATCCTCGTCCAGGCGTCGACCCGCGCCCCGTAGTCGAGCCAGTCGTCGCCCACAATGGCGGCCGCGGGCAGTCCGGCCCGGCGCGCGCGCTCGACCAGCGACAGCGACATCCCGCCCATCGCCCACCAGCTCACGACTTCGGGCCGAAGGTCGCCCACGTGGCGGTCGAAGACGCGGGCGTTGTGGCGCTCGAGGGCCATGCGCTCGCGCAGGGAGAGCCGCGGGAAGGCGTGATCGCGCCAGTACCAGCGCAGGTCGCGGTGCACGTCGCTCTCGTCGTCTCCTTCCACCGCCACGCCCGGAGCGCGGTAGTCGGTGGTGAGCACGCGCACCTCGTGGCCGCGGCCGCGCAGGTGGGCGACCGCCGCGCGCCAAGTGAGCTCGTAGCCGCCCAGCGCGTGCGGCGGATACATGTTGCCGACGGTCAGGATCCGCATCGCAGCAGGGTATTCCGGCGGCTCGCCGCGTTGGTAGCGTGCCGCGCGATGCGGGTAGCGGTCATCGCCGAGCAGCCGCTCACCAGCTCGTCGACCCAGTTCCGCGCCCTCCAGCACCTGCCGCGACTGCGGGCCCGGCTCGGCCAGGTCGACGCCTACGTTGCCGACTCCGAGGTCGATCGGGGGCGGGGACGGATCGACCAGGTCCGCTTCTTCGCCCGCCACGGCGTGCGCTACGGGCGCCGCCGAATCGAGCTCGAGCGGGCGCTGCGCGGCTACGACGCCGTACTCGTCCAGCGCGGCGCCTACCCGATGGGTCCGGGCT
>JBPCMT010000197.1:0-16378 GCA_051001995.1 Thermoleophilaceae bacterium
GGTGGGGGTGGTGGTCACGATCCCGAACGCGCGGCGCGCGCCGGCGCCGGCCTCGAGCGGCCGCAGCAGCGAGGCGGCCGCGGCGGCTATCACGAGGCCTACGGCCGCCAGCACCACGTTCCACGTGCGCAGGCCGCCGAGGAGCGCGTCCCACGCCGCGCGCGCGCCGTCCGCCGTGACCTGGTCATCGAACCGGCTTCCGAACAGCGCCCGCCCGACCTCGAACCCGATGACCAGCAGGATCGCGAGCGCCGCGACCGAGAGCGCGGCGCGTCCGACCGTTCGCCGACGGTCGGGCGAGATCGCGACCGCGGCCGCGAGCAGCGCGGCCGCCAGCGCGAGCGATGCCAACGCGATCCATTGGGTGTTCTCGGCGATCCGGGCTCCGTCGACCAGCAAGCTGCCCTCCTGGTCGGAGAGCGCGACGAGCCGCGGCTCGATCTCCTTCGGGATGTCTCGCGCCAAGTCCGGCGCGACCGACTGAAGCGTTTCGATCACGAGCACGCCGACATCCGCGAGCTTGAGCGCGATCGTGTCCCTGTCGCCGCCGAAGACGGTCCGGTGGAGGTCCTCGACGACGCTCCGGAAGAGTGGCTCGAATGGAGCCGACGCCGCGACGCCCTCGGACGCCCCTTCGAGCAGCGGCCGCGCCCCGATCAGGTCGGGGTCGCGCGCGATGATCCCGTCGGCCACACGGGCCCCGACCAGTGCGCGCCCCTCGTCCGTGTCGAGCGCGGTCACCGCCCGATCTGCGAAGCGATCGGAGTCGAACAGGTCGTGGGTCGCGTAGAGCGCGAGCTGGCCGAGAGCCAGCATCAGCATCGCGGCGACGAGCAGGATCGGCGAAAGCGCGCGCCGCCAGCGTGGGGTGGGGCGGCTCATGGGCTCACCTTCTCGTGGCTCGCCGCGGGACGGCCGGCGCTAGCGTGCGCGGCGGCGGGCCAGGACCCATCCGATGCCGGCTCCGACCAGCAGGCACACCGCGATCACGACGATCAGCGGCGTGTCGGTGGTGGTCACGACCCAGTTGACCCGGACGTAGTCCAGGTTGAGCGCGGCGAACAGCACGGCGATCGCGCCGATCGCGAGCGAGGCGGCGAGGCGCAGCCGCTCGCTGCGCGTGCGCTCGAGGCGTCCCTGGCCGGTGGCGCTCATGGACAGCGAGTATCCGGGCGCGGCGGCGCGCCGTCAACCGCTGCTGGTCGCATGCTCGTCTAACCGGCTTCCGTCGGGCGCAGGCGGTGGAGGAGCACCCGATCGAAGTCGGTCGTCGCGGTTTCGATCTCGAACCGCTCGGCCGCCGCTTCGAGGAAGCGCGTCGCCGGTTCCCGCGCGGGGTCCGCGATCCACGCCGAGCCGTGCGTTCCGACGAGTCGTGGCAGCAGCGCCGCGAGGTGGTCGGCCGCCTGTTGCTCGTAGAGGACGTCGGCCGCCAGCACGAGGCTCCACGGAGCCCGCGATTCGATCGGGTCGGGCTCGGCCCACGAGCATACGGCCGTCTCCACCGGCGCCCTGCTGCGGCGGGCATTGCGCTCGGCGAACGCCACCGCGTCGGCGGACCAATCGGTCGCGAGCACCCTCGCCCCTCCAAGGCTCGCGACGATGCTCGGCAGCGCCAGCCCGCCGCAGCCCAGCTCGAGCGTCCGCACCCCACGCAGCGGCCGGCCGACGAGTCCGCGGGCCAGAGCGACGCCGCTCGGCCACATCTCGGCCCAGTAGGGCATCACGACCTCGTTCCCGAAGGCCTCCTCCCCGAGCTGCACCTGGCCGGAGCGCGGCCGCACGACGCTAAGGACACGATCCCCGATTGTCACCGTCTCGTCGACCGTGTCGACGTCCGGCGGGCGCACGCCGGTGGTCATGGTGCCTGCTTGCCCCGGCGCGACGATCGCACTCGCGGATCTCGTGGTCCGATTCGCACGACGCTAACCTATCGTAAGTAATGATGGGGCGAGGCGAGGCATGAGGGATCGAGGCGAGAGGGGCAGGAAGGCGATGGGGAAGGCGTGGATTCTCGACACCGAGACCAAGGGCACAGGCGCGCAGATGGTGCCGCTCGAGAATGTGGAGACGAAGCCGGAGTCGAAGCTCCGGCCAACCGTCGTGCGCCCGAAGCCGCGGCGCGCGAGCCGACCGCCTGAGCCCAGGGGGCCGCGGAGGTTCAAGGTCGTCGACGTCATGACCGAGCAGGCGCTCGCGGAGGGGACGGGTCGCGCGAGACCCTCGATGTCCTCGAGGGCGTCCGAAGCGTCGTGGACGTGAGCATCTACGAGTGGCAGGAGCGGGACGCGAGGTGGCGACGGCTGACGCGCTCGGAGCGCCGGGCGTTCTGGGCGCTTCGCGACCGGCGGTAGAGCGGCGCGGCCCTCCCCGCTCGGTCGGGGCTCCCCTTGCTTGGTCGTCGGCCCGCGTTGCGATGTCTCCTTTGAGGACTGGTCCCTTGATGGGACTTCCTTGAGGACCACGCTTGAAAGGGAAGGTGCTGGCACCGTCCGTGGCGAGCCATCGCCGGCGGCCCGACCCGCGAGGCGTTTCATGCGCCCAGGGAGACTCGAACTCCCACCCCGCATACACGGGACAAGGCCCTCAACCTTGCGCGTCTACCAATTCCGCCACAGGCGCGTGACGGCCCGGAGTATAGGCGGGGTGCGTCGACCGCTCGGTCCCCGACGCCGGCGCCGCCGGCGAGGTTGAAGTCGTCCGACGGGCAGGCTACTGTCTCGAACACATGTTCGTCGTACCCCATTTCGCCGCCGACCCACGAGGGAGGGCACCAGGTGACCCCCGAGCAGAAGCTCACCAAGCGCCAGCAGGAGATCTTCGCCTACATCAAGCGGTATGCGGCCAAGCACGGCTACCCGCCCACGGTCCGCGACATCGGGCAGGCGATCGGGCTGACCTCACCGTCCACGGTCCATGGCCACCTCGCGAACTTGGAGAAGGCGGGGATGCTCCGTCGCGATCCCACCAAGCCACGCGCGATGGAGCTGCTGGCGAGCTCGGCGCGGCGCGGACCGCGGCCTCGCGGGCTGCCGCTCCTCGGCCAGGTGGCCGCGGGGCAGCCGGTCCTGGCGGAGGAGAACGTCGAGGAGTACATCGAGGTTCCTGAGCTGACGGCCGCGGACGAGGGAGACTTCCTGCTGCGCGTCCGCGGCGATTCGATGAAGGACGCGGGCATCCTGGAGGGCGACGTGGTCGTGGTCCAGCGCCAGGAGACGGCGGCCGACGGTCAGATCGTCGTCGCCCTGGTTGACGACGAGGCGACGGTCAAGAGGTTCTTTCGCGAGGCCGACCACGTCAGGCTCCAGCCGGAGAACGCGGCGATGGAGGCGATCCGGGAGCGCGAGGTGGCGATCCTCGGGCGCGTGATCGGCGTCTGCCGGAGGGTCGCATGACGCCCCAGGGGTTCGTCGGTACGCCGCGTGAACGCGACCGGCGCGAGGCGGGTCGGGTGCGGCGCTCTGGCTCGCGACGCGCCGTCGGCGCGGGGCACCCGGTGTCCGAGCGGAGCGCGCACCGCTTCTCTCCTCGCCCGCGGCCGCTCCGGCGCGACGAAGAGCTTGTGCCGGAGGTCCGGCCGATGCCGGACGCGGACCGGCGCGAGCAGCGCCCTCGTACTTGCGGCGATGATCCGCCGGACGAGGCCGGCGGCAGGGGGCCGACGCTCGGTGACCTTGTCACGAGCGCCTGGGAGGGCCTCCTGTCCGCCGGATCCGCGCCGTGCCCCGCGTGCGGCGAGCGCATGCGCTTCCACGAGGGCAGCGGACACTGCGGAGGGTGCGGCGCGAGGCTGAGCTGACCCTTGCGCTTGCGAGGCCCGGCGCGCGGCCGGGCGTCCTCCGCCGGGCACGTCCGTTCGTGGTGGGATCATTCGAAAGCGGCAAATGGGCAGGTGGTGGCGAAGACTAAGAGCCGGTCGCGAGCGGGGGTTCGAGCCTGCGTCGCCCGACGGTGACGCGGTCGCACGAGACCGGGAAGCCGGCAGGCCCGAGCAGTCTTCCGGCGAGCCACCTCCGACCGAGCGAACACCCGCGGATTCCTCCACCGCCGCCTCGTCCCAGGCGCCGGCCGGACCGACCGAGCCGCCCCGCGCGATCGGGGGCACCGCGAGCTCGTCCGGAGCAGTGGTGGGCTCGACGACCGCGATGGCCTCGGTTGCCGACAAGATCCACACGATTCTCGAGGCGGCCGAGGCCACCGCGGCGGCGATCAGGCACGAGGCGGAGGCGGACGCCGAGCGGGCCGTCCGCGAGCGCCGGCGTCGCGACGACGCGCGCGAGGAGCTGTCTCACCTCTCGCGCCTCGCGGACGCGCTGTCCGTCCAGGCCGAGGCGGTTAGGCGGCAGTGTGACGCGGTCGCCCGGGTACTCCTCCCGCCGGAGGACGACGCGCGCGCGCCTGTCGACCCGGCCGAGCGAAGCTCGCAGCCCGTCGAAGGGAGACCGGCCGCGGGCCCCGAGCCGGCCGCGGGACCGGGATCGGCCGCGGGCCCCGGCTCGGTGGCGTCCGGTGAGCGCGCAAGCGCGAGCCCGGACCCGCCGTCGCCGCCGGAACGAGCTAGCGGTTCCGGCGAACCGTCCGCGTCGGCGAGCGCCACCCCCGCGAGCGCCGGCGCCACCACCCCAAGCCCGCCGGCGCCGTCATCCGAGGCCGACGCCCGACCCGCTCAATCGACCGCCGGCGATCCCCGCGCCGCGACCGACGGTGGCCCCGCGCGAGCGGAGCGCCTGCGCTCGCCCTGGATCGAGGCCTACCGGATGCGCCTCGCCGGGGCTCAGCCCGACGAGGTCGAAGCGCGCCTGCGGCACACCGGCGCGGACGATCCATCCACGGTCGTCGCCGAGGTGTTCCGGGACGAGCGCCCGGGGCATCCCTAGCGGGTCGACGATCTCGGTCGCCACCTCCGTCACATGCGACCGGAGAAGGATGTATCGTGCCGCGCGCGAAGAGGTGCAAGCGGCTCGCTGGGGGAGCGAGGCTATTTCACTACCGAGAGGACAGGGATGACGCACTCGCACTTGCCAAGGCTGGACGTACTCGACAAGGACGGCGCGATCAGGGAGATGGCGCAGAGGGTGCCTCACGGCCCCACCCGCCGCGCCTTCCTGATGAAGGCGACCGCCGGCGGCCTCGCCGCGGGGGCCGCCCTCGGCGGGCTCGGTTCCTTTGCGCTGGCGCAGGGTGAGGACGATCTCGAGGACCTCGAGATCCTCAACTTCGCTCTCGTGCTCGAGTTCCTCGAGGCGCGCTTCTACGCGGAGGCCGTCGAGAAGGGCAACTTCAGCGGCGAGGTCGGCACCTACGCCGAGACGCTGAGGGGCCACGAGGAGACGCACATCGAGTTCCTCCAGCAGGCGATCGAGGAGGCCGGCGCCACCCCGGTGAGTGAGCCGGAGTTCGACTTCAAGAACACGACCTCGGAGGAGGGCATCTTCCTCGAGACCGCGATCACCCTCGAGGAGACGGGTGTCGGCGCCTACCAGGGTGCGGCGCCCTCGCTCGAGAGCACCGAGTACCTCGCCGCGGCAGCGTCGATCCTGCCGGTGGAGGCCTTCCACACCGCGTGGGGCAGGACTCTCGTCGACGGCGGTGAGCTCCCCGCGCCCACCGCCTTCACCGACCCGCTCACGGTGGCGCAGGTGCTCGATGCGGTCGGGAAGACCGGCTTCATCACGAGCGAGCTGCCGGCGTCCATCACCGGCGCCGCGAGCAGCGCCCCGAGCACCACCGGCTAGCCATGCGTCGAGCTGAGCGCCGGTTCCGCCGCCGCCGCCGCGGCGGAACCGGTCCGGCTCACCCGATCTTCCTTCACGGGGGGCAGAGGAAACGCCGCCGGCGCCTTCCATTGCTCTTGCTCGGCGCCTGCCTGGCCGTGGCCGCCGGCTACGGCGCCATGGTCGCGGCCGGCTCCTTGGTGGACCCTTCGGGCGAGGACGGCACCGCCGGCACGAAGAGAAGCCTGGCCGAGCGGCTTGTAAGCGGTTCATCGCGCCCGCCGCCCGACGACGAGTTGGGAAGGCACGAGCGCCTCGTGGCGACCGCGAAGGAGGCCGGCGAAGCAATCGGTGTCTATGAGGAGCCGGGGGATCGCGAGCCAGAGCAGAGCGTGGAGCCTCGTGAGGGCCAGGAGGGCCCGCTCGTCTTCAGCGTCCTCGAGTCGCGCGACGGCTGGCTCGAGGTGTTGCTTCCGATCCGGCCGAACGAAAGCACCGGCTGGATACGCGAGCGGGACGTCTCGCTCGGGGCGACCAAGTGGGAGATCGAGATCGACCTCAGCGCTCACGAGGTCACGGCGCGCGAAGGCGGCGAGCTCTTCGACCGCTGGGCGATCGGACTTGGGCAGCCAGAAACCCCCACGCCCCCGGGCGACTTCTACATCACCGAGCTGATCAAGCCGCCCGAAGAGGGGACGATCTACGGCGACTATGTGTTCGTCCTGTCGGGGTTCTCGGAGAAGCTCGTCCGCTACGCGGGCGGTAACGGCGAGCTCGGGCTGCACGGGACCAATGACCCCTCAGGGCTCGGCCAGGACGTCAGTCACGGCTGTATCCGGATGAGCAACTCCGGCATCACCGAGCTGGCCGAGCGCCTCCCGCTCGGCACGCCGGTGACGGTCATCCCGTAGCGTCCGTCTGAAGCCGGTCCCGACGGTGCTCGTTGGCCGGAGCGCGCACCCGCTCGTCCTCCAGAAGAATCACCGCCCGGGCGGGAGCGCTCGACAGAGGCGAAATGCCGGCGTACCATTGACGATGCTGGCCAAGCAGCCGCGGGAGGTCGGGGAGAAAACCGGCCCTCGAGGAAAGTCCGGACACCGCAGGGCAGGGTGGTCGGGGAAGCCGACCCGGGGAAACCCGCGGGAAAGTGCCACAGAAATGACACCGCCTAAGCGGCGGGCCCTCACGTGAGGCCCGTTGCCGGCAAGGGTGAAATGGTGCGGTAAGAGCGCACCGGCGGCGTGGCGACACGCCGGCCAGGCAAACCCCACTCGGTGCAAGGCCAAGCAGGGACGACGACGCTGCCCGCCGAGTCCCAGGTAGGCCGCGGGGCCGAGAGGCCCGTCCCGGCCACTCCCGGTCCGCAAGGGTGGGGAAACCGGGGCAGATGGATGGCTGCTCGCGACAGGATCCGGCTTATCGGCCAGCTACGGGGGAGGCCTCGCTTCGGCGGGGCCTCTTCTATTGAGCGGCGCGACACCGCGCGTCGGGCCGGCGCGCGGCCCTGGAAAGGGGACGGCACGAGCCGACCTTTCGTCACGCCCGAGCGGAAGTTAGACTGTCTCGTGGCGATTGGGACGAGGAGGTCGGGACCTTGCAGGTGCGCGACGGCATGAACAAGATCGAGGTGACGGTCGGGCCGGACCACACCTTGAGGGAGACGGCTCGCCGGATGACCAAGCACGGCGTGGGCGCGGCGGTGGTCATTGGCCTCGACCAGCCCGGGCCGGGGATCATCACCGAACGCGACCTACTGCGCTCGATCGGAAGGGACGAGGACATGGACGCCGAGCGCGTCAGCGACCACCTGGCTTCGGACCTTCAGTACGCCCAAGCGGACTGGCCGCTCGAGCGCGCGGCCGAGACCATGGTGAAGGGGGCGTTCAGGCACGTCATCGTCCTCGATCGCGGAGAGGTCGCCGGGATCCTCTCGATGCGCGACGTCGTGCGCTGCTGGACGAGCGACGGCGCGAGCTGCGACATGCCGGATCGCGAGCCGAGCGGCGCGGGCGCCTAGCCGGCGGACTACCCGCCCCGGCGCGAGGGCCACTTCGCTCGCTTCCGTCCCGGGCGTAGGTAGCATTTCGGACTCCCTCTTCCGTCGGAGGCTTCTCCCTGTCCATGTCCCTGCTCAAGCGACCCCAGGCCGCTGGTCTTTACGACCCGGCGTTCGAGCACGATGCCTGTGGCATCGGTGCGGTCGCGCGCCTGTCCGGCGAGGCATCCCACGACGTGGTCGGCCGCGCGCTCCACGTGCTCGATTCGCTCGAGCACCGCGGGGCGTCGGGCTCTGAGATCGACACCGGCGATGGCGCCGGCATCCTGCTCCAGCTACCGCACGCATTCTTCAGGGAGGTCGTCGAGCTCGACCTGCCCGAGCCCGGCAGCTACGCGGTGGGCGTCTGCTTCATGCCGCAGGAGGCGGAGCGCCGGGCGGAGATCGAGTCGCTCATCGAGCGCACCATCGAGGACGAGGGCCAGCGCCTGCTCGGCTGGCGCGACGTACCGGTGGACAGCTCCGTGCCCGGTCCGAGCTCCGCCCAGGTCGAGCCGGTCATCCGTCAGGTCTTCGTGGGCCTGACGCCCAACGACCCCGATGACGTCGAGCGCAAGGCCTACGTCATCCGGCGCGTGATCGAGAAGGCGGCGGGGGGGGATCTGGCGATCCCATCGTTCTCGTCGCGAACGGTGGTCTACAAGGGCATGCTCACCTCGCCGCAGCTGCCGCGCTACTACCCGGACCTTCGCGACGAGCGGATGGAGAGCGCGCTGGCGCTCGTCCACTCGCGCTTCTCGACCAACACGTTCCCGAGCTGGGAGCTCGCACACCCCTACCGGCTGATCTGCCACAACGGCGAGATCAACACCCTGCGGGGCACCGTCAACTGGATGTGCGCGCGAGAGTCGGAGCTCGCCAGCGAACTGTTCGGCGATGACCTCCACAAGGTGCTCCCGGTCGTGCGGCCGGGCGGGTCGGACTCGGCGACCTTCGACAACGTCCTCGAGCTCCTGACGCTCGGCGGGCGCTCGCTCCCGCACGCGCTGATGATGATGGTCCCCGAGGCCTGGGAGGGCCGCGACGACCTGCCCGACCACGTGCGCGACTTCTACGCCTACCACTCCTGCCTCATGGAGCCGTGGGACGGCCCGGCCGCGGTCGCCTTCTGCGACGGCAAGCTGATCGGCGCGACGCTCGATCGCAACGGCCTGCGCCCCGGTCGCTGGCAGGTCACGCGCGACGGCTGCGTCGTGCTCGCGTCGGAGACCGGCGTGTTCGAGGCCGCGCCCGAGGAGGTGGTCCAGAAGGGCCGCCTTCAGCCGGGCAAGCTGTTCCTGATCGACGTGGAGCAGGGGCGCATCGTCGACGACGGCGAGATCAAGCACCGGGTCGCCACGCAGAAGCCCTACGGCCACTGGTACCGCACGCGCTCGATGGGGCTCGACGAGCTCGATGCGGTCGCCCCGCGGGAGGTCGCCGCCGAGCCGCTTCCCACGCGCCAGCGGCTGTTCGGCTACACGCAGGAGGACCTGCGCGTGACGCTCGCGCAGATGGGCGGCGCCTCCGCGGCGGAGCCGATCGGCTCGATGGGCAACGACTTCGCGCTCGCGGTGCTCTCGGATCGCGGCCCGCTGCTCTACTCGTACTTCAAGCAGCTCTTCGCGCAGGTCACAAACCCGCCGATCGACCCGATCCGCGAGGAGCTCGTGATGAGCCTCTCGACCAAGGTCGGGCCTGAGGAGAACCTGCTGGCGCAGACCGCCGAGCACGCCCACCAGCTCGTGATCCGCCAGCCGGTCCTGACGGCGGGCGAGCTCGAGAAGCTGCGCCAGATCAACCACCACGTGTTCCGCGCGAACACGCTCGATGCGACCTGGCCGGTCGAGGAGGGCCCGAAGGGCCTCGAGCGTGCGCTCGAGCGCCTCGCAGGCGAGGCCTCGAGCTGCATCGAGGTGGGCGACAACATCCTGATCCTCTCGGACCGCGCAGCTGGGCCGGACCGTGCGCCGATCCCGGCGCTGCTCGCGGTCGGAGCCGTGCACCACCACCTCGTGCGCGAGGGCACGCGCCTGCGCTGCGGGCTCGTGGTCGAGTCGGGCGAGCCGCGCGAGGTGCACCACCTCTGCTGCCTGCTCGGCTACGGGGCGTCGGCGGTCAACCCGTACCTGGCGATCGAGACCCTGACCGACATGTTCGATCGCGGCCTGCTCCCCGGGACCGACGGCGCCGCCGCTGCCGAGGAGCACATGGTCAAGGCGGCCGGCAAGGGGATCCTCAAGACGATCTCGAAGATGGGGATCTCCACCGTGCGCAGCTACTCGGGCGCGCAGATCTTCGAGGCGGTCGGCCTCGAGCGCGGGTTGATCGACGGCTACTTCGCCGGCACGACCTCGCGCATCGGCGGCATTGGCCTCGACGTGCTCGCGGTCGAGACGCTCGCGCGCCATCGGCGCGCCTACCCCAAGGCGCCGCAGGCGCTGGACGCAGAGATCCTGCCCGTCGGCGGCGTGCACGCCTGGCGCCGCGACGGCGAGCACCACCAGTGGAACCCGGACACGATCGCCTCGGTGCAGCACGCGGTCCGCGAGGGCGGCGCCGAGGAATACGCCCGCTTCACTCAGATGGTCAACGACGAGTCGAGGCGCCGCGCGACGCTGCGCGGTCTGCTCAAGCTCAGGCCGCCGGACGAGCCGATCGCGATCGAGGAGGTTGAGCCGGCGAAGGAGATCGTCAGGCGCTTCGCCACCGGCGCGATGTCGCTGGGGTCGCTCTCCACCGAGGCGCACGAAACGCTGGCGATCGCGATGAACCGGATCGGCGGCAAGTCGAACACCGGCGAGGGCGGCGAGGACGCGCGCCGCTACACGCCCGATGACAACGGCGACCGCCGCCGCTCGGCGATCAAGCAGGTGGCCTCGGGCCGCTTCGGCGTGACGGCGCACTACCTCGTGAACGCCGACGAGCTCCAGATCAAGATGGCGCAGGGGGCGAAGCCGGGCGAGGGCGGGCAGCTGCCCGGCTACAAGGTCGACGGCTACATCGCGAAGATCCGCCACTCGACGCCGGGCGTCGGGCTGATCTCGCCGCCGCCGCACCACGACATCTACTCGATCGAGGACCTCAAGCAGCTGATCTTCGACCTGCGCTGCGCCAACCCGCGCGCGCGGATCAGCGTCAAACTCTTCTCCGAGGTCGGTGTCGGCACGGTGGCCGCCGGCGTCGCGAAGGCGAACTCCGACCACGTCGTGATCGCCGGCCACGACGGCGGCACCGGCGCGTCACCGGTATCGTCGATCCAGTCGGCCGGGGTGCCGTGGGAGATCGGGCTGGCCGAGACTCAGCAGACGCTCGTGATGAACAAGCTGCGCGACCGCATCGTCGTGCAGACCGACGGGCAGATGAAGACCGGTCGGGACGTCGTGATCGGCGCTCTGCTCGGCGCCGAGGAGTTCGGCTTCTCCACGGCTCCGCTGATCACCATGGGCTGCATCATGATGCGCGCCTGCCACCTGAACACCTGCCCGGTGGGCATCGCCACCCAGGATCCCGAGCTCCGCAAGCGCTTCGCGGGCCAGCCCGAGCACGTGGTCAACTTCTTCTTCCACGTCGCCGAGGAGGTCCGCGAGCTGATGGCGCAGCTCGGGGTGCGGAGGTTCGAGGAGCTCGTCGGCCGCACCGACCTGCTCGAGGCCGAAGGGGCGGTCGCGCACTGGAAGGCGCGCGGCGTGGACCTCACCCATCTGCTGGCGGCGCCGGACATGCCGCCGGAGGTGCCGCGGCGGCGCGTCCGCGCCCAGGACCCGGTGCTCCATGATCACTTCGACATCGACCTGATCCAGCTCGCGCAGGGCACGCTCGACGGCGGCGAGCCCACGCGCGCGACGCTGCGGATCCGCAACAAGCACCGCGGCGCCGGCGGCCTGCTCTCGAGCGAGATCGCGCGCCGCTTCGGCGCAGAGGGACTTCCGGAGGGCTCGATCGACTGCCGCGTCGAGGGCTCTGCCGGCCAGAGCTTCGGCGCCTGGCTCACGCCGGGCGTGACTCTCACTCTCCACGGCGACGCCAACGACTACACCGGAAAGGGCCTGTCCGGGGGAGTGCTCGCGGTGCGGCCGCCGGAGGGCTCGCGCTTCCGCGCCGAGGAGAACGTCGTGATCGGCAACACCGTGCTCTACGGCGCCACCAGCGGCCGCGCGTTCTTCCGCGGGCTCGCCGGCGAGCGCTTCGCGGTCCGCAACTCCGGCGTCCATGCGGTGGTCGAGGGCGTCGGCGATCACGGCTGCGAGTACATGACCGGCGGCCGCGTGGTCGTGCTCGGGCCGACCGGGCGCAACTTCGCGGCCGGCATGAGCGGCGGGGTGGCCTACGTGCTCGACGAGGAGGGCACGTTCGGGCGGCGCTGCAACCGGCAGATCGTCGACCTGGAGGAGCCGGGGGCGGCCGACCTCGACGAGGTCCGCACACTGGTCACAGAGCACCTCGAGCGGACCGACAGCACGGTGGCCGCGCGGGTGCTCGCAGGCTGGGGCGGGCTCGCCGGCGCCTGGGTCAAGGTCATGCCGCGCGACTACAAGCGCGCGCTCGCCGAGCTGGCCGAGCAGGAGGCCTCTGGCGGCGGCGAGGCGACCCATGTCGGCCTCCCGTCCGGCAGCGAGGTCGAGGCCGCGACGGCGTCCGGCGACGGCGCCGCGGCCTGACCCGATGGAGCGAGTCATGGGCGAGCTGGGGGCATTCCTCAAGATCCACCGCCAGACGGGCCCGAAGCGCCCGGTCGGCGAGCGCCTGCACGACTTCCGCGAGTTCCAGGACAACCTGCCGGTCCCGGAGCTCCAGCAGCAGGGGGCGCGTTGCATGGAGTGCGGCGTCCCGTTCTGTCACCAGGGCTGCCCGCTCGGCAACCTGATCCCCGACTGGAACGACCTCGTCTACCGCGACCGCTGGCGCGAGGCGATCGAGGCGCTCCACGCCACCAACAACTTCCCCGAGTTCACCGGCCGCATCTGCCCGGCGCCGTGCGAGGCGGCGTGCGTGCTCGACATCAACGACGACCCGGTCACGATCAAGTCGATCGAGGTGGCGATCGCCGACCGAGCGTTCGAGGAGGGGTGGGTGGTGGCTCGGCCGCCGGCCGTCCGCAGCGGCAGGCGCGTCGCGGTCGTGGGCTCCGGGCCGGCCGGCCTGGCCGCCGCGGCGGAGCTGAACCAGTTCGGGCACGAGGTGACGGTCTACGAGCGAAACGACCGCATCGGCGGGCTGCTTCGCTACGGAGTGCCCGACTTCAAGCTCGACAAGGGCGTCGTCCAGCGGCGGGTGGACATCCTGGCCGCCGAGGGGATCGACTTCCAGACCAGCGTGGACGTGGGCCGCGACGTGACCGGCGAAGAGCTGCGCGAGCGCTTCGACGCGGTCGTGATCGCCACCGGCTCCACCGTCCCGCGTGACCTGCCGGTGCCGGGCCGGGAGCTCGACGGCGTGCACTACGCGATGGAGTACCTGGAGCTGCGCAACCGCTACGTGGCAGGCGAGTTCCCCGACGGCACCCCGATAACGGCGGCCGGCAAGCACGTCGTGATCATCGGCGGCGGCGACACCGGCGCCGACTGCCTCGGCAACTCGCACCGCGAGGCGCCGGCCAGCGTCACGCAGTTCGAGCTGCTGCCCGAGCCGCCGCCCGAGCGACCCGACGACCGCACCCCGTGGCCGCAGTGGCCGCTGATCCTGCGCACGTCCGCCGCGCACGAGGAGGGCGGCGAGCGGCGCTTCAGCGTGATGACGACATCCTTCACGGGCTCCGGCGGCCGCGTCGACGCGCTGCACGGCCACGAGGTCGGCGCCGCCCCGACCTTCGACAAGCTCGAGGGCTCGGAGTTCACGATCCCCGCCGACCTGGTACTGCTCGCGATGGGCTTCCTGCACCCGCGGCACGAGGGCGCCGTCGAGCAGCTCGGAGTGGAGCTCGACGGCCGCGGCAATGTGGCCTGCGACGACTACGCGAGCTCGGTGCCGGGCGTGTTCGCGTGCGGCGACGCGCGCCGCGGCCAGTCGCTGATCGTGTGGGCGATCGCCGAGGGCCGCCAGGCCGCCCGCGCGGCTGACCGCCACCTGCACGGGCTCGACGCGCCCGACCTCGAGGGCGAGGACCTGATCGAGGCGCTCGCGGCGGGGTAGCCCGTTCCTGCGCCCAGGCGCGCGGGTCCTGCCTCCGGCGGGGCGCCGTGGCGCGCGGGTCCTGCCTCCGGCAGAGCCCTCGGACTTGGGCTCGCTTCGCTAAACGCCCTCGCCCGACGGCTCCGCCGTCACCACCCGCGCGAGCAGCGCCGTGGCCGACGGCTGTTGTGCTACGGTGTGACGCACATGGAATCGGTTGGCGTCAGAGAGCTCAGACAGAATCTCAGCCGTCACCTGGCGCGGGTCAAGTCAGGGCAAAGCCTGATCGTGACCGAGCGCGGTGAGGAGGTGGCCGTGCTCGTGCCGTCGGGCGCGCACGCCGGGGAGCACGCGCGCCTCGCGGCTCGGTTCGGAGCGAGCGTGCCCCTGGGTCGGCTTGACGAGGTAGCTGCGAGGCTCACACCGCCTGGCGCTCCGGCGGGCACGACCGACGAGTTCCTCGCGCAGACACGGGCTTCGCGCGACTGAGCCCGATCGGTGGCTGGCGTCTACCTCGACACGAGCGCCCTCGGTCGGGTGCTGCTCGGCGAGCCTGATGCCGCCTCCGTGTTGTCGGCGCTCGCGGACTTCGACCACCACATCGCCAGTCGCCTGCTCCGGATCGAGCTTCGGCGCCTCGCGGGTCGTCATGGTGTGCTCGACCAGGCGGACCAGGTCCTCGGCGCCGTCGCGCTCATTCCGATGGACGAGGCCTTGCTTGCCGCCGCCGAGACGCTTCCCCCCGCCCTGGTCGGCACGCTCGATGCCGTTCACCTTGCGACCGCTGTACGGCTCGCCGCCGATGGCGCCGTCGAGGCGATGATGACCTTCGACCACCGCCTCGCCGAGGGTGCCCGGCATCACGGCCTCGAAGTGGTTGCGCCGGCAGAGTAGGTCACTCTCGGCGGAGGCCGGCTGGGCGGCCAGGCGGCTTCGTGGCTCCAAGACGCGCCCGGGATCGCCGGCCGCGCGGCGGGGCCCCGGCGGGGAGCGAAGCGCCTACCGCCGGTGCGGCAGGTGCTCGATCGCTGCGCCGTCCACCTCAACCACGAGCTCCTCGTGGAGGAACGAGAGGTGGTCGCGGACCTTCGATGCCTCGGGGAGCGGCTCGGGGTAGCTCCACGCCAGGTCCTCGACCGGCTCATCGGACGCCCGCGCCGACCAGTAGGAGGCGCGCCCCTTGTAGGGGCAGTAGCTCGACGCGTGGCTGCGCGCGAGCAGGTTGGTCCTGACGTCGGCACGAGGAACGTAGATCCGCGTCGACAGGCTGGTCTCAAAGAGCAGCTTCGGGCGGACCGTCTCGGCGAGGACCTCGTCGCGCAGGGCGACGCGCACCCGGCGCGAGCTCTCGCGCACGTCGATGCGCGTGTAGGGGTCGCGCGGGTGTCCCTCGATCTCCTCGTCCTCCTCGAGCCAGCGGTCCACCGCGTCCCAGCGGAAGGCCATGTAGCCGGCGAGCGGCGGGGCGCCCTCGAGCGGCTCGGGGTAGCTCCAGATCGCGTTCTCCGCCAGGCGATCGCCGGCGCGGACCGACCAGTACGAGGCGTCGCCCTTGAACGGGCAGTGCGTCCGGTGGTCGGTGGGCTCCAGCAGGCTCGCGTCGACGTCCTCCCGCGGGAAGTAGTAGACGGGCAGGTGGCCGGTCTCGTGGAGCAGCTTCACCCGCTCGCTGTCGGCGACCGTTCGGTCGCCCAGCTCGTTGCGCACGCGACGCGGCGAGTCCTCGAAGTAGAGGACGTGCTGCGGCGCGTCGTAGTCGAAGTTGAAGACGCCCCCGGGGCTCCTGCCGAAGGGGGCGCTGCCGATCGTGAGTGTCATGGTCGAGTCTCCTTGGATGGGCCCACCTCGACGACGGTAGCGGCCGCCTGACCCGTGTCGCGCTCGGCCGCGCAATCATTCACCGGAATGTCAGCGATGGCGACCGGCTTCGACCCGCGCGTGGCGCACGCCGAGATCCTCCGCGTCCGCACGGGCGCGGGCGGGGAGGAGGCCACGCTCGACGCCGTGGCCGTCGAGGAGCCGCTCGAGGTCCGCGCCGACGGCCAGGCGGTCGCGGTGACCATGCGCACGCCCGGCGACGACGAGGAGCTGGCGGTCGGCTTCCTGGCGGGAGGCGCCGCCGTCCGCGGCCGCCGAGCCGCTCGCTCCGCAGGCCGTGATCGCGATCCCCGCGGAGGCGCGGGCGCGTCAGGACGCCTTCGACCGGACCGGAGGCATCCACGCCACCGCGCTGTTCGAGGCGCCGGGCCGGATCCTCGCCCTGCGCGAGGACGTTGGCCGCCACAACGCGATGGACAAAGGCGATCGGCGCCCTGCTGCTCGCCGGGCGCTACCCGGCGCCCGGCGTCTACGCGTGGGTGAGCGGGCGCGCCTCATTCGAGCTCGTGCAGAAGTGCAGCCTCGCGGGCCTCGCGGGAATGGTGGCCGTGGGGCCGCCCTCGAGCCTCGCCGTCGACCTCGCCCGCGAGCGGCGCATGCTGCTGTGCGGATTCGTCCGCGACGAGGCCTTCAACGTCTA
>JBPCMT010000198.1:0-5323 GCA_051001995.1 Thermoleophilaceae bacterium
GCGCGAGAAGCGGTCCCGCCGGTGCTACTCCCCGGGTCCGGGCGCGGCGGCCAGCGCGAACGGGCTGCCCTCGGAGTCCCGGCACACGGCCCACCGATCGCCGGGATGGATGATCGAGCCGCCGAGCTCGCGGACGCGCTCGAGTGTCGTGGCCAGGTCGGCGACGGTGAAGTAGGGCAGGGAGGCGGTGTCGCCGGGGCCCGGTCCACGCTCGTGGACTCCGAGGCGCAGGCCGTCGGTGTCGGTCTGCCACCCGGATCCGGCCGCGGCGGGCCGTGGTGCGAGAGTGACCCCGAGGACTCCGTGCCAGAACCGGCGGGCGCGATCCGGATCGTCGGCCGGAAACTCGATCAGTGGCGCGGCCATGGATGGAGTATGGCCGGCGCTCGCCTCGCGGCGGCACGTGGGACCCTCGCGAGGGCTCGATCGGACACGCACATCGCCGTTGAGCGCCACCGGAAGGTCGAGCGCCTCCGCGCCCTCCTCACAGGACGCGACGGGCACGTGGTGCCAGGCTAGCCCCGCGGCGTCGTAGTCGGCGAGGGTGTGGCGCGTGCGCATCGTCGACACGACCAGCCACACGCCGCGGCGGCTCAGGTAGGCGATCTCCTCGTCGCGTCGGGAGGAGCGGTGAGTCCTCCCCCCTCCCCCCGGGCGCTCGAGCCCGCACAGCTTGCGCGGCCTCGCCCACCAGATCGTCTGCGGCTGCGTCACTCTCGCCTCCGGGCTCGCTATCGAGACAGCCTCCTAGACTGTCTACGCCGTGAGCCGAGGAATCTCGCCCCCATGTGCCGGATATTCGGCTGCGTAGCCGCCGAGCCGGTCTCGATCCGGCACGAGCTGCTCCACGCGGAGAACCCGATGATCCGCCAGTCCGAGGACCACGACTCCGGCTGGGGCATGGCCGTCTACCCGGACGTGGACTGCGCGCCTCGCTGCGTGCGCTTCCCGGAGGCCGCCTACATGGACGGCGAGTTCCAGCGCGCCACCGACCTGGAGGGGCGGATCTTCAACGTGCACGTGCGGCGCGCGACGATGGGCGGGCTGACGATGGCCAACACGCACCCCTTCTGCTTCGGAAACCACTCGCTGTGCCACAACGGCACGATCCTCCACTTCCCCCGTCTGCTGGAGGAGGGCGTCCGGGTGCCCGCCGGCGACACGGACTCAGAGCACTTCTTCAACTTCCTGATGCGCGACGTCGACCCGACCGACATCCCGGGCTCGCTGCGCCACGCCGTGACCCAGGTAATCGACCGGTCGGAGTTCTCGGGACTCAACGTGCTGGTCTCAGAGGGTGAGCGCCTCTACGCCTACCAGCTCGGGATCTTCGAGCTCCACTGGCTGGCGCGTCCCGGGCAGCTGCTCGTTGCCTCCGAGAAGCTGACCGGTGAGACCTGGCACTCGGTGGGGCAGGACGTCCTCCTGACGCTCGACCCCCGGGACCTCGAGGAGCCGCGCGCCGAGCGGCTCGTGGGCGACGACGTGGTGGCGCGCGCGAGGATCGAGAGGTACGAGGAGGGCGCCGAGCTGCGCGGCGAGGCGCGCGGAACGTTCGCCGCCGAGCGCGCGGCCCGGCTCGCCGGCGTGGCAAGCGAGGGGTGACGCCGCGGCTGGCGCTCCTCCCCAACCCGGCCGCCGGCGGGGGACGGGCGGAGCGGATCCTGCCGGAGGTGCTCTCAGAGCTCGACGCGCTCGGGGTCGAGCGCCGTGTGGTGACAGCCTCGACGCTCGCCGAGGCGCGCATCGAGGCCGGACGCGCGGCGGCGGCGGGCGAGGGCGTGGTGGCGATCGGCGGCGACGGGCTGGTGGGTCCGGTCGCCGGGGCCATGCGCGGGGCCACGGCCGCGCTCACGATCGTGCCGGCCGGCCGCGGCAACGACTTCGCACGCGTTCTGCGCATCCCGCGCGAGCCGCGCGCCGCCGTGCGCCTGGCGGTCGAGGGCGAGGAGCGCCTGCTCGACGTCGGCGAGGTCAACGGCTCCGCGTTCGTGGGGATCGCGAGCCTCGGCTTCGACTCCGACGCCAACCGGATCGCGAACAAGGCGAAGCTCGTGCGCGGCAACCTCGTCTACCTCTACGCGGCGCTGAGGGCGCTCGCCGGCTGGCGCCACGCGCGCTTCGAGGTCACGGTGGACGGCGAGCGCCACGACGCGACCGGCTACTCGGTCGCGGTCGCGAACTCGAAGGCCTACGGAGGCGGGATGTTCGTGGTGCCGCACGCCCAGCTCGACGACGGCCGCCTCGACGTGCTGCTCGTGGGCGAGAAGTCGAAGCTCAGGTTCCTGCGCGACATCCCGAAGGTCTTCCGGGGCACCCACGTCGAGGACCCAGCCGCGCGCTTCCTGCGCGGGGAGCGGGTCGAGGTCGCGGCCGACCGTTCGTTCACGGTCTACGCCGACGGCGACCCGATCGCCGAGCTCCCGGCGCTCGTGACCGTGGCGCGCCGCTCGCTGCGCGTGATGTGCCCGCCGCCGGCCGTTCCGGTCGCGGAGGCCGGCGCCGCCGCATCGGCGCCGTGAGGTTTCGGGCGAAGGTCGCGCTCGCCCGCGTCGCCCGTCGCCTCGCCCTGGGACTCGGGCGAAGCGGGGGCACCACGGCGCCGGGCCGAATGCTGCTGCGCCTCGAGCCGCGCGCCCTCGAGCGCCTCGGACGGCGCCTGGAGGACGGGGCCGCGGTGGTGTCGGCGACCAACGGGAAGACGACCACGGCGGGGATGCTCGCGGGCGTCCTCGAGCGAGCGGGCGAGCGGGTGGTGCACAACCGGGCCGGATCGAACATGCACTGGGGAGTAGCCACCGCGCTGCTCGACGCCGGGCGCGCGACGAGCGAGATCGGCCTCTTCGAGGTCGACGAAGCATGGCTCGCCCCGGTGGCGCGCGCTCTCGACGCGCGGCTTTTCCTGCTCTCGAACCTCTTTCGCGATCAGCTCGACCGCTACGGCGAGCTCGACGAGGTGGCCGACGGCTGGGCCGAGCTGGTCGCCGAGCGCGACGGGCGCTCGCGGTTCGTGCTGAACGCCGACGATCCGCTGGTCGCCGACCTGGGTCGGGAGCGGGCCGGCGTCACCTACTTCGGGCTCGAGGACGACGAGCAGCGGCTGCCCGAGCTCCAGCACGCGGCGGACTCCAAGCGCTGCCGCAACTGCGGCGCCAACTACGGCTACGAGGCCGTCTACCTCGGGCATCTCGGCCGCTACGCGTGCCCGCGCTGCGGCCGGACCCGTCCCCGCCCGGCCGTGGCCGCCGAGCGCGTCCAGCTGCGCGGGATGGACGGCTCCGACGTGCTCGTCCGGACGCCGCGCGGCCGGCTCGAGGTCGCGCTCCCGCTGCCCGGCCTCTACAACGTCTACAACGCGCTGGGGGCGACCGCCGCGGCGCTTGAGCTGGGCGCGGGGATCGAGGACGTGAAGGCCGGACTCGAGGGCATGGCGGCGGTATTCGGACGGGTGGAGCGACTCCGGCTGGCCGGGTCCGAGGTGGCGATCCTGCTCGTCAAGAACCCCGCAGGCGCGAACGAGGTGCTCCGCACCCTGCGGCTGGAGGACGGTCCGCTGGACCTGTGGATGGCCCTCAACGACGGGATCGCCGACGGACGCGACGTGTCGTGGGTCTGGGACGCGGACTTCGAGGTACTCGCCGGGCACGCGCGGCGGGTGACGTGCTCGGGCACGCGGGCCGAGGAGATGGCCCTGCGGTTGAAGTACGCGGGCATCGACGCGCAGCTCAGCGTGGATCGCGACCTCGGCCGCTCACTCGACGCGGCCGTGGCGGCTGCGGACGGGCGCCGGCTGTTCGTGCTTCCGACCTACACGGCCCTGCTGGAGCTGCGCGACCTGCTGTCCGACCGCGGCGCGGCGCCGCGATGGTCGGCGTGAGCCCACGTCAGGCGAAGGCGCCGCCACTCACGGCGCCGGCGATCGATGAGGCCGTGGCGTGGCACGACGTCGAGTGCGCCGACTACGCCGCGGACCTCGCGCTGTGGCGCGAGCTGGCCGCGGGGGCCGCCGGGGCCCTGCTCGAGATCGGCGCGGGCACGGGACGCGTCGCCCTCGATCTCGCCGAGCGCGGGCAAGAGGTGAGCGCTCTGGACTCAGAGCCGGCGCTGGCCGCCGAGCTCGGCGCGCGCGCCCGCCGGCGCGGGCTTCGCGTGCATGTCCACTGCGGCGACGCGCGAACGTTCGCGCTCGAGCGCCGCTTCGTGCTGATCGTGGCGCCGATGCAGGTCGTCCAGCTGCTGGGAGGGGAGGCGGGCCGGCGCTCGATGCTCGCCGCCGCGCGGCGACACCTCGATCTCGGAGGGCTGCTCACGATCGCCCTTGCCGACCCGCTCGAGGGTCTGGACGGCGGCGCCGTCCTGCCTCCGCTCCCCGACGTGCGCGAGCTCGGCGGATGGATCTATTCGAGCCGCCCCGTGGCGCTGCGCCACGAGCACGGCGCGATCGCCATCGACCGCATCCGGGAGTCCGTGTCGCCGACCGGCGAGCTGCGCGCGTCCGCGGTCACGCTCCACCTGGACGTCGTGAACGCCGATGGCCTGGCGAAGCTGGCGAGCGAGACCGGGTTCCGCGAGCTCGATCGCCGCCGGGTCCCGGCGACCGACGCCTACGTCGGGAGCGAGATCCTCGTGTTGGAGGCGGAGTGACCCCCTCCCCCGCCCTGCGGGTGCTCGCCCTCTACCCGGAGCTGATGAACATCTACGCCGATCGCGGGAACCTGTCGGTGCTGCGCGCGCGGTGCGAGTGGCGCGGCCTCGGCTTCGAGCTCGCCGCGTCCTCGCTTGGCGAGTCGTTCGACCCGGCGGCGCACGACCTGCTCTACATGGGCGGCGGGCAGGACCGCGATCAGGTCGCGGTCGCGCGCGACATGGTCGAGTGCAAGCGCGCCCCGCTCCACGCCGCGGCCGAGCGCGACGCGGTGGTGCTCGCCGTCTGCGGCGGCTACCAGCTGTTGGGCGCGAGCTATCGCCTCGGCGACCAGGAGATCCCCGGGGTCGGGCTCGTCGAGCTGGAGACGGTCCGCGGCGAGGGCGAGCGCCTGATCGGCAACTGCGCCATCGAGGCCGACCTCGGGACCGGCCCGCGGCTGATCGCGGGCTTTGAGAACCACGGCGGGCGCACCTTCCTCGGCGCCGGCGCCGAGCCGCTCGGGGGCGTGATCAGGGGCCGCGGCAACAACTGCGACGACGGCACCGAGTGCGTCCGCCGTCGCAACGTGATCGGCACCTACCTCCATGGGCCGCTGCTGCCGAAGAACGTCTGGCTGGCGGACCGGCTGATCGAGCTCGCGCTCGGAGTCGAGCTCGGGCCGCTCGACGACGCGAT
>JBPCMT010000199.1:0-6446 GCA_051001995.1 Thermoleophilaceae bacterium
GGGTTCGGGTTTTGGGGCGGTCATTGGCTCGGTGGATGCGGTGGGGGGTGTGAGAAGTCCGCCCCCGACCGCCTCCGACAGCTCGCCTCCGACCTCGCCCGGCGACCGTTGCCGTGCGGCGGGGTCGCGGTCCATCGCGCGGGCCAGCGCCCGCGCCGCGCCCGGTGGAGCGGCGGGCCAGGCCCGCCGCAGGTCGGGCGGCGGCTCGGAGGTGACGCTGTGCGCGATCGCCACCGGTGTCGCGCCCTCGCGCGCCCGCCGCCCCGAGAGCGCCTCGTAGGCGACCGCCGCCAGAGCGTAGGTGTCCGCCTCGGGACCGACGCCGCCGCCCTCGAGCTGCTCGGGCGCCATGTAGGAGGCCGTCCCCAGGACCGTGCCGGTCGCGGTGAGGTGCGTCTGCTCGGCGGCCTGGGCGATACCCAGGTCCGCGAGCTTCACGAAGTCGCCGCCCCCGAGCAGCACGTTCGCGGGCTTGACGTCGCGATGGATGACGCCGGCGCGGTGCGCGTGGTCGAGCGCGGCCGCGACGTCGCCGATCACCGCGAGCGCCTGGCGCGGCTCGAGCGGCCCGCGCCGCAGCGCGGCGGCCAGGGTCTCGCCCTCGACGTACTCCATGACGATCACGACGCCCTCGGCGTCCGTATCCGTGTCGTAGACCGCGACGATGTTGGGGTGGTTGAGCGACGCGCCGACACGGGCCTCGCGCTCGAAGCGCTGCGCCATCGCCTCGGCGCTCTCCGCGTGAAGGCGCTTGACCGCCACCTGCCGGCGCAGCCGCTCGTCCTCGGCGAGGAACACGGTGGCCATGCCACCCGCGCCGAGCCGGCGCACGATCCGGTAGCGCCCGAGCAGCGTGCCGCCGCCGCTGAGCGCGCTCATGCGCTCGCGCCCGGGCTCACTCGGCCGTCGGCGGATTCCGGCATCGCGGCGAAAGTATCGCGCGAGTGCGGCGAAAGCCGCCGCAGTCGGCTTCTACGTCTAGACCCGCTGGATCAGCGTGCCGGTGCCGAGACCGCCGCCGCAGCACATCGTCACGAGCCCGACCTCCTTGTCGGTGCGCTCGAGCTCGTGCAGGAGCGTCGTGATCAAACGCGCGCCGGTCGACCCCAGTGGGTGGCCCAGGGCGATCGCGCCGCCGTTGACATTCACCCGGTCCATGTCCGGCTCGAGCTCGCGCCGCCACGCCGCCACGACGGAGGCGAACGCCTCGTTGATCTCGATGAGGTCGATATCCGACATCTGCATGCCGGTCCGCTCGAGCAGCTTCCGGGTCGCCGGGATAGGGCCGGTGAGCATGATCACCGGGTCCACGCCGACGGTCGTCTGGTCGAGGATCCGCGCCCGCGGCTCGAGTCCCAGGGACTCCGCCTTCTGGCGCTCCATCAGCAGGATGGCGGCCGCGCCGTCGGAGATCTGCGACGAGTTCCCGGCCGTGACCTTCCCGTCCTCCTTGAACGCGGGCTTGAGGCCCGAGAGCGCCTCGAGGCTCGTGTCCGCCCGGATGCCCTGGTCCACCTGGTGAGTGTCGCCGTTGACCGAGAAGGGGACGATCTCGCGCTCGAAACGGCCCTCCTCGGTGGCCCGGGAGGCGTTCTGGTGCGAGCGAAGCCCGATCTCGTCGAGCTCGGACCTCGGGATCTCCCACTTGTCCGCGATCATCTCCGCGGAGATGCCCTGGGGGACGAGGTTGTACCTGGACATCAGCTCCTCGGGCCACGGCGAGCCGACCTGGTCGACGAAGTTGAAGCCCACGCCCATCGGGATGTGGCCCATGTGCTCGACTCCCGAGCCGATCACGGCGTCGTGGACGCCGGCGGCGACCAGCGCGGCGCCGAAGTTCACCGCCTGCTGCGCCGAGCCGCACTGGCGGTCGACGGTCGTGGCCGGGGTCTCGACCGGGAGGCCGGCCTGGAGCCAGGCGTTGCGGCCGATGTTGAAGCCCTGCTCGCCGAGCTGCTGGACGCAGCCGGTGACGACGTCCTCGACCTCCTCGGCCGGGATCCCGGCGCGCTCGATGACCTCCGAGTAGCACTTCGCGAGCAGCGCGTTCGGGTGGGTGTCCCTGTAGTAGCCCTTCTCAGGGTGGCCGCGCCCGATGGGCGTCCTGACAGCCTCCACGATCACGACCTCGCGGCCGGTTCCGTTCTGCGTCGCCATGCTTTCCGCCTCCAGGGTCGTCGCGGTCTCGGTCGGCCCGGCGCCCGCTGCGGCGCCCAGGCGGCGCGCGACCCGCAAATGCGCGCGCCGAGGCTGACTCTAGCGGGTTGACTGGCGAGTCAACCAGCCCCAGGGCGAACCCCAAAGCGGCGTCCGGGCGGGGCCGCCGGCCGGCGATTCGGTGCCGGCCGGAATCCTCGGCGGACTACTTGGGCTTCGCGCCCGCGCGCGCGTGAAGGCCGGCGGTGAGGTCCCACACCACGTCGGCCTCGCTGATCCCCTGCGCCGCGGCCAGCTCGGCGACCCGGTCCCACGGAAGCACGGCGTCTGGCAGGTCGTCCCAGCGCGCGAACTCGAGCGCCTCGAGCGCCCCACCCAGCGAGGGCCCCACCTCGCCCTGGGCCTGAATCAGAGCGCGAACCGCGTCACGCTGCGAGTCGCTCAGCTTCATTGACCACATCCCCCGGACCTCGCTTGGTCGATACGGCTTGCGACGCAACGTAGAGCGGCCTCCGGACGGATGGGCGGCGCGGCGCCGCTAGCCTCGCCACGTGCTCCGTCTCCCCCCGCTGGTCGCGATGCTCGTGCTCGCGGTCCTGGCCGCGAGCGGATGCGGCGGCGACGGTCCGGTCGAGCCGGGGCCCGCGGAGCCGGAGGGCACGGGTGAGCCCGCGCTCGTGGCGGCCCTCGGCGACTCGATCACGGCCGGCTCCCCGCTGTGGGACCCGAGCGCGGCGGTACGCGATCAGCTCCCCGCGCTTGACCGCCGCAGCCAGTACGAGTTCTGGGCCGCGGGCTCGCTCGACCCCGGCACGCGGTTTCGCAACTGCGGCGTCTTCGGCGAGCGGACCGACGAGATCGCGGCGCGGCTGGAGGAGTGCGCCGCGGGCGCCGACCGCCTCGTGGTCCAGGGCGGCATCAACGACATCGCGCAGGGACGGGCGATCGAGCAGGCGGCCGCCGACCTCGAGGAGATGGTGGCGAGCGGTCAGGAGCTCGGGCTCGACCCGATCCTGGTCGAGGTGCTGCCGTGGAACAACGGCTACCCCGGCGCGGCGCCGCTGATCCGGCGGCTCAACGGCGAGATCGCCGCGATCGGCGAGCGGCACGACGTGCCGGTGCTGCCGTTCTACGGGGCGCTCGAGGATCCGGCCGCTAGCGGGCGCATGAGGCGCGCTCTGACGATCGACGGCGACCACCCGTCGGTCGCCGGTTATCGCCGGCTGGGTGCGCTCGTCGCGGACACGCTCGACGGTTCCGGCTGAGCCGGCCCCGAGCGCCGAGCCGCTCAGGCCAGCTCGTCGATGCGCTCGGCGAGCGCGAAGTCGCTCTCGGTGAGGCCGCCCCGAGAGTGGGTCGACAGCGACACCGTGACCCGGTTCCAGGAGATCACGAGATCCGGGTGGTGGTTCATCTCCTCGGCAACGGGAGCGATCCGGTTGACGAGCTCCACCGAGCCGGCGAAGTCGGCGGTCTCGACCACGCGCACGATCGCGTCACCGCTCCGTTCCCAGCCCCGCCGGTCCCGCAGGCGCGACCCGATCTCCTCGTCGCTCAGAACTGACATCGTTCCCCCGTGCGGATCGCGAGCCTCGTGCCCTCGGCCACCGAGCTGCTGTTCGCGCTCGACCTCGGCGACAGCGTAGTCGGCGTCACCCACGAATGCGACTTTCCCGCCGCCGCGCGCGGCCTGCCCCACCTCACCCGTACCGTGATCCCCGACGGGCTCGACGCCGCCGGGATCGACCGCGCCGTCCGCGAGCGGACCGGGCGCGGCGAGGCGCTCTACGAGCTGGACGCCAACCGCCTCGCGGAGCTCGACCCGGACCTGATCGTGACCCAGGCGGTCTGCGAGGTGTGCGCGGTCTCCTTCGACGACGTAACCGCTGTCGCGGCACGGCTGCCCTCGCGGCCGCGGGTGGTCTCGCTCGACCCCTCGACGCTCTCCGACGTGCTCGCCGACGTCGAGCGCCTGGGCGTGGAGACCGGCGCCCGCCGAGCAGCCGAGAGGCTGCTGGCCGACGCGCACGCGCGCCTGGAGCGGGTTCGCGTCGCGGTCGCGGGCGCCGAGCGTCCGCGCACGGTGGCGCTCGAGTGGCTCGACCCTCCCTTCGTAGGAGGGCACTGGGTGCCGGAGATGATCGCCCTCGCGGGCGGCCGCGACGCGCTGGGAGGGCCGGGCGAGAAGTCGCGGTCGCTCGGCTGGGACGAGATCGCGGCGAGCCGGCCGGAGACGGTGATCTGCATGCCGTGCGGATACGACGCGCAGCGCTCGGCGCGCGAGGCGGGCGATCATCGCGAGCGGCTCGCCGGCCTCGAAGCGGGCTTCGTCGCGGCGGTCGACGCCGCCGCCTACTTCTCCCGGCCCGGGCCGCGCCTGGTGGACGGCGTCGAGCTGCTGGCGCACGCGCTGCATCCCGATCGCGTGGCGCCTCCGCCTCCGGGGCGTACCGTCACGCTGGACGCCGGGACCGCCGAAGCAGTGAGATAGGCGCGGCTGATTCCGCGACCTCGTCCCGCCGGCCCGCCGGCCGGGCTCTAGGCGACGACCGCGATCGACGCCGCGGCCGCGACCAGACCGACCCCGGCCGCGAGCGCGTTCGCCGCGCCCGCCGGCATCCGCGCGCGGGCGCCCAGCTCGAACAGCACGTACGCGGCCAGCCCACCGCCGATCAGACCGCCGACGTGGCCCCCGATCGAGATTCCCGGCACGAGGAAGGTAATGCCGAGGTTCAGCAGGATGAGCATCCCGATACCGCTCTCCATGGGGTTGATCCCGCGCGAGCGCATCACCACGACCGCGGCGCCCATCAGCCCGAACACGGCGCCCGAGGCGCCGAGCGTCAAGGCATCCGGGCTCAGCAGCAGGGCCCCGAACGAGCCGCTCAGCAGCGCGGCGAAGTAGACCAGCGCGAATCGGACCTTCCCGATCGCGGGCTCGAGCATGCTGCCGAGCACGTAGAGGATGAACATGTTGAGGAAGAGGTGGAACAGGCCCGCGTGGAGGAAGCCGCTCGTCAACAGGCGCCACCACTCGCCGTCGGCCACGAAGCTCCCGCTCAGCGCGCCGTCGACCGTCAGCGGTCCGCCGCCGCGGAACAGGGTGCCACCGCTAGCGACCACGCCCAGGAACGCGATCACGTTGGCGGCGATCAGCGCATAGGTGAGCCTCGGCTCCGATTCGAGCGAGCGCATCGTCCGCACCTGCGTGCGCTGGCGCGAGCACTCGGGGCAGCGCATGCCGACCTGCGTCGCGGTCATGCACTCCGGGCAGATCGGCCGCCCGCACGAGGAGCAGGAAACGCCGGTCTCGCGGTCGGAGTGGCGGTAGCAGACCTCCATCCGAAAGACGATAGCCGCGGCCTGGCGGCCTTCGGCGCGGCGGCGCCGAGCGGCGGCTCAGCCCAGCGAAACGCTCATGACCGGGGGCTCGGTGGGCGCACGGCTTCCACCCGCGCGCTCGCGGGTGACCCAGACGGCGTCCGCGTCGTCGACACCCTGCGGGATCGTGGCTGCGCCGCTGCCGTCGGCGCCCACGGACAGGAGCGCGGCCGGGATCCTCTCGTCGCCGCGGACGAGCCAGACCTGATAGATCCCGTTCGTGTTCGCGTCTGGCAGCGTCGGCACTCCGTTGACGCTGAGCACCGCAGGGTCGTCCGCTTCGGGTACCAGCAGCGTCCCGCTCCCCTCGACCAGGCGCGACTCGTCGACCGTCGCGGCGACGCGGCGATCGTCCGGCTCGCCTCCGAGCAACTCGTCCGTGGCCAGGCCCGCCACGACGCCCGCCGCGAGCAGGACCGCCGCGCTTACCCAGGCCGCGGCCGGGCGCAGGCGAGGGCCGACGCCGGCCGAACGAAATCGCTCGCGGACACGTGCGACCAGCGCGGGACGCGCCGGGGCGGTCTCGTCGCCCGCGCCGGAGAGATCCGCCGCCACGGCGTCCATGATCGAGCGCCGCAGGTCGGGTGGCGGGCGCAGCGGCGTGACCGATCGCGGCAGCGCCTCGACCGCCGCGCGCAGCCGCTCGACCTCGTCACGGCAGGGGGCGCACCCCATGACGTGGCGCGCGAAAGCCTGCTCCTCGAGCTCGGGCAGGGCGTCGAGCAGGTGGGCCGCCGCGCTGTCCTCGTACCGGTCGTGGTCCGGGGCGCTCATGCCGCCTCCCCGGCCATCGTCCGGCGCAGCTTCTCGAGCCCGAGCCGCATGCGGCCCTTGACGGTCCCCACCGGCATGTCGAGCATCGAGGCGATCTGCATGTGCGTGAAGCCGCCGAAGTACGCGAGCTCGAT
>JBPCMT010000200.1:0-8221 GCA_051001995.1 Thermoleophilaceae bacterium
CCGCCGCGCCGGCCGCAGCCGCCGCGCAGGCTCAGCCGGCGGGCGTCGGGGGCGAGGGAAACGGTCAGGGGACTGCGGTGAAGGAGGGTGCCACGCCGCCGGCCGCCGCCCAGGGTGCTGGCACCGCGCCCCCCGCGCGGGAGGGGGAGGAGGAGAAGCCCGCCGAGGCCGCGCCGGCCACCGGTGCTTCGCAGGCTCCGGCCGAGCCGGCAGGGAACGCTGGCGCCGCGCAGGCGACCCCGGCGCCATCCGGTGAGGGTGCGGCCCAGCGCCCAATTCCGCGTCCGGCGCCGCAGCGGCTCCCCGCGCCGCGTCCGGGCGCCGCTCGCCGGATCCCGCCCCTGCCGGGATCGACTCAGGCCAGGCCACCCTGGTACCGCCGGCTGGCGCCGCGCTACATCGTCCTGCTGGTCGCCGGGGTCCTCGTCCTCGGGGCCGGGGCTGCCTTCGGGATCGCCACGCTGGCCGGCGACGGTGGCGAGACCGCCTCGGACGGCCCGGGAGGCGAGCCGCCCGCGGGCGCCGATTCGAGCGCTCCGCTCGACCCCTCCACGATCGAGGTCGCGGTTCTGAACGGCACCTCGATCTCCGGCGCCGCCCAGTCGGTATCGGGCACCGTCGAGCAGGCCGGGTTCCAGATCGGCAACGTCGCGAACGCGACCGAGCAGACCTCCGCGGAGTCGGCCGTGCTGTTCGCCGAGGGCGCCCGCAGCGCCGCTCGCGAGGTCGGGCGCGAGCTCGGGATCAGCCAGCTCGAGCCCGTCGGCACCGATACCCAGGACCTGGCCGGAACGGCCGACGTGGTGGTCGTCGTGGGCGCCGACCAGGCCGAATAGCGGCGGCCGCGCGAGCGCGTCAGGGCGCGGCGGCCTGCGCGTAGATGCGCTCGAGCCGTTCCCCGTAGCGGTCCGGCGAGTGGTTGCGCGCCGCCGCGCTCGTCCCCGCAGCCGACGCCTCGGTCCACGCATCACGATCGTCGTGGAGCGTGCGGCAGGAGGCGGCCAGCGCCTCCGTCGAGCGTGGCACGACGAGCCCCGCCCCCGCGTCGCTGACGTACTCGGCGAGCCCCCCGCTTGCGTACGCGATGACCGGCGTGCCCTCCGCCATCGCCTCGAGCGCCACGAGCCCGGCCGGCTCCTCCCAGCGCGAGGGGACCGCGAGCACCCTGCTGGACCGGATCCTGCGCGCAACCGCGCCCGCGCTTAACAAGCCGGTGCACTCGAGGTTGGCAAGCTCGTGTGCGGCCCTCATCGCCACGTCCTCCAGCGGTCCGTGCCCGACCATCGTCACCGCCACGTCGGGCAGCGCTCGCGCCAGCGCGATCGCGTCACGGGCTCCCTTCTCCTCGGTCAGCCGGCCCACGAAGAGGATCCCCGCGCGCTCGGCGAATCCGGGACGGGCACCGTCGCCGCCGCTCTCGACGAAGTTCGGCATCACGTCCGCCCGGATCCCGTGGGCGGCGAACGTCTCGGCCATGTGCCTCGACACCGCCACGAAGCGCGAGACGCGCGGCACGTGCACGACCCTGCGCACGACGCCTAGCGCCGTGCGAAGCGCCCTGACCGCGACCGGCTCGGGACCGCGGTCGAGCCGGCTCCCGCTGTGGTCGGTGGGGCTCGCCGAGATCAGCTCGTAGTTGTGGAGCGTCTGGACGGTCGGGACCCCGAGCCGCGCGGCCACGACCACCGGTGCCACCGACAGCTGTGGATAGAGATCGTGGAAGTGCACGACGTCAGGCCGAAAGCGCTCGACGAGCGCTTCCGCCGCCGCGGCGGCGCGCCGGTTCCACAGCGCCGCGGCGGCCACCTCGACCTGCTCGCGTCGCGGCGGGGTCCCGCGCCAGAAGCCCGCGCCCAGGAGCGGCACGAAAGCGCCCTCGCGCTCCACGTTCGCCTCCGACCGCGTGGACAGGAAGGCGACCGCGTGGCCGCGCGAGCGCAGGATCTCCGCCACCCCCACGGCGTGCTTCTCGGCCCCGCCGGCCACGGTGGCGTACCTGTTGACGACGATCACCCGCAAGGCGCGCGATCATGACACGGTGCCCTCCAACCACTCCGTCCGTCCAGCGCTCGCCCTCGCGGCCTCGGCGGGAGGGCACATGGCGGAGCTGCTGGCGGTGCGCGCCGCGTTCGAGGACCGCCCGCGGGTCTGGGTGACCGGCGCCTCGAGGCAGGCCGACGCGCTGCGGGAGGCGGACGAGGACGTGCGCGAGCTTCCCTCCTGGGGGCGCGATCCGCCCGGCGTGCGCGGCCTCGGTCCGAACCTGCGCGCTGCGCGCCGCGTCCTTCGGTCGGCGCCGCCGGCGGTGGTCGTGACGACCGGCGCGGGCACCGTCGTCCCCTACGCGCTGATGGCGCGCGCTGCGGGCAGCGAGCTCCTCTTCATGGAGACGATGGCGCGCGTCAGCGGAGCCAGCCTCACAGGGCGGATCGTGGCGCCGCTGGCTCGCGCCGTGCTGGTCCAGTGGCCGGAGATGCGCGCGGTCTACCGGCACGCGGCCGCGTGCAGGCCGGCCCTGCTCGAGGCCGGCGCCCGCTCGGCGAAGCCGGGCGGCGAGGGGACCTTCGTGTCGGTCGGTACGCGGCCCGAGCCGTTCGACCGCCTGCTCGCGACGGTGGACCGGGCGGTGACCGCGGGCGTCCTGCCGACCCCAGTCGTGGCTCAGGCGGGGACGTCGACCTACCGTCCGGCGAGCTACTCGGCGAGCGCCTCGATGGCGCCGAACGAGATCGAACAGGCCCTTGCCCGCGCGCGCTACGTCGTGTGCCACGGTGGTGCGGCCATGGTCTCGGACGCGATCGCCGCGGGTCACCGCCCGCTCGTGCTCGCCCGCCGGCGCGGCGCGGGCGAGCATCGAACCGAGCACCAGCGGCAGCTGGTCGAGCGGCTCGCGCGAGAGCACGTGGTCGTCGCGGTCGAGGGCGAGATCGACGCCGACGCCGTGCGGCTGGCCGACACCGCCGGCGCGCGAACGGCGGCCCGCGACGGCCTGCCGTCCGCGGAGGCGACGCTGCGCTCGGAGCTCGCGCGCCTGCTCGGGTGACCCCCACGCGCTCGAGACCGTCGAGCACGCTGACCGCGCCACCAGATGGCTGATTCCACGACCCCGCTCGCCTGGAAGCCGATAAGGCTCGGCTCTCAGACGCATGCTGCCGTGGGGTCAACCATCTAGGGTTCCCCGCGTGAGCAGGCCGAGCCGCGTCCCCGCACCGGGCGCGCCCGCAGCCGGCGCAGCGCCCCCGACCGGCGTGCTCTCGACGTCCGCCGCGGGCCCCTCGCCGCGGCGCAGCCGGGTGATGACCGCGCTGACGCTCGTGATCGTGCTCCTCAGCGCCTCCGCCTTCGTCTGGACGCAGATGCTCAAGCAGGAGGACGCGCCGGTCGGCGGGATCGAAATCGACCGTGAGCTTCGGCCGGGCTGCGAGTGCTCGCGGGAGGTGGCGAAGCTCTCCTTCGTGCTCGAGCGCGCTCAGCCCGTAACGGCCACCGTCGTGGACGAGGACGGTGCGCCGGTCCGCGTCCTCCTCGACGGCGCCCTGCGTGCCGGCGGGCGCGAGACGCTGACCTGGGACGGCACCGACGCCGCCGGGCGCCCTGCGCCTGACGGCGACTACCGCCTCGAGCTCGACCTCGCGACGCCGGACCGGACGATCGAGATACCGAGCGACGTCGCGCTCGAGCGGTGATCGGAGCGCCGTCCGCGGACGCTCCGGACCGCCCTGCGCACGCGGAGCCGCAAGCGGGGCACCCGGCGCCGCGGCGCTGGGCGCGGGCCATCGCCTTCGTGCTCGCGGCCGCGGCGATCGTCGCGCTCGAGCACGTCTGGCGCGGCGAGTCGTACTGGAACTTCTCGGAGGGCGTCTATCTGGTCACGGCGCGCGCCTTGCTCGACGGCGAGGACCTCTATGCGGGCATCGCGGCCGCCCAGCCGCCGCCGCTCTTCTACCTCGGCGCGGGGCTGATTGCGCTCTCCGAGTCGCTGCTGTTCGTGCGCGGGGCGCTGGGGCTCAGCACGGTGGCGGTGGGGGCGCTCGTGGCGGTGATCGTCGGCCGGGTCACCGGACGTCCCGGCGTGGGCGTGGCCGCCGGCCTCGCGGCGCTCCTCACGCCGTGGACGGTTCGTGAGCACGCCACCCTGACGCCCGACCCGCTGGCCGCGGCGCCGCTGCTCGGGGCGGCGCTTCTCGCCGCGCGTCCGGGCTCGCGGGCCGCGGCCATCGGCGGCGCCCTCGCCGCCCTCGCCGCCGCCCTCAAGCTCGCGTTCCTGCTTCCGCTCGCCGCGCTCGTCCTGGCGGCGCGCAGGCGCGGGCCGTTCCTGGCGGGCGCGCTGTTGGTCGGAGCCCTGCTCGCGGCCGCTTCGTTCGCGGCCTGGGGGTCGGCCGTGTGGGAGAACCTCGTGACCGCCCAGCGCGAGACCGGGTTCCAGTTCGGCCGCGTCCCCGGGCTCGTGGGTCAAAGCCTCTGGAACCTCGGACCGCTGGCGGCGCTCGGGGCGCTCGCCCTGCTGGCCCGCGACCGCGCGTGCGACAAGGCCCTCTTTCGCTCGCTCGTCGCGCTCGTGGCCGGCTCGCTCGCGCTCGGCCTGACCTTCCTCAAGGGCGGGACGTACCTCAACACGCTCGCCGTGGTCGAGCCGGCGGCGGTCGCGCTGGCGGCGGTGGGGCTCACCTGGTTCCTCGAGGACCGAGCGCTGCTCGGCGAGCGGCGCCGGCTCGCGTCCGTCGCTGTGGGCGTGGCCTGCGCCGTCGTGGTCGTTCAGTCGGCGGTCCTCTTCGCCGCGCCGGAGAGCCCGCTCGGGTTCGGGAACCCGTTCCTCTCGCGCGATCCGGGCCACGAGCTGTCCGAGGAGCAGGTGCGCCTCGCCGCCGACCGGGCGCGCGAGTGTCCGCCCGAGGCGCCTTACTCCGGCTCGCCGTTCATCGCCTTCGTGGCGGGCTCCACGGTGCCGGGCGGCGAGCCCGACCGCTTCATCGTCGGCGAGGCCGAGGTCCACGCCGGGCGGCGCGCCGGGGTGGTGGAGGACGGCCCGCTCTGCCCCTACGAGACGGTCGGCGGGCTACCCGAGGGTGGGAGCGCTGAGCTCAGGCCGAAGTAATCGCTGGTCTCGGTTCTCGCCGGTCAGATCCTGTGGTCGCCGCGCCCGAGCGCAGCGCGGCGCAGGCGGTCGCGATCGCGCCGAAGCTCAGCGCCGTCTCGAAGAAGCCCTCGTAGATCAGGGCATGGACGAACAGCACGAGCAGCACCGCGCCGAGGCCGAGCGCGAGTGTCGGCTCGCGCCGGTGGAGCTCGCGCAGCAGCAGCACGGTACCCGCGAGCAGCGCAGCGTAGGCGGCCAGCCCGAGCAGCCCGAGCTCCGCGGCGACCGTCAGCGGAGTGGTGTGCGAGGAGCTGCGGCCCAGCGATGTGCCCGTCTCCGCCTCGTCGCGGGTCGCGACCGGCTGGCCGCCGACGCCCACGCCGACCAGCGGGTGGTTCACGAAGACCGTGGCCGTGTCGAGCACGAGCACGGAGCGGTTGCGCGTAAGGTCGGCCGCCGAGCCGCTCGCGACCGCCAGCCCCAGCGCGCCGACGGCGACCAGCGCCGCCGCCGCGACGATCGCCGCCACGAGCTTCCGCGCGAGCCGATCGCCGGCCGCGAGGGCGATCGCGAGCGCCACGGCGACCAGCGCGACCATGCTCGACTGTGAGTAGGTGAGGGCCAGGGCCGCGGCCAGCAGGACGAGCACCGCCGCGCCGGTGGCCAGCCGCAGGCGGGTGAGCCACAGCGCGACCAGCACCACCGCCATCGCCACGACGAGGTGGCGCGCGTAGATGCTCGGGTCCTGGAACAACGAGGTGACGCGGAAAAGGTCGGTTGTCGCGTTCGCGTTCGCGAGCGCGGGGGTGGAGAAGAAGACATCGCCGGCGAGCGCCTGTCCGATCCCGACGGCGGCGAAGACGCAGCCGAGCCCGACGGCGATCCAGCCGAGCGCGCGCGGCGCCCAGTCGGGGAAGGGGGCATGCGCCACGACCGCGATCAGCACGGCCGACGGAAGCCAGTAGAGGAGGACGTCGTTGATCCCGGTCTCGAGGTCCTGGGACCACAGGAGCGATAGCGCCGTGAGCGCTATCAACGCCGTTGCGGGGTAGGCGAGCCTGCGCGGGATCGACCGCAGGCGATCGCCGCGAAGCGCGCGCCAGCCGAGCGCGAGGGCGCTCGCCGCCAGCACCGCGTAGAGCGGCAGGTAGTAGCCGACGAGGCCGTCCGGCCGGAGCGACACGAGCAGCGGCGACGCCGGGTCCGGATCGAGCGGCGGGCGCAGTGGCGCCATCACCAGGAGCAACGGAAGCACGACCGCCGGGAAGCGCACGAGCAGCGCAGCAAGCGCAGCCAGCGCCAGCGCGACCGCGGCGAGCGCCGCCACGAGCCCGCCCGAGAGCGAGATCGACGCTTCGCCGGTTCCCCCGAGCTCCTCCACGAACGCGATCGTCAGGCCCGCCGCGGCCGCCGCCAGCAGCGCGAGCCCGGCGAGCAGGAGTCCTCGCGAGCGCGCCGGAAGGAGCAGCGCGGTGCCAAGCGCGCCGGCGCAGGCCGCCGCCGCGGTCACCAGTCCGCCTCCGTTGGCTCGGTCACGCGCGCGCCGCGCGCAGCCGCGTCAGCACGCGGCCGCGCTCGCCCGCGCCGAGGATGCGAAACCAGGCGAGCGGGGCAAACGCCAGCAGCATCACGCCGATCAGCGCCAGCTTCGCGCCCGCGCCCTCGAGCTGGGAGGCGAGCAGCAGCGCGCCCGCGGCGCCCGCCGCCGCGGGGCCCATGCGGCTCAGCGCGGCGACGCTGGGCGGCGAGAGCCGGCGCACCATCGCGAGCAGCGCCACGCCCTCGACCGCCGCGCGCACGGTCCACGCGGCGGCGGCGCCCTCGATGCCGTAGGCCCCGAGCAGCACCAGGAACAGGCCGAGGTACAGCGGAAGCTCCACCAGCGCCAGCTTCGCCGGCAGGTCGGGGCGGCTCGATTGGACCAGCCCGAGCGCGATCTGATTGAGGCTGGCGATGAGCACGCCCACGGCGAGCCACTGGAGCACGACCTCGCTGTTCTCCGCGAACTCGGCTCCGAGCCAGAGGTCGAGCCCCTCGCCGGCGAAGGCGACCGTCACGAGCGCGACCGGGAAGAGTGCGATGAAGCCGAAGCGCACGCCGCCCGAGAAGATCGCCGCGATCCGGCTCGGGCTGCCCGCGAGGTTCAGGGCGAACGCCGGGAAGAACACGCCCGCGAGCGCGACGGAGACCACGAGCAGCTTCGTCATCACCTCGTAGGGAGTGGCGAAGTACGCCACGGCCGTGATCGAGACGAGCGCGCCGACCAGGAAGCGATCGGCCGCGATCAGGAACGCGTAGACGACGTTCCAGATCGTCACCCACGTGCCGAAGCCGAGCAGCCGCCGCAACGCGGCTCGCCGCAGGGCGATCGTCTCGCGCACCGCGGGGGTGATGCGAAGCACCAGCAGCATGTTCACGATCCAGCTGACCATGCGGCTGACGACCACCGCCGCCACCACGGGGGCCAGCGAGTCGGTGAACTGGAGCACGAGCACCGGGCCGAAGTACGTGAGCACGGACGCGGGGATGACCACCGCGTTGACGAGGTCGAAGCGCTGCCACGCTTCGAGGTGCGCTCGCAGCGCGGCCCCGGAGATCGCGAGCGGGAGCCCCGCGGCGAGCACCCAGAAGGTGTGCAGCGTCTCGCGCTCGAGGTCGGCGGGGACGTTCAGGACGCTTTCGACGAGCCACGGCGACAGCAGCGCGACGACCGCGCCGGCGAGGATCCCGAGGACCGCCATGCCCAGCAGGGCGGTCCAGAAGAGATAAGGCACCTCGGTCTCGCGACCGGCCCCGAGCCGCTCGGCCGTGAGCTTTGTGAGCGCGCGCCCGATCCCGAGGTCGAACACCTGCGCGTAGCCGATCACGACCCAGGCGAGCGCGAGCACGCCGAACCGCGCCGTGCCGAGCCCGTCCACGAGTAGCGGGACGGCGAAGAACGCGACGACCAGCGTGGCGCCCTGGCCGGCGAGGCTGAACCCCGTGTTGCGGGCGAGCAGGCGGCCGCTCGACAGGCGCTCGCTCGGACTGCTCTCGTGGTCTTGGCTCATCGCCTGGCGGCGCTCATGATCGCAGCGCCTCCCGGCGGCATTGGCGATCGCCCGCGCGTCCCGCGGCCCTCGACGATGGCCGCCGCGGCGACCC
>JBPCMT010000201.1:0-12230 GCA_051001995.1 Thermoleophilaceae bacterium
GCCGACGGTCCCGGTCGCGCCGGTCAGAAGGATCATCGACCGGCCAATCTAGCCCTTCGCTGGGCCCGCCGGCCGACGGCTCGTCGGCACGGCGTGCAGCGCGGTCTGTGGCGATCGGGCGAGAAAGGCTGGGGCAACGCGACGGTTATCATGCGCTTCTCGGCGGCCGCCATCGAGCGGCCGCGTCCGTGTTCACCCGAGCTCAGGAGTTCGCCGCCCTCAATGGCATACGTCATCGCCGAGCCCTGCATCGGTCAGAAGGACAACTCGTGCGTCGAGGTCTGCCCGGTCGACTGCATCCACCCGACGCCCGACGAGCCGGACTACGACCAGGTCGAGATGCTCTACATCGACCCCGACGAGTGCATCGACTGCGATGCCTGCGTCGAGGCCTGCCCGGTCGACGCGTGCTTCGCCGAGGACCAGCTCCCCGACGAGTGGCAGAAGTACATCGAGACGAACGCGGACTACTACAAGTCGAAGGCCTGACCGGACCGATCTTCGGGAAGCGTCCTGACTTGTACCCCGGTGGGGGTAAGAAGCAGGACGGTTCAGGCCATTGGAAGCGGCGTGCCGGTCACCGGCGCCGCGAGCGGCTCCGCCTCCTGCATTACCGGCAGCTCCTGAGGCGTGACCGCCACGATCCCGCGCGCCGCGTGGATGATCGCCTGGGAGGCGGGCGAGTCCGGATCCTCCAGGACCAGCGGGCGTCCCTCATCGGACGCCGTTCGCAGCTCTTCCTGAAGCGGCACCTTGCCGAGCAACGGGACGTCGAGCTCATCCGCCAGGAGCTGCCCGCCGCCCTCGCCGAAGATCGTGAAGCGCTCCCCCGCGGGAGTCGTGAAGCCCGACATGTTCTCGATCACGCCGGCCACCTCGAGGTCGAACCGGCGCGCCGTGTCGGCGGCTCGCCGAGCCACGTTCTGCGCCGCGGGCTGCGGAGTCGTGACGATCACGAAGCGGGCCTGCGGAAGCAGCTGCGCCAGGGTCATCGACACGTCGCCGGTCCCCGGCGGCAGGTCGATCATCAGGTAGTCGAGCTCGCCCCAGTCCACGTCCTCGAGGAACTGGCGGATCGCCTTGTGGAGCATCGGGCCGCGCCAGGTGATCGCCTGGTCGCGCTCCGACAGGAAGAACTCGATCGATATCGCGCGGACTCCGCCGGCGGCCGTGAGCGGCACGATCTTGCGCTCGGCCGAGACGGTCGGCTTGCCGTGCACGCCGAGCATGCGCGGGATCGAGTAGCCCCAGACGTCGGCGTCGAGCGCCGCGGACGGGCGGCCGTCGACCTGCAGCGCCGCCGCCAGGTTCGCCGTCATCGTGGATTTGCCCACGCCGCCCTTTCCGGAGGCGACGCAGATCACGTTCTTCACGGCCGCGAGCGACCCCTCGGGGAGGCTCGTGCGCCCGAGCTTCTGCTGGAGGCCTTGCTTCTCCTGGCTCGATAGGACGTCGAAGCCGACGTTGACCCGGCCGACCCCCTCGAGCGCCGTGACCGAGCCCCTGACCGCCTCCTCGAAGTGTGAGCGGATCGGGCAACCGGGGGTCGTCAGCGACACCACGACGTCGATCCGATCCTCGTCGAAGAAGTCGATCGAGCGGACCATGCCGAGGTCCACGATGTTGCGCCGCAGCTCGGGGTCGATGACGGCGCGAAGCGCCTCGGTCACCTGTTCGGTGGTGGGCATACCCCGATTGTGGCAAACGGCGGGCGGGATGCCGCCGCGATCGCGACGGCCGGCCGGTACCGGTCCAAGAAAGCAACCGGCGAGGCCCGAGGGCCCCGCCGGTTGAGGGAGGAGAGAGGTACTTCACCGCCGGCCGAAGCCGGCAGCCTTACCCCGGGCCGTCTCTCGGCGGCGCGGGGGGAAGTGTGCTTAGGCCAACTGACGCTCCACGTCCTTGGCGAGGTCGCCGACGCCGCCCTGGAGCTTGTCGCTCCCGCGCTCGAAGTCGCGCCGAGCCGACTTGACCTGGGTCTCCAGGTTGCGCCGGTTGCGCTTCACGAGCTGCGTGGCCTGGCGCCGACGCTGGCGAAGCTCACGCTCGACGCGCGTGCGGGTGCGCTTGACCTGACGCTGCGCGTCGTTGCGGGCACGCACGCCGCGGCGCTCGAACTTCTTGATCTCGCGCTCCGCGCTCTGCGCCGAGCGGAACGGCTTGGTGGCCTCAACGACGTTGTCGCGAGCGGTGAGCGCCGCCCCGACCGGGACGAGCACGGCGCGCTCGGCCTGGAGTGCCAGGCCCTCGAGCCGAGTGGCCTCGGCGTCGACGCGGGTGGTCGCCGTCCGGGTGGCGCGGCGAGCGGTCCCTCGCGTCGTCTCCGAGCGACGGTTGGCGCCGGCGCGGGTGGTGCGCGCCTGACGAGCCGAGGCGTTGCGCTTGCGCGTGGCTGCCGCCTTCTTCGCGGTGGCCTTGCGCTGGGTGGGAGTCTGGGTTGCCATTCTGCGATCCCCTCCTTGAGGGTGAGTTCTAACCTTATTAGTTCTAACGTCGGTAAGTGTACCACCGACGACCGAACGTCAACCCCTCCCGGCCGGTCGTTACCGCTCTGTGCGCACAGTCACAGAGCAGGCTTGAGGGCCTGGATCGCCGGCCGGCTGAGGCCGGCGCCAGGTCAGGCGGCCTTGCTGGCGCGCCCGCCGCGCTCGAGCCAGGTACGCGGCCGCTCGAGCTCGGAGAGCGTCGGAAGCTCCGCGGGAGCGTCCCAGGCGCGGTTGAGGCGCACGAGGCCCTCGGCCGCCACCACCGCGTCGCAGAATCGCTTGCCGAGCTCGTACTGGCGCATCTTGAGGTCGAGGCCGAGCAGCCGCTGGAGCGCCCGCTCCGGAGCGGATCGGCTGCTGCGGCGCCGGTCCATGGCCTCTCTCAGGGCCCCGTGCGCGGGCAGGATGCGCGCGCCGACGGCGTCCATCACGTGCTCTGAGTAGCCCTCCACCAGCGCCATCGCGGCCTGGACGCGGTTCATCAGCTGGCGCTGCTCGTGGCTCTGGACGAGCGCCATCAGGCCACCCTCGCGGAACGCCTCCACGATGCGGGCCGGATCGGGCATCGACGGCAAGCCCCCCGCGGCGCCGCGCTCGATACGGATGTCGACGGTCGCGAGGTACTGCTCGAGCAGCTCGCCGAGGTAGCCGCGAAGCCACGGCACGGCGCCGAACTGGATCACGTGCGTCACCTCATGGAGCGCGACCCAGCGCAGGAAGCTCTCGCGCTCGACCTCCATCTCGCGTACCGCCTTCAACAGGTTGGGCCCCACGAACAGGAGGCGCGGCGGCGCCTCCGGCTGGAGCAGCGACAGCTCGTACTGTCCGAGTACGCGCTGCGACATGTACCCGAGCACCAGGCCCGCCTCGGCGGCCACGGTGGCGGAGGCCGCCCCGCGGAGCGGGCCCGCCAGTGGCCCCGCGCTCCCCAGCCGAGTGCCGAGCCGGTCGGCGACCGGGTCCAGCAGCGACGCCAGGGTCGTCAGGTTCGCCTCGGCCCAGTCCGCGCGCGCCAGCACCTCGGGCGCGGGTATTGCGGCGGCGGGCTGGAGGCCCGTGTGGCGGGCGACCTCCTCACCGGCGAGCTCGACGACCGGCCCGAGGTCGATGCCGAGCTCGGGCACCGGCGCCGACCCCGCGGCGAAGCGCGCTATCTGGCGCGCGAGCGACCAGTCCACCATTTCGCGGTAGACCTTAGTCGCCTACGCCGCCCTGGCTACGAGCCCTTGCCGGCCTTCGAGCCCTTGCGGGCGTCCTTCGAGCCCTTGCGGCCGGAGCTCGACCCGCCCGACTTCGACTTGCTCGATCGCGACTTGCGACCGTTCGAGGAGGCGCTCTTGGAGCTCGAGCGCCCGGCGGACCCCGACTTTGCCTCCGCGTCGTCGCCGCCGTCCTGGCCGGCGGCCTTGATGCTTGCCTCGAGCGCCGCCATCAGGTCCGGGACGCGCTCGGGCTCCTCGGCCGGCTGCACCGCTATCTCCTCGCCCTCGGCCTTTCGCTCGACCATGTCGAGCACCCGCTCGCGGTACTGGTCGCGGTACTTGTCGGGCTCGAACTCGGTCGAGAGCGACTCGATCAGTTGCCGCGCCATGTCAAGCTCGCGTTTCGACGCCCCGTCCTGCGTATCGGCCAGCTCGTCGAGGCGGTCGGGCGGCACCACCTCGTCGGCGAACAGCATTGTGGCCATCGTCAGTACGTCGCCGGTCGCCCGGATAGCCGTCAGGTGCTCCTTGGTGCGGATCACGACGCGGGCGACGGCCACCCGGTCCGACTCCCGCATCGCCTGGAGCAGCAAATTGTAGGCCTTGTCGGCGCCCTTGTCGGGCACCAGGTAGTACGCCGCGTCGTAGTAGATCGGGTCGATCTGCTCGAGCTCGACGAAGTCCTCGATGTCGATCGTGCGCGTCTTCTTCGGGTCGAGCGACTCGAGCTCCTCGGGGGTAATCACGACGTGATGGCCGGGCGAGATCTCATAGCCCTTGACGATCTCGTCGTAGGGCACCTCCTCGCCGTCCTCGGGGCAGATGCGCTTCTGCTGGATGCGCACGCGATCCTTGTCGTGGAGCTGGTGGAAGCGCACGGTCTTGCGGGAAACCGCGCTGTAGAGCTTGACGGGCACGTTGACGAGCCCGAACGAGATCGCTCCGCTCCAGATCGCTCTCGGCATCCTCTATCTCTCCAAACCCGTTGTCATGTCAAGTCCTTGTTTACCTCATCGAGCGCGTTTCACCCCCGAGGCGAAAGGAAAATTTCGCGCGTGCAGGCGGCCCGTGACGAGATCCTGACAGTAGGGCACTCGACGCGCGGCCCAGACGAGCTCGAGCAGCTCCTCCGTGCCCACGGGGTCGCGGTCGTCCTCGACGTCCGCGCCCACCCGGGATCGCGGCGCATGCCGCACTTCGGACGCGAGGCGCTCGAGCGCTCGCTCGCCGCGGCCGATATCGGCTACGAGCACCTCCCCGAGCTGGGCGGCCGGCGCCGCCCCACGCCTGACTCGCCCAACGGAGGCTGGCGCAACGAGCAGTTTCAGGGCTACGCCGACCACCTGGCCACGGCCGGGTTCGAGCGCGGCCTCGAGCGGGCGATGGCCGCGGCTCGGAAGGACCGATGCGCACTGATGTGCGCCGAGGCGCCCTGGTGGCGCTGCCACCGCCGCCTCATGGCGGACGCACTCGTGGTGCGCGGCTGGCGCGTGCTGCACGTCATGGGCGCCGGACCGCCGACGCGGCACGAGCCGACCGAGTTCGCCGTCGTAGACGGGGAGCGCATCACCTACCCGCCCGCGCAGACGACGATCGACCTCTGAGCCGCGCCTGACGCGCGCCCGCTCGGCCGGGAGCCCAGCTCCCCGCTCGGTCATCCGGCCCGGCGGGCTGTCGTTTACGGATACGAAGTTGCGCCTCAGGCAAAAAAGTTGCGTCAGAGGCAAGTCCGTATCCGAAGCTCGTAGCTCCGGGAAGACTGGCCCCGTCCGAGGGGCGAGCCGTTCTTGCGGGCGAGTCGTTTGACGGCGAGCCGCCCGCCCGGCGGGCCCTCGCCGGGGAAAGCGATCCTCCGAGCGCCCGCGGCCCCAGCGAAGCGGCGCACCGTCAATCGATCGTGAGGGCCAGCTTCCCCCGGACGCGTCCGGCCTCGAGCCGCTCGTGCGCGTCCGCCGCTCGCTCGAGCGGGAAGGTCTCCTCAATCGGCACCCGGAGGCGACCGTCGTCGAGCATCCGGCCAAGCTCCGCGAGTCCCTCGCCGTCCGGCCGGACGAAGACGTAGCGACCGTCGATCGCCCGCTCCCCCAGCAGCTCGGGCGACGGAGGCTCGGCGATCGACACCAGCCGGCCGCCCTCGCGCAGGGCGTCGACGCTTCGCCGCAGGGTGTCACCTCCGACTGTGTCGAAGACCACGTCGAAGCCGTCGGCGGCCATCTCGCGTGACGCGCTCACGAAGTCGTCCTTCGTGTAGTCGATCACGTCGGCCGCGCCCAGGTCGCGCAGGTAGCCGTGCTTCTCCTCGCGCGCGGTGCCGACCGCCCGCGCGCCAACGGAAGCTGCGATCTGCACCGCGAAGCTGCCCACGCCGCCGGCCGCAGCGTGGATCAGCACCGCTTCGTCCTGCCGCAGCGCGACAGCTTCCACGAGCGCCTGCCACGCGGTCAGCCCCGCGAGCGGAACCGCGGCGGCCTCGACCATGCCCAGCGAGTCCGGGCGCGGGGCGGCGAAACCCTCGGGGATCGCGACGTACTCGGCGTACGTGCCCTCGCCGACGAAGTGCTTGCGGCAGTAGGCGAGCACCTCGTCGCCCGGCTCGAAGCCGGTGACCGCCGGCCCGACCTGCTCGACCACCCCCGCCACATCCCAGCCGGGCACCACCGGGAACACGTGCGGGAAGGCCTCGGCCAGCCCGCCCTCGCGGAGCTTGTAGTCCACGGGGTTGACGCCGGCGGCGCGGATGCGCACCAGGATCGAGTCGGGGCCGACGCGCGGCGCCGGGAGGTCCATCTCCGTGAGCCTGTCGCGGCCCCCGAACTCCTCGATCGCGATCGCTCGCATGGCCAGCCAGTACCCCCGCCCCAGCGTGGCGAAACGGCCGCCAGCGCACGCTGCGGGCCAACCGACGCTCAGACCCCAGCGCGGGTAGGATGCTTCGCTTCGCCGCCCCCGACTGGAGAGGAACCTCGACCGTGGACCTCTTTCGCCGCCTCGACGACGCGCGCGAGCGCTGGAACGTGCTCCGCCACCCCTTCTACCACCGCTGGAGCGCCGGCGAGCTGAGCGCCGAGGAGCTCGCCTTCTACGCCGGCGAGTACCGGCACGCCGTCGTGGCGCTGGCCGAGGCCTCGGAGGCGGCCGCCGACGCCTGCGAGCGCGACCTGAGGGACGAGCTTCTGGCGCACGCGCGCGAGGAGCGCGCCCACGTCGAGCTCTGGGACCGCTTCGCCGGCGAGCTCGACGCCGAGATCGACCGTGAGCCGCTCGAGGAGACGATCGAGTGCGCGCGCGCGTGGGGCGCCGCGTCGAGCTCGCTGGAGGGCCTCGCGGTGCTCTACGCCGTCGAGGCCAATCAGCCGGCGATCTCCGAGACGAAGCTTGCCGGCCTGACCGAGCACTACGGGCTTGCGGTCGAGAGTCCCGCCACCGCCTACTTCACGCTCCACGCCGAGCGCGACCACGAGCACGCCGCCCACTCGCGGACCCTGCTCGAGGAGCGCCTGGCTGACGTGGACGCGGATCGCCTGACGGCGCTCGCCGAGTCCGCGCTCGAGGGTAACTGGCGGCTGCTCGACGGAGTCGAGCAGCGCTTTCAGGGCCGGCCGAGCTAGCCGGCGGTCAGCGCGGGTAGCTCGTCCAGCCGCCCGCGCAGCTCGTCGAGCGACTCGAACACCGCGCTCGCGCCGGCCTCGCGCAGCTCGGCGTCGGCGAAGCCGCCGGTCAGGACCGCGAGCGTGGGGATGCCCGCCCGCCCGGCGGCGATGCAGTCCCAGGTCGAGTCGCCCACCATGAACGCTCCCTTCGAGTCGCCGGCGTTCGCCCGCTCGAGCGCGGCCCGGACGAGGTCCGGCGCGGGCTTGGTGGCGTCGACGTCGGCCTGCGTCGTCCACGCGTGCGCGAGCTCGCGCGCGTCGAGCAGGTCGATGTAGTGCTCCACCTCGTCCGGCTTGGCCGAGCTGGCGAGGACGACGTCGTGGTCGCGGTCGCGCAGGTCCACGATCAGGTCGCGCGCGGCGTCCATCGGCTCGACCTCGGCGATCAGCTCGGAGTAGAGGTCCTTTTCGTCCGAGCGAATCTCCTCCCCGACCTCTTCCTCGGTGTTCTCACCGCAGAGCGCGGTCACGAGCTGGTCGCCGCCCATGCCGATGTGGCGGTGGATGCGCCAGACCGGCAGCAGGATGTCGTGGCGCCGGAACGCGCGGTGCCAGGCGATCGCGTGGTGGTAGTTCGTGTCCACCAGCGTCCCGTCGATGTCGAGGATCGCCGCCGCCACGCCGCCATGCTGTCACGGCAGCTCCGCGAGCAGCACGCCGAGCGTCTCGTGGTCGCGCGCGGCCACCACGCGCGAGCGCATGGCGAGGTCGAGCGACGCCGAGAGGCGCCCGTCGCCGGCGTCCGGGAAGGCCACCGCACCGCCCACCTCGCGCACGACGAGCTGGCCGGCGGCGGCATCCACCGACCGGCAGGCAGCGAGGCTCAGCATCGCGTCGAGCCTGCCGCTCGCGACGTGGCAGAGGTGCAGCGCGATCGAGCCCAGCGCGCGCAGCCGGCGTGCGCCCGTGGCCTGGAGCGCCGGCGCCGCGGCTGCCACGAGCCGCGGCGTGGCCGAGTCGACGCCGAGCAGCTCGATTTCCGACCCCGCTTCGAGCGCGGGCAGCGGCTGGCCGCGCAGGAAGGCGCCGTCGCCGCGACGCGCCCACCACTCCTCGCCATTCGCCAGGTCGGCCACGAAGCCCATCTCGACATCCGCCAGCGTGGCGCCGCCGGCGATCGCGATCGAGAGCCCGAACATCGGCAGGCCGCGCTTGGCGTTGAGCGACCCGTCGATCGGATCGATCACGACGTGCACCGGCCCGCCGCCGGCGAGCATCACGTGCCCCCGCTCCTCGGAGACGGCGGTGACCGGCGCGCCGAGCTCCTCGAGCTCCGCGAAGACCGCGTCCTCGGCGGCGCCGTCGATCGCGAGCGTCATGTCGCCGCCCTGGCCGCGCCCGGTCGTCCGTGCTCGCTCCGCAGTGTCCGGACGGCGCCGGAGCTCGTCCTCGACTGAACGGGCAGAGCGCCGGCAGAGGGCGAGCCAGTCCGCCTCGAGGACCTCCGCGACATCCCGGTCCGGGGTCATGCCGAGCGTATCCTAGGCCCGCATGTCGCGTGCCCTGGACGGCCTGAACGAGTCGCAGCTGGCGGCCGTCACCCACCGGGGCGGGCCGCTGCTGGTGGTGGGCGGCGCGGGCACCGGAAAGACCCACTCGCTGGCGCGCCGCTTTCTCTGGCTGGTCGAGCAGGGGACGTCGCCGGACGCGGTCCTCGCCCTGACCTTCTCCACCGCCGCGGCGACCGAGATGCGCGTGGTGCTCGAGACGCTGATCGACGGCCCCTACGAGGACCTGTCGATATCCACCTTCCACGGCTTTGCCGCTGGATTGCTGCGCGACGAGGCGCTCGAGATCGGCCTCGACCCGTCGCTCGAGGCGGTGACGCCGGCCGACCGAGTCGCGCTGATGGTGGAGCGAATCGACGACCTGCCCCTGCGCCACCACGAGATTCGCGGCAACCCCGGGCCGCTGGTGGCGAGCTTCGTGTCGCGCATCGACCGGCTGAAGGACGAGATGGTGGCCGCCGAGGATTTTCGTCGCTACGCGGAGGCGCTCGCCGCCGAGGCGCGCGCAGGCAACGGTGGCGACGCCCTGCGCGCCCGCGCCGCCCGCGAGGTCGAGTTCGCCGAGGTCTACGCGCGCCACGACCGCCTGCTCGCCGAGTCGGGCGCGCTCGACTTCGGCGACCTGATCGTGCTGGGCTGCCGGCTCCTGCACGAGCGCCCGCACGTACGCGAGCGGCTCGCGGGTCGCTTCGCGCACGTGCTGGTGGACGAGTACCAGGACACGAACTTTGCCCAGGCGGCCTTGCTCGGGCTGCTGGCGCAGGAGAACGGGAACGTGACCGTGGCCGGCGACGACGATCAGGCGATCCATCGCTTCCGCGGCGCCTCGGCCAAGAACCTGCTCGACTTCGAGCGCGAGCAGCCGGGGGCGCGGGTCGTGCGGCTCGAGCGCAGCCACCGGTCCGGGCGGCGCATCCTGCGCGCGGCGGGCGCGGTGGTGGAGCCGATCGAGGGTCGAATCGGCAAGCGCCTGCGTAGCGGCGCCGGCGGCTCGGTCAGCTTCTGGCGCTGCCGCTCGGAGCGAGCCCAGGCGCAGGCGGCCGCCCGCGAGGCGGAGCGGCTGGTGGCCGCCGGCGTCCCGCCCGGCGAGATCTGCGTGCTTGTCCGGTCGGTGAAGGCGGACGGCGCGATCGTCGGGTCCGCGCTCGAGGAGCGCGCGCTGCCGCATCGGCTCGCGGGAGCGGCGGCCTATTTCCAGCGCGCCGAGGTGCGCGACGCGCTGGCCTGGCTGCGGCTGCTCGCCGACCCCGGCGACTCGGGCGCGGTCGTGCGTGCGCTGTCGCGGCCGCCGGTCGAGCTGCGCGCAGTGGACATCGCGCGCCTGACGCAGCTCGCCCGTCGCCGCAAGCTCGACATGGTGGCGGCGGTACGGGCGGCGTGCGAGGGGCCGCAGCTCTCGCCGGAGGGACGCGAGCGTGCTCGCGCCTTCCTCAGCCTGCACCGTGCCGCGCAGCGCGCGTTCGACGAGATGCGTCCCGATGCGTTCGTCCACCGTCTCGTGGAGCGCATCGGGCTGCGCCGCCAGCAGCTCTTCGCCGCCCAGGCCGAGACCGTCGAGCGGCTGGTGAACATCGCCAAGCTCTCCGATCTCGCGGCGAGCTACATGCGACGCGAGCCGTCGGCAACCGCGCGCGACTTCGCGCGTTATCTGGCGGCGGTGGCCGAGGCCGGCCTGCGCGAGGAGGAGGCCGCCCCGGCGGGCGTGCCGGAGGCGGTGCAGGTGATGACGATGCACTCCGCGAAGGGGCTCGAGTTCGACCACGTCCTCGTTCTCGGGCTCGGCGCCGGGCGGATGCCGGGGGCGCCGAGGCGGGGCGATCCGGCGGTGCCGGCGGAGCTGTTGCGGGAATCGCTCCCGGCGGACGACCGGTCGGCCCACGACGCCGGGATGCGCCGCCTCCTGCACGTCGCCATGACCCGCGCACGCAGGCGGCTGGTTCTCGCCTGGGACGAGCAGGCGGAGGGCGGGGACGCGCGCCCCTCGCGCTTCTACGAGGAGGCCCGCGTGGCCGTGGGCGCGGAGGAGGAGCTCTTCGAGGAGGAGCTCTTCGGCCCCGGCGAGGGACTTCACTCGAGCTTTCGCATGATGCGCGACGAGCTGCTGGACACGGTCGCCGAAGTCGGGGGGCGGCTGGGCGAGATGCGCCTCGACACCTACCTCGACGTCTCCCGGGGGGTGGCCCGCTACCTCGAGCTCGTCAAGATCGCGGCGCTGATCGAGCGCGCCAAGGCCGGTCAGGCGGCCGCGGAGGCGCTGCCCGAGGTCAACGAGCTGCTGCTCCAGGCGGCGGCACCCGAGCAGCGCGACGCCTTTCTGGCGTCGGCGCTCGACGGCTACCTGCGCGACGCCGAGGCGAGCGGTGACGCGGGCACCCGGCAGCCGGTGCGGGCACCGGAGCCGTCGCTCGAGTCGTTCATCCCGCGCCGGGGAGAGGGGCTGATGCTGTCGGCCTCGGACCTCGAGACCTACCGGCTGTGCCCGCTCAAGTACAAGTTCGCGCGCGTCTTTCGGATCCCGCAGGAGCCGAGCATCAACCAACGCTTCGGGATCGTCGTGCATCAGGTGCTCGAGCGCTTCCACTCGCAGGGCGAGGGCTCGCTCGACACGCTGATGGACCTCTTCGAGGCGAGCTGGCGGCGCAGCGGCTTCGGCGACTCGAACGACGACGTCCAATTCCGCCGGCGCGCCGTCGGCGCTCTGCGCCGCTACCACGAGCGCGAATCAGAGCGAGACTCCGAGCCGGTGGCGTTCGAGCGCAGCTTCGCGTTCAAGCTCGGCCCGCATCTGCTGCGGGGCCGGGTCGATCGAGTCGACCGCCACCCCGACGGGAGTTACGAGCTGATCGACTACAAGACCGGCAAGCCGAAGTCCGCGCTGGAGCTGCGTGAGGACGTGCAGCTGTCGCTCTATCAGATGGGTGCCCGCGCGTCGTGGGACATGGAGACCTCGGCGCAGAGCTACTACTACGTGCTGGACGCGGAGAAGGTTCCGGTCGAGCACTCCGCGGAGGAGCTCGATCGAGTGCGGGGCGCGGTGGCGGACATCGCGCGCGGCATCGCCGCCCAGGAGTTCGAGCCGACCCCCTCGTACGAGATCTGCTCGTTCTGCGACTACCGCATCATCTGCCCGGCTGCGGAGACGTAGTGAGGCCGCCGAGCCGTCCCGTGCGCGCCACCCCCGAAGGGGCGGCGCGGTGGCTAACGGACAGCCGGAGGAGATCCGCACCCGCCACCAGTTGAGCAGCATCCCGAGGATTCCAAAGCGCGGGCGCACGTGCCAGTGCTTGCAGCCGCGCTCGCCGATGTCCTCGTTTTGGACGCGCACCCACTTGTGCTGCTCGGGGGCGAGCATCATCGCCTCGATGCGGGCGCGGTTTCGGTCCT
>JBPCMT010000202.1:0-10864 GCA_051001995.1 Thermoleophilaceae bacterium
TCGGGCACGTCACGAAGGACGGCGCCCTCGCGGGACCGCGGGTGCTCGAGCACCTGGTCGACTGCGTGCTCCAGTTCGAGGGCGAGCGCGAGCGCACCTATCGAACGCTCCGAGCGCTCAAGAACCGCTTCGGATCGACGAACGACGTGGGCGTCTTCGAGATGCGCGAGGAGGGCCTGGTGGAGGTGGCGGACGCCTCGTCCCGGTTCGTCGCCGAGGCCGCGAGCGGCCCCGGATCGGTGATCGCCTGCGCGATGGAGGGATCGCGGCCGCTGCTGGTCGAGGTCCAGGCGCTGGTTGCGCCGACCGAGGTCGTCCCGCCCCGACGGGTGGCGAACGGAATCGACCGCAACCGCCTGGCGCTGGTGCTCGCGGTTCTGGCTCGACACGCGGGCCTGGCGCTCGGGTCGAGCGACGTGTTCGTCTCGGTCGCCGGCGGGGTGCGAATCGACGAGCCGGGCTCCGACCTCGCGGTCGCGCTGGCGGTCGCCTCGGCCGCGCGTGGTGTCCCGCTCGCGAACGGCGAGCGTCCGCTGGCCGCTTTCGGTGAGGTCGGGCTCACCGGCGAGCTTCGCTACGTCGCCCACCCGGACCGGCGCCTGGCGGAGACGCGGAAGTTCGGGCTCGAACGGGTGCTCTGCCCTGACGGCCCCCTGCGGAGCCTGCGGGACGCGCTGGCGGCCGCGCTCGAGGGCGACCCGGCCGGGTCGGCCGCGGCGCCGGTCCGGGCCGCGTAGCCCTACCTCCAAAGCTGGAGTCCACCGAGTCGCAGAACCCGCTAAAAACCCCGTCGCGAAGGCAAAAAGCGACCAAAGGTCGTAAGATCACTCTCGTGCAGCCGTTAGCCGGGGACGATGTCACAGAGCTCGAGAGTCGACAGGAGCCCCGGTTGGTCCGGGCGCTCGAGATCGTCGCGCCCGGCACGGCGCTGCGTGAGGGTCTCGAGAACATCCTGAACGCCCGCACCGGCGCGCTGATCTGCATCGGCGCCGACGAGGAGCTGTCCTTCCTCTACTCGGGAGGGATCAAGCTCGGCATCGACTACACGCCCGCCCTGCTGTACCAGGTCGCGAAGATGGACGGGGCGATCATCCTCTCGGACAACGCCACCAAGATCCGCTGGGCGAACGTGCAGCTGATGCCCGACCCCACGATCCTCTCGCTCGAGACAGGCACCCGCCACCGCACCGCCGAGCGCGTCTCCAAGCAGACCGAGGCCCTGGTGATCGCGATTTCCCAGCGGCGCGACGTCGTTTCGCTCTACCTCGGCGGCGCGAAGTACATCCTCGAGGACATCCCCGCGGTCCTCGCCAAGGCCAACCAGGCGCTCCAGACGCTCGACAAGTACCGCAGCCGCCTCGATCAGGTCTCGACCCGTCTGACGGCGCTCGAGTTCGAGGGCGGCGTGGTGCTCCACGACGTCCTGACGGTGCTCCAGCGCGTAGAGCTGGTGACGCGCATGGCGGTCGAGATCGAGCGCTACATCGTGGAGCTGGGCACCGAGGGCCGGCTGATCGAGATGCAGCTCGAGGGGACCATGGTCGGAGTCGCCGCGGACCGCGCGGCGCTCGTCCGCGACTACATCGTCGAGGACGACGAGGAGGGCTTCGCGCTCGTGGCCGACTCGTTGACCCGGCTCCCGCATCAGGACCTGCTCGACTTCGGTCGCCTGGCCGAGCTGCTCGGCTACGACCGCAAGACCAACACGCTGGACCACCCGGTCTCGCCGCGCGGGTACCGCGTCCTCGGGCGCGTCCCGCGCCTTCCGATGCTCGTCATCCAGGCGATCGTGCGGGACTTCGGCGGCCTCGACGAGATCCTCTCAGCCACGGACGCGGAGCTCGAGGCGGTCGAGGGGGTCGGCGACATGCGCGCGAAGGACATCCGCGAGGGCCTTCGGCGTCTGCAGGAGATCAACCTCGTGGATCGCTATCTGCAAACCTGAACAGAGACACTCGAACAGAAGAATCGAACAAGGAGGGGACCATCTCCGAAGCAACCTGGGAGCAAGAAGTCGAGGATCTGGAGGTCCATCGCGAGATCATCGCGATCGAGTACAAGGTCGGCGACCACGTGGTCTACCCACACCACGGCGCCGGCAAGGTCCTCAAGCGCGAGATGAAGGAGCGCTTCGGCGAGAAGCGCGAGTACCTCACGATCAAGATCCTGCACAACGACATGACCGTGATGGTCCCGACCGAGAACGCCGGTCGGGCCGGGCTGCGGCGCGTCATCGACGAGGAGGCGGTGGAGCGCGTGCTCTCCGTCCTGCGCGATGACGTGAGCCAGATGCCAAAGAACTGGAACCGGCGCTTCAAGCACAATCGCGACAAGATCAAGACCGGCGACGTGTACGAGCTCGCCGAGGTCGTCCGCAACCGCGCGATCCGCGAGTCCGACAAGGGACTGTCGACCGGCGAGAAGCAGATGTACACGCGCGCCAAGAAGATTCTGGGGTCCGAGCTGATGTACGCGCTCGAGATGGAGGAGGACGAGGTGGAGGAGCACCTCGACGGCCTGATCGAGGATGCGCACACGACGCGCCAGAACGGCGCGGCGGTCGCGGCGGCGAAGTAGTGGCGGCGCCGGCCGTCTCGGCGCCTCTCGGGCGCCCGATCTAGCCGGCGCGGCGGTGGCCGCCGGAGAGCTCGTCGGGATCATCGCCGCCGCCGGGACCGGCGAGCGCCTTGGCATGGGGACGCCCAAGGCGCTCGTCGCCTGCGCGGGCCGGCAGCTGGTGGAGTGGAGCGTCGCGCCGCTGGCCGAGGCGTGCGACCGCGTCATCGTGGCGTTGCCGCCGCCGGCGGCCGGCGAGCCCGGCCGTTCACTCGGCGCGGCGGTCGAGGTCGTCGCCGGCGGCCGCTCGCGGTCGGAATCCGTTGTCGCGGCCGTGCGCGTGGCCCCCGGCGCGGAGGGCTACGTGATCCAGGACGCGGCGCGTCCGCTCGTCACGAGCGAGCTCGTGGAGCGGTGCATCGCGGGACTCGCCGGCGGCTGGGACGCGGCCGTGGCCGCCGCGCCGGTGATCGACACCGTCAAGGAGGTGGCCGAGGACGGCCGAGTCCTGCGCACGCTCGAGCGCTCGGCGCTCTGGGCCGTCCAGACGCCGCAGGCGTTTCGGGGCGAGGCGCTGCGGCGGGCGCTCGACGTCGGGGCGGACCGGCTCGCGGCGGCGACCGACGACGCAGCGCTGGTCGAGGCGGCGGGGGGCCGGGTCCGCGTGGTGCGCGCCCCGGCTGAGAACGTCAAGGTCACGAGCCGGGTGGATCTCGCGACCGCCGAGGCGCTGCTCGCGGCGCGGGGGGAGGCGGCGTGCTGACCGACTACCACGTCCACCTGCGCCCCGACGACCCCGACGCAACCGCCGACAGCCACTTCACGCGCGAGAACGTGGGTCGCTACCTCGAGGCCGCCGCCGAGCGCGGGATCGGTGCACTGGGGGTCTCCGAGCACGTGCATCGCTTCCGCCAGGCGCTCGCGGTCTGGGACCACCCGTTCTGGCGCGAGTACGCCGTCGACGACCTCGATCGCTACTGCGCGTTCGTGCGCGAGGAGACCGACCTCGCGCTCGGGATCGAGGCGGACTTCGTCCCGGGCCGCGAGGAGGCGATGCGCGCGCTGCTCGAGGGGCGCGAGTGGGACTACGTCCTCGGCTCGGTGCACTTCCTGCGCGACTCGGCGGTGGACATGGAGGGCGAGCACGACGTCTGGGGCTCCGCCGATCCGGACGCCGTGTGGGGGCACTACTTCGACTCGCTGGGCGAGGCCGCCCGCAGCGGGCTCTTCGACGTGCTTGCTCATCCCGACCTCGTGAAGGTGTGGGGGGAGCGCCGGCCGCTCCCGGCCGGCGACCTCCGCCGCTTCTACGATCGCGCGATGGAGGGCATCGTCGAGTCGGGCGTGGCGATCGAGGTCTCGACCGCCGGGCTACGCAAGCCGGCGGCCGAGATCTATCCCGCGCGGCCCTTCCTCGAGATGTGCCTCGAGGCGGGGTGTCAGGTCGCACTCTCCTCCGACGCTCACGTGCCCGACGAGCTCGGCCACCGCTACGACGAGGCGGTCGCGCTGCTGCGGTCGCTCGACGTCGAGGAGATCGTGGTGTTCGAGCGCCGCCGGCGCCGGCTGGAGCCGCTCGGATGAGCGCGCGCGCCGGCCTGGGCTATGACTCCCACCGCCTCGCGCAGGGTCTGCGGTTGGTGATCGGCGGCGTGGAGATCGAGGACGCCGAGCACGGGCCGGAGGGCCACTCCGACGCCGACGTCCTCACCCACGCGGTGATCGACGCGCTGCTGGGCGCGGCCGGGCTCGGCGACATCGGACAGCACTTCCCCGACACCGACGAGCGCTACCGCGACGCCGACAGCCTGATGCTCCTGAGCCAGGTGTGCACTTTCCTCGAGGACCACGGCTGGACGATCCGCCACGTCGACTCGACGGTCATGCTCGAGCGTCCCCGGCTCGGCCCGCACCGCGACGCTATGCGCGCCGCGCTGGCCGGGACGATCGGCGTGCCACGGCTCGAGGTCAACGTCAAGTTCACCACCGGCGAGGGGATCGGGTTCGTCGGACGGGGCGAGGGCATCGCCGCCCAGGCGATCGCCACGGTCGAGCGGATCGATCGCGACGGGTAGCCGCCCCGCGTGCGCGAGGTACGCATATACGACACGCTCTCGGGGCGCGTGCGCCCGCTCGCACCGCGCGAGCCGGGAAGGGTGCGCGTCTACGCGTGCGGGCCCACCGTGTACGGGCCGATCCACATCGGCAACGCGCGGCCGTTCGTGCTGTTCGCACTGCTCAAGCGCTTCCTCGAGCGTGAGGGGCACGAGGTGACGCTCGTGGAGAACGTGACCGACGTCAACGACAAGATTTACGCTGCCGCCCGCGAGCAGGAGGTGGCGAGCGAGGCGCTCGCGCGCGCGATGACCGAGCGCTACGTGAGCGACACCGACCGTCTCGGGCTCGGGCGTCCCGACCACGAGCCGAGGGCGACGGAGGCGATCGACGCGATCGTGAGCCTGATCGCAGCGCTGATCGAGTCCGGGAACGCCTACGCGGCGCGCGGCGACGTCTACTTCCGCGTGGCGAGCTTTCCGGGCTACGGCAAGCTCTCCAACCGCGCGCTCGAGGACATGATCCAGTCCGAGGGCGACGAGGCGCGCGCGGACCTCAAGGAGAGCCCCCAGGACTTCGCGCTCTGGAAGGCGCGCAAGCCGGGGGAGGACACCTCCTGGCCCGCGCCGTGGGGGGAGGGCCGCCCCGGCTGGCACATCGAGTGCTCCGCTATGGCGGAGTCGATCATCGGGCTCGAGTTCGACATCCACGGCGGCGGCCTCGACCTCGTCTTCCCCCACCACGAGAACGAGATCGCCCAGACCGAGGCCGCGCGCGGCCGGCCGCTCGCCGGGATCTGGATGCACAACGGGATGGTCGAGCTCGACGCGGAGAAGATGTCGAAGTCGGAGGGCAACGTCCACCTGCTCGGCGAGGCGCTCGATCGCTTCGGCCGCGACGCCGTCGTCATGTACCTCCTCGGTGGCCACTACCGTCGCCCGCTCGCCTTCTCGCCGGACGCCCTCGAGGAGGCGCGGCGGTCCGTGGAGCGGATTCGCGACTTCGCGCGCAGGGCCGGCGCCGATGACCAGGACCCGCCCGGCTTTCCTGCCTTCGCCGAGCGCTTCTACGGCTCGCTCGCCGACGACTTCAACACGCCGGCCGCCCGCGCGGCGCTCTTTGACTGGGTCGCCGAGGGCAACAGGCGGCTCGACGCCGGGGAGGTGGTGGGTCGGGCGGGGCTCTGGGACCTGCTCTGGACCATCGGGCTCGAGGGCCTGGCGGAGCGCGAGGCCGAGGCGCCCGACGACGAGGCACAGCGCCTCCTCGACGAGCGCGAGGCCGCGCGCTCAAAGCGCGACTTCGCGACCGCCGACGCACGCCGGGAGGCACTGGAGGCGCGCGGCTGGGAGGTGAGGGACACGCCGGACGGCCCGCGACTTCTCAGGCGCGGGTGAGCGGCCGGTGATCGTCTACGGGCGCAACCCGGTGCGCGAGGCGCTGCGCGGAAGGCGCCGGGTGACACGGGTCTGGGTCACCGGCGACGGGCGCGAGGTCGACCGGCTCGTGCGAGAGGCGGAGCGGGCGGAGGGCGCGGTCGAGGTCGAGCGCGTCGGCTCCGCTGAGGCGGTCGAGCGGCTCTGCGGCTCGCCGGACCATCAGGGGGTGTGCGCGGACGCCGGCGACTACCCGTACGCGAGCGAGGACGCGCTGCTCGTGCCCGAAGACGCGCTCGTGGTCTGCCTGGACGAGGTGCAGGACCCGCACAACCTCGGGGCCGTATGCCGCGCGGCGGAGTGCGCAGGGGCGACCGGAGTCGTCGTGCCGGAGCGGCGCTCCGCCGCGGTGACGCCGGCGGTCTGCAGCGCGTCGGCCGGAGCGGTTGAGCACCTTCCGGTGGCGCGCGTCCGAAACCTGGCCGACTTCGTCGAGCGGGCGAAGCGACGCGGAGCCTGGTCCTACGGAGCCGTCGCCACGGCGCAGGTTCCCTACGATCGGCCCGACTACCGCGGCAGGGTCGTGCTCGTGCTCGGCTCGGAGGGGCGCGGCATCCGTCCGCGGGTGGCTGCCGCCTGCGACGAGCTGGTGGCGCTGCCGGTTCGCGGCCGCGTGGGGTCGCTCAACGTATCGGCGGCCGCCGCCGCGCTGCTGTACGGAATCTTGCAGCGTCGCGCCGGGGTTGACAGCGTCCGATGAGGCGTCATAATCGCGGTCACATAAGGCTGGACCTGAGCTTTACAGCGACGGCTCGGCCGCTGGGGCGCCACCAGGGGAGGTAGGTGCGCCACGAACTCGACGGGCCCGGTTCCGGGCCCGGAAGGAGTACATCGTGGCTATCAACTCACCTCTCTCACTCGCCGGGGCAAGCACTCAAGCTTCACCTGAGCTTGATGATCAGTACCTGATCGCTCTCGCCAAGCAGGGGCGCGCGGACGCGATGACCCGCATCGTGCGTCGCTATCACGGCTTCGTGCGGCTCAAGGCGTCCTCGTACTTCCTGATCGGGGGCGATTCCGACGACCTCATCCAGGAGGGGCTGGTGGGGCTGTACAAGGCGGTGCGGGACTTCCGCTCAGACCGTGAGTCCAGCTTTCGCAACTTCGCCGAGCTCTGCATCACGCGGCAGATCATCACCGCGGTGAAGACCGCCACGCGCAACAAGCACACGCCGCTCAACCAGTACGTGTCGTTCTCGCAGGCGCCGGCTGCGGCCGGGGAGGGTGAATCGACGCTCGACGAGATCCTTCCCGGACCGACGACGCACGACCCGGCCAACCAGGTCATCTCGACGGAGGAGCTCCAGAGCTTGGTGGCCTGCCTGTCGAGCGTCCTGTCGGAGCTCGAGAGCTCGGTGCTGTCGCTCTACCTCGACGGCAACTCCTACGAGGCGATCGCGGAGCAGCTCGCGTGCGACACCAAGACAGTCGACAACGCGCTCCAGCGCGTCAAGCGCAAGGTGGGCGCCCACCTCGACTCGCGCACCGTGCTGCTGTAGACGCGCTCGGCGCCGACTCGAAAGCCCGCCCTCGGATTCGAACCGAGACGCTCTTCATTACAAGTGAAGTGCTCTGCCAGTTGAGCTAGGCGGGCGCCGCTTCGCCGATCAGGCTACGCCGGCCGCCACCTCGATGTCCCCGTGCCCGTTCGAGGACACCGGGACCGGGGGCGGCTCGGCGCCGGGGTCGGCGTTGAGCCGGTGCTCTATCAGGCCGAGCAGCGCGCCGAAGAGGACGTGCCGCCAGGTCGCTTGAGCGAACGCGCGCGCGTTCCCGGCGAGCGGCTCGAGGTCGCGTCGCGCGGGGTGATAGGTGTCCACCAACCTGGTGAGCGGCCACAGCGCGACGTGCTCGCAGATGCCGGCGAGCACACCGCGGACGACCGGCGGGCCCGGCAGGAACGGCTTCAGCTGGGCGTACACGGCGCCCAGCGCCGCGCCGTTCTGGACGTGGAGGGCGAGGCCGACGAACGGCCACTCGCGCTCCCGGGTGATCGCCTTGCCAAGCAGCTCCACATCGTCGTAGCCGCTGCGAAAGACGCGCTGGTCGAGCGGCTGCTGCGCCGCCCAGATTCCCGCCGCGACCGTGCCGGCGAGGGCGCCGCCGAGGCTGCGCTTCATCGTCATACGGGCGCAGCCTACCCGCGGGCGGCCGGTTGCGGCGACCGGCGCGCGACGGCGAGTAACCGAGACCCTTCGCGTGGGTAGCAGCAGGCATCACAGCGGCTCAGTGGCCATCGCGCTCGCGGGGCGCGGGGATAGGCTCCGTCCGTGGAGGACACCCGCGCTGCGTGCAAGCGCGCGCTCGACCGCGAGTTCACCGAGCTCTACCGCGACCACCTGCGCGACGTCTACAGCTACTCCTACTACCGGATCGGCAACCACCACGACGCCGAGGACCTCACCGAGCAGACGTTCCTGCAGGCGTACCGCCATTTCGAGCGGGCACGCCGTGAGTCCGACGGGCGCCCGCTGCGGCCCTGGCTCATCCGCATCGCGCACAACCTGGCCGCCAACTACTACCGCGACCGCTCGCGGCGCCCCCAGACTCCGCTGGACGACGCCGCGACCCTCTCGGACCTTCGTCGCACCGACGAGCTCGTCGAGGAGCGCGAGGAGCTCGGCCGGGTCCTCGAGGGGGTGGCGGACCTACCGGACGACCGCCGCGAGGCGCTGATCATGCGCTTCGCGCTGGACATGGACAACCGCGAGATCGCCCGCGCCCTCGGACGGTCGGAGGGCGCCACCAAGGTCCTGATTCATCGGGCCATCAGGCAGCTCGGCGGGCGGTTGAAGGAAGGTCAGCGATGAGCGAGGTCGAGCGACTGCTGCGCTCGGCGCTGGTGCCCGTCGACCCACCGGGCCCGCTCGCGGACCGGTTCGAGGAGGCGCTCGCAGAGCTGACCGACGCCGCGGCCGGCGAGCTGGCGGACTGGGAGCTTCGATCGATGCGAGACCCACGCAACTGGGTGCGACCCGTCGGAGCGGTGGTGATCGGCGGCGCGGCCGCGGGCGGTCTCGTCCTCGTCCGCGCGCGCCAGCAGCACCGGCGGCGTGGCGGCAGGAGGCTCAGGGCGCTCGACCGCAGCGCGCGCGAGGTCTCGGGCCAGGTCCGCCGCAGGCTTCGCCGCTAGCCGGGCTGTGGGATCGGCCATCTGACCGTCCGGCGCCGTCAGGCCGCCGCCGCCGCCGGCCGCGGCTCGGCCGGTGTGGCCAGCCCCGCGGCGATCCCGGCGATGGCGATCAGCACATGGAGGACGTTCTCCTCCAGGTTGATCGCGAGAAGCCCGATCAGGGCGTCGTTCTCGGTGGCCACGAAGCCGAGCAGCGCGATGAGCGCGTAGACGGCGCCGAAGCCGAGGGCGAAGAGCCTCGAGCCCGCGTGGCTGCTCGCCACCGCGAGGGCGATGAGACCCGACACCAGGTGCACGACGTTGTGCCACCCGTTGACGGCGAGGACCCCGAGCAGGAAGTCCTGCTCCACGCCGGCGCTCGTGCCGGTCGCGAAGCTCGTCTCCCAGAAGAACCCGGCGATGCCCGCGGCCACCAGCACCACCCCGAGAACCAGGGCGTAGATCTGCGCAGGTGACCGCGGACCGGACCTCATCTCGCCGGGACCGTACTTCTCTGGGCTGCCGCCGTGCTACGCGGTGGCCGTCGTGGTCGTCGTCGGGGTCGGGTGGGCGGGCGTGGCGAGCCCCGCGCCGATCGCGGCTACCGTGATCAGGATGTGGAGGATGTTGTCCTCGGTGTTGATCGGGATCAGGCTGAGGATCGTGCCGTCGTTACCGGCGATGAACCCGACGATCGTGATCACGGCGTACACCGCTCCGAAGCCAATCGCGACGGAGCGTGCCCTCGCGTAGCTGCCGGCCACGGCTAGCAGGATCGCCCCGCTTGCGAGGTGGACGACGTTGTGCCAGCCGTTGACGTCGAACAGGATGAGCGTCTCCCTCGGCACGTTCTCCTGGATGTCGAAGCTCGCCTCGACGAAAAAGCCAAGCACCCCTGCGGCCACCAGTACGACGCCGAACACCAGACAGAACAGCTGTGCGGGTGAGCGTGTAGACATCTGCGAATGAACCTCCTGGTCGGTTGGTACCGGTTGCTTCGGCAAACGGACCCTATGCGGATCACCACTGATCCGCTCGCCCCGAATGCTACGAGCTACCCTGGACGGCATGTTTGGTTGCCCGTGGCCGGGCGCGGAGCAGGCTGGGCGGGCTGCCGGGCACACGATCGAAAGCATCGAGGAGATGACTTCCACCCACATCGAGCGACTCGCCGACGAGGAGATTATGCAGCTCGTGCAGGACGGCGATCCGCGCGCGTTCGAGATCGTGTACGACCGTCACGGAGGCCCCGCGTTCTCGCTCGCCTACCGGATGGTCGGAAACCGGGTCGTGGCCGAGGACATCACCCAGGAGGCGTTCCTGTCGATCTGGCGCAGCCGGTCGCGCTACCAGCGCGAGCGCGGAAGCGTGCGCACGTGGGTGCTGGGCATCGTCCACCACCGCACGATCGATGCACTGCGCCGCAACCTCGTCCACGAGCGGCGGCGCGCCAGCGCCGAGGGGCTCGAGGAGCGCGAGGAGGCCGCCGAGCTGACCGAGGTCGAGGTGGTGCGCCGCGACGAGGCGCGCACCGTGCGCTCCGCGCTGGACGGGCTTCCAGGCGAGCAGTGCCGGGTGATCGAGCTCGCGTACTTCGGCGGCTTCACGCACATGCAGATCGCCTCGATGCTCGACATGCCGGTGGGGACCGTCAAGGGCCGCATGCGGCTCGGGCTCGAGAAGCTGCGCCGGACGATGGCCGGGG
>JBPCMT010000203.1:0-8897 GCA_051001995.1 Thermoleophilaceae bacterium
CCTCGACGAGCCCGAGCACGGACGGACCGACCAGCACGCCCGCCAGGATCTCCCCGACGATCCCCGGCTGACCGATCCGTTTGAAGAGCTCGTCGCCGAGCTTGGCCGCGAGCAGGGCGAGGAACAGCACCAGGAGGGTGTCCGCCACCTCCGTGGCGGCCGCGACGGGAAGGCCGCTCATCGGGCCGTGGTGACCCCTACGCGGGGAGGCGCTCGGCCAGGGCTCGGAAGAAGTCCCAGCGGGTCACCACGCCGATCACCCGTCCCCCGTCCACGATCGGGACGATCAGGACGCGGTGGTGCATGAACGTCTCCGCGAGCTGGGCATCGGAGTAGTCGGCGCCGACGTCCACGTGCTCTGTGTTCATGTAGCGGGCGACGGGCGCCGACGCGCAGCCCACCTGCTTCTCCAGCAGCTCGTCGGTCGCCTTGGTCACGAACGCCGCGTAGTGCAGCTCGCGCATGTAGCCGGGAAAGATCGCGTTGATGAACTCGCGCTCGCCGAAGATGCCGACGAGCTTGCCGTCCCCGTCCACCACCGGCAGCGCGGGGACGCCGGTCTCGATGATCCGCTTCACCGCCGGGAGCACCTGGTCGTCCTCCCGCAGCAACGGGACCTCGCGCGCTGTCAAGTCTCCAATCGTGCTAGGCGTCAACCGCGGCCTCTGTTCATTGAGTCGGGACGGTAGCGATGCCGAGCCGCCGCGTCACAGGTACCTGATCGCGATGTAGAGCGTGGCGATCGCGATCGAGAGCAGCGTCGCCGGGACGCCGACCTTGAGGAACTGGACGAAGCCGATCGGGCGTCCGGCTCGCTCGGCCATGCCGGCCGCGGCGACGTTCGCCGCGGCGGCGATCAGCGTCGCGTTGCCGCCGAAGCACGCGCCAAGCGACAGCGCCCACCAGTAGGCGTTGTCTCCGGAGTCGCCGCGAAGCTCCTCCACCACCGGGATCATCGCCGTGGTGAACGGGATGTTGTCCACAAACGCCGAGCCGACCGCCGCCACCCAGGTGATCCCGAGCAGCTCGGCCGAGCGGTCACCGCCGGTCACCGAGGCCACTGCGTCCGTGACCTCGCCGATCGCTCCGGTCTCCACGAGCGCCCCCACCATGACGAACAGGCCCAGGAAGAAGAACAACGTCGCCCACTGGATGCCCGACAGCGCCTCCTCGAGGCTCTGGCGGGTGACGAGCAGCATCACTTTCGCGCTGGTGGTCTCGACCGTCGCCGGCTCGATCCCGATCGCGCCCTGCACGAAGAACGCGAGGATCGTCAGCACGGCGATCGGCAACGTCCTCCTCAACTCGTCGTGGTCCTCGATCGATCGGGAGGCGTCGAGCGACATGACGCGTCGTCGCGCCTCCCGATCGATCCGAAAGCTTCTGCGGAAAGCCAGGTACAGCAAGCCTGTGACGGCGACGAAGGTGACCGCGGCTACGGGCGCCAGGTTCACGATGAAGTCGAGGAAGGACAGGTCGGTCGCCCCCGCTATCAGGATGTTCGGCGGGTCGCCGATCAGCGTCGCGGTGCCGCCGATGTTCGACGCGATGATCTGGATGATCACGAGCGGAATCGGTCGGATGTCAAGCGTGTCCGCGAGCAGGAAGGTGATCGGGACGATCAGCAGCATCGTGGTCAGGTTGTCGAGGAAGGCCGAGAGGAGCGCCGTTGTCCCGGCGAGCGCGGCCACGAGGACAAGTGGCCGCCCGCGCGAGAGCTGACCCGCCCTGATCGCGAGGTAGTTGTAGACGCCGGTCGGCTCGGTCAACCGGACGATCAACATCATCCCCGCGAGCAGCCCGATCGTGTTGAAGTCGATCGCCGCGACGGCCTCCTCCTGATCGATCGTGTGCGAGACCACGACGAGCGCGGCGCCGAGCAGCGCGACGGCCGTGCGGTGCAACCGCTCGGAGGCGATCACGCCGAGCGCAATCGCGAACACTGCTACCGCTAGGACCATCGGCGACTGTCCGGTGGCTGACCTTCGACCATGAACGACGAGGCTAGTAACTCGGCGCGCTGCGTGGATCGCGGGGTATCGGTCGGCGTCCGGCGGCACGCCGCTTAGCGGCGCTTTAGCACCGGCGCCTACGGTGGCGCCGATGGTCGATCGAGCCGAGCTCCAGGAGGTCGAGCCGCTTCTGCGCGGGCTCGGCAGGGAGCCACTCTTGACGGCCGAGGAGGAGCTCGAGCTGGCGCGCCGGATCGAGCGCGGAGACCTCGCCGCGAAGGAGCGAATGGTCACCGCGAACCTTCGCCTGGTCGTCTCGATCGCCAAGCGCTACCGCCGGCTCGGCCTGCCGTTCTCGGACCTGATCCAGGAGGGCACGATCGGCCTGATCCGGGCGGTCGAGAAGTTCGACCACCGCAAGGGCTTCAAGTTCTCGACCTATGCGACCTGGTGGATCCGACAGGCGATCGCGCGCGGGATCGACGACAAGGCCCGCACGGTCAGGATTCCGGTGCACGTGGCCGACCACATGAAGAAGGTCGCGCGCGCCGAGCGCGAGCTCGCCGGCGCGCTGGGGCGCGATGCCGAGGTGTCGGAGCTGGCGCAGGCCACCGGGCTGACGGAGCTGGAGGTCGAGGACGCGCACCGCAACGCCCGGGCGCCCGTCTCGCTCCACCGGCCGGTCTCAGAGGACGGCGACGTCGAGCTCGGGGACCTGATTCCCGACACGGAGTCCGAGTCGCCGCTCGACCGCGTGGCCGACGACTTCACGCAGGCGGCGCTGCGCGATGCGCTCGACAACCTCCCCCACCGTGACCGGCGGGTGATCGAGCTACGCCACGGCCTCTGGGGCGAGCACCCGCGAACGCTGGACGAGACGGCGCGAGCGCTCGGGCTCACGCGCGAGCGGATCCGCCAGCTGGAGACGACCGCTCTCCGCCGCCTCGCCACGCTGCCAGAGGCGGCAGCCCTGCGCGGCGCCGCCTGACCCTCCGGAGTCAGCGACCCAGGAGCAGCGCGCTCCACCCCTGACGCGTGAGGCGGGCCTCCTCGGCGAGCGGCGCGAACGCCGCGGCCACCTCGTCGGCCTCCTCGGCGAGCAGCCCCGAGACGATCAGGGCGCGCGGCGGCGCCTCGATCAACTCGGCGAGGCGCAGGAGCAGGGGCCGCATCAGATTTGCGACCACCACGTCGGCACCGGGCGGCGGCGACCGGCGGAGGTCCAGTCGCTCGATGCGGGCGAGGCGGACGCCGTTGGCGCGCGCGTTTCGGAGCGTCGTCTCGATCGCGGCGCCGTCCGCGTCCACGGCCACGACAGGGTCGAGGCCGAGCTTCGCGGCGGCGATCGCGATCACCCCGGAGCCGCAGCCGAGGTCGGCGAGCGAGCGATGCGCATCGAGGTCGAGCAGAAGCTCGAGGCACATGCGCGTGGTGGGATGCGTGCCGGTGCCAAACGCCTGCCCCGGATCGATCACGACCTCGGCGACGCCGGGCCGGACGGCCGGTCGCTCCCACGGCGGACGCACGTAGAGGCGCCCTCCGAGCAGGACGGCCCCGTGGAATCGCTTCCAGCGCTCGGACCAGTCGTCGGGGACCTCCTCGCCGCGAACCTCGACGGTGACTCCGCCTAGCCGAGCCGAGCCGGACGGCAGCGACGGGAGCTCACCCGGCGCGCCGTACACGGCGTACTCGACAAAGCCCCGGCCGTCGACCTGCTCGACGCCCGACGGCGCCAACTCCAGCAGCTCCCCGAGCACCCGCTCCGCGGCCTCCGACGGGGCCCGGATCGCCAGGCGGATCACGCGCCCGGAACGCTCAGCGAAGCGCCCGGCGGACGCGCGAGAAGAGCGACTCCTCCTCGCGATCGGCGAGGTTGCGATCGGTCAGCGACTCCGCGAGGCGCTCGACCAGCCCGCGCTGCTCGTCGGTCAGGTGGCGCGGCACGACGACATTTACGACGACGCGCTGGTCGCCGCGCGCGCCCCGGCGAAGCGAGGGCATCCCGCGCCCGCGGAGGCTGATCACGGTGCCCGGCTGCGTCCCCGGGCGGACCTCGATCTGCTCGTCGCCGTCGAGCGTGGGAACCGTCAGCGTGGCGCCGAGCGCGGCGTTCGGAGCGGACACGTCGACGACGGTCACGAGGTCGTTGCCGTCGCGCACGAAGCGCTCGTCGGGCGTGATGCGCACCAGCACGAACAGGTCGCCGGGCGGCCCGCCGCGCTCTCCCGCATGCCCGCTACCCGAGACGCGAATGCGCTGCTCGTCGGCGATCCCCGCGGGCACGTCGACGCTGAGCGCCGCGCGTGCCGCCTCGCGCCCGCGCCCGCCGCAGCGCCTGCACGGCGTCCTCGCGAGCTTCCCCTCGCCTCCGCAGGCGTCGCAGGCCTGGGCGCGCACCAGCTGCCCGAAGGCCGACCGAGTGACCGTGCGCACCTGGCCGGCTCCGCCGCAGCGGCCGCAGGTCTCGATCGGCGTGCCCGGCTCCGCGGCGTTGCCGCTGCAGCGCTCGCAGGCGCTCACGGCGTCGTACTCAACGTCCACGGTGGTCCCGGTGGCCGCGTCCTCGAGGGCGACCTCCACGGACACGCCCACGTCGCCGCCCTGGACCGCCGAGCGACCGAAGCCGGACCGTCCAAAGGCGGCGCCCGCCCCGCCGAAGAACGCGTCGAAGATGTCGGCGAATGTGCCGAAGCCCGAGAAGTCCGGCTCGTAGCCGCGCGAGGACAGCCCCTCGTGTCCGTAGCGGTCATAGATCGCGCGGCGCTCGCGGTCGGACAGGATCTCGTGCGCCTCCGCGGCCTCCTTGAACTTCTCCTCGGCGTCGGGGTCGTCGCGGTTGACGTCGGGGTGCAGCGCCCGCGCGACGCGGCGAAACGCCTTCTTGATGTCGCCCTCGGAGGCGTCGCGCGCGACCCCCAGGACCTCGTACGGGTCGCTGTTCATCTCCCGGCGCACCTCACTCGTCGTAGACGTCGCCGACCACGCGCGAGAGCTCGGCTGCCGCGGCGCGCACCGAGATGATCGCCTTCGGGTAGTCCATCCGCATCGGACCCAGGACGCTGACGGTCCCGAGGTTGCGCCCGGCGAGGCCGTAGTTGGCCGCCACGAGGCTCAGCTCGCGAAGCTCGGGGGCCTCGTGCTCGCGCCCGATCCGCAGGTAGACGCTCGACTCCTCGAGCGCGCCCCGGAGCAGCGACAGGATCGCCACACGCCGCTCGAGCACGCGCATCAGGTCGCTCAGCTGCGAGAGCTCCTGGAAGCGCTCCTCGGCGAGAAGGCGCGAGGCACCCTCCACGTACAGGCTCTCCTCGGCGGTCGCGGCGAGCTCGGTGAACGCCGGCGCGAGCGTGGCCAGGAAGTCGCGCTCAGCGGCGCTGAGCCCGGGATCCTGGAGCTTGCCCTGGAGCATCCTGGCGCCGAGGCGAATGCCGCCGAGAGCCTCGTTCAGGTAGCTGCCGGCCCAGTCCACGAGGCCCGGGTCGAGCGCGCGGTCGTAGGAGAGGACGCGCTTGGTGACCCCCCCGGTCGAGGTGATGACCACAACCATCGCCACCTGCGGCTGGAGCTGGAGCACCTCGATCCGGCGGATGGTGGTGGTGGCGATCGGCGGCGCCGAGACGATCGCCAGCATGTCGGTGACCTGCGAGAGCTGCTCGGTGGTGGTTCGCATCGCCTCATCGACCTCGCGCCGGATCGCGCCGACGCGCAGGCGCGCCGGAGGGGCCGGCAGGACGCCGCGATCCAGCAGCTCGTCGACGAAGAAGCGGTAGCCGCGGTCGGTGGGAACGCGGCCGGCCGAGGTGTGGGGGTGCTGGAGCAGTCCGGCGTCCTCGAGCCGGGCGAGCTCGGCCCTGACGGTCGACGGCCCCCATTCGACGTCCGCCTGCGCCGCGATCCACTGCGATGCCACGGGCCCGCCGCCCGCGATGTGGCTCTCCACCACCTTGCGGAGGACGGCGGCCTGTCTGTCGGTGAGCTCCATGGCCCAATTGTGGCTCATGGGAGCTCCGGCTCCGTGAAGAGGCTGCCTCAGAGCCTTAGGAGAGCTCGAGCTCGGCCTCCGCGTTGCGGATGATCTGGTTTCCGGCCTGCTCGGCCACGACGTCGAGCACCATCCGGCCGTCGCTTCGGTCACGCACGGTCCCGGAGACCGTTACCTCCTGCTCCGGCACGCCCATGCCGCGGAACTGGACCGATAGCCGCCGCAGCGCGCGGGGGTCTCCGCCCGCCGAGGCCACGCTCGCGCGCGCCACCTGGGCCATTCCCCAGAGTCCATGAAGGATGTTGCCCGGAAGCCCGACCGCGCGCGCGAACTCGGCGTCGATGTGGATCGGGTTGAAGTCCCCGGACGCGCCGGCGTAGCGGTGGGGCACGTAGCGGTCGGGCGTGACCGCCAGTTCGGGGATGCGCTCGCCGGCCCGCATCTTCACCCGCCCCGGACGATGTTCGTCCAGGTGCCTCGCGCGGTCTCGCTTCCGTCCTGGTTGGTGGAGCGTGACTCGAACACGTAGAAGGCGTTGGGGCCCTTGTCGTAGATGTCCTTGACGTTCACGCTGGTGCGGATCACGTCGCCGGCGCAGACCGGCTCGCTCCAGACGAACTCCTGGGCCCCGTGCAGCAGCCGCGCGAAGTCGATCCCGATCGCGGGGTCGAGCACCGCGGGCGCCATCGCGCCCGCGCAGTAGACGACGCAGAACATCGGCGGCGCGACCACGTCGCGAAAGCCCGCGCCGCACGCCTGCTCGCGGTCGTGGTGAACCGGGGCGCCCTCTCCCACCGCGGACGCGTACTCGCGGATCTTCTCGCGGCCGACCTCGTACTCGAAGGCCGGATAGCTCTTGCCGATCCTGCTGGTGTCGACGCTCACGGGCGCGAGACCTTACCGAGCGATCGGCGGGCTCCGGTCGATCGCCGCGCGCGACCGGGCCAGAACGAAGGAGGGGCGCGGCCGCTTCCTGCGACCGCGCCCCTCTCTAGTCGAAAGGAAGGAGGGTGGCCTCCCGACTAGGACTTGTGTCAGTTCCCCTTGACGATGAAGGGCTCGACGGCGTCGAGCACTTCCTGCATGTCGAGCGTCTCGTCGAACGCCGTCGGCGCCGGCTCCTCTCCGCGCGTGAAGCGGATCAGCGCCGCGTGACGGCCCTCGATCTGGACGATCGAGCCGGCGGCGGCAAGCACCTCCGTCGCCTGGATCTCCGGCGCGGCGCCGTTGTAGGCGCTGACTCCGGTGTCCTCGAACGTCTGCGAGAGCTCCAGGTAGGAGTCCTCGTCCTTGAACCCCTCGCCGAAGTCGACCTCCGGGGCCGGGACGGGCTTGCCGCCGAGGTCGGAGATCGTCTGCGTGAGCGCCTCGACGTGCGCGGCCTCGTCCGCTTCGAGCTGCTCGGTGAGCGCCTGAACATCGCCGCTGAGCCCGTTCACCTGGCGCAGCGCCTCCTGGTAGAAGGTCGACTCCAGGTACTCGAGCGTGAGCGCGAAGTTGAGGATGTCGATGTCGCCGGACGATCCCTCCCCCTGCGCGAACGCCTGCTTGACGTAGGGCCCGACGACAGCACCGCCGTAGACGGCGCCGGCCGCGAGCGTGCTACGGAGGAGGAACGCACTGCGCGTCATCCCCTTGATCTCAACGGTGGCCAGCTCGGGGACCACCAGGTTCGAATTGCTCATCTTCGAATCCCTTTCCTTTCCTCTGGTTGGTCCTGGGCTAGTTTCCGCCGCCGCCGCTTGGCAGGAACGGCTTGATCTCCGCCATCACGGTATCGCGGTCGGCCGGCTTCGCGAACGGGCCGTCCGGGATGCTGCCCTCGAACTGATCGCCGCCCGTGAAGTCGAGGCCGGCGACGTCGTTCAGGGCCGCCGCGTGCCGGGCCTCGACGGTATGGATCGAGAGCGCCGCGGCCAGAACCTCGGGGCTCTGGATGTCCGCCGCCTCGTTCAGGTAGGCGGCGGCGCCGACGTTCTCGACCCTCGCCGCTGTGGCCAGGACCGTGTCGAGATCCGTGAGGACCGACTCGAAGTTCCCCATCGGGTCCTCGACCGGCGTGCCGCCCATCATCTCGATCGTCGCCGTCAGCGCGTCGACGTGCTCGGCCTCGTGCTCGCCGAACGTCGTAACGGCCTCCGCGATCGCCTGGGGCGGCTTGAGATCGCTGTTGAGGACGTCCTGGTAGAACTTCGCCTCCAGGAACTCGAGCGTGAGCGCGTAGTTCAGGATGTCGAGGTCCTTGCTGGCGGCCTGCGGATCGTCCGTCGACGGCTCCGTCGTGTCGCCGCCGCTGGTCGTGGTCTCCTCGTCTTCGCCGCAGGCGGCGAGAAGCAGCGCAAACGACGTTGCTGCGCCGGCGCCGCCGACCATCTTGAGGAACTTCTTGCGCGAGGAGTCGTCCTCGGCGAGCTTGCGCAGGGCGCTGCCCTTCTTCGGGACGATCACCTGGCGCGGCTCAGGCGTCGAGACTTGCGTGTCTTCCATGTCGTCTGTGTCCCCTCGGATCGAGGTGGCGCCGGGACTCGCCCGACCCCTGGTCAGTTTTCCTTGCTCAGCGTGTTTTACGCGACGTCCACGTGCACGGATCACTTGCTACCCCTGACCGTGCACCCGGCTCGCCCAGTACCCCGCATGCCATGGCGCAAACGTGCGCATTGCCAGCGACGAGAGCCTGAGAATCGGGGCGCCCGGATTTGAACCGGGGACCTCACCGACCCGAACGGTGCGCGCTACCAGGCTGCGCCACGCCCCGAGGGCCCGCAGTCTAGTTCAGGAGCGACGGGGGGCGTCGCCGTCCCCCAGCGAGAGGACCGCGAGGAAGGCCTCCTGCGGAACCTCGATCCGGCCGACCTGCTTCATCCGCTTCTTGCCGGCCTTCTGGCGCTCGAGCAGCTTGCGCTTGCGCGACACGTCGCCTCCGTAGCACTTGGCGATCACGTCCTTTCGCACCGGCTTGACGC
>JBPCMT010000204.1:0-10903 GCA_051001995.1 Thermoleophilaceae bacterium
GCGCCCCTGGTCGATGGAGCCCTTCGCACGCCGCCGCCTCGGCGAGCTCTACCTGCGCACGCTGCAGCCGTTCGCGTTCGAGCGGCTCATGCGCCTTCAGGGCGTCTCGTCGCCCGTACCGGCCGCCGAGCTGCGCGCCTACGTCCCGCTGCTCAAGCGCGACGACGGCGGGCGCGCGTTCCTGCGCATCATGCGCGGCTTCGAGCGCACCGAGCAGTTCGAGGCCCGCATCCTCGAGCCGCTTGCCCGCCGCTCGTTCCCCGCGCAGGTTTTGTGGGGCGAGGACGACCCTGCACTGCGCGCCGACCGGCACGGGGAGCAGGCGCGCGCCGCGCTCGGCGTCGACGGGGTCACGCGTCTGCCTGGCAAGCACTTCGTCCAGGAGGACTCTCCCGAGCAGATCGCCGAGCACGTCAGCCGGCTGATCGGCGCGGCGACCGCGGAACCCTGAATCCTCGCGCCTCCGGGGCAGGTCGGATGAGCATGCCCCGGATCCAGATGTACACCACCGCCACCTGCGGCTACTGCCATGCCGCCAAGGCCGTGCTGCGCCGCGAGCATCTCCCGTTCGAGGAGATCGACCTGACGATGGACGAGCGAGGGCGCGCGGCGCTCGCGAGGCGCAGAGCTTCCCGCAGATCCTGGTCGACGGACGCCCGATCGGCGGCTTCAAGGAGCTCGTGCAGACGCTCCACGCAGGAGGCCTCGATGCCGCGGAGCTGCGAGCCGCCTGACGAACCGTCCGGCGCCCGCATCGGGTCACACCGTCATGACCCAGATCCATGAGACCGTCACCATCGCGGCCGCCCCCGCCCGCGTGTGGGCCGTGGCCGGCGATCCCGGCGCCATCGCGCAGTGGCTTCCCGCGCTCGCCTCGTCCGACGTCGAGGGCGAAGAGCGCTCGTGCACGACCGTCGACGGCGCCGACCTGAAGGAGCGCATCGTCGAGCGCAATGACGCCGAGCGCTACTACGTCTACGAGATCACCGAGGCGCCCATGCCGCTGGCGTCCTACCGCTCGAAGCTTGCGGTGGAGGGCCATGACGGCCACTCCCACGTCACCTGGTCGGCCGACTTCGAGCCCGAGTCCGAGGCGTCGAGCGCGGAGCTCGAGCAGACGTTCACACAGATCTATCGCGACGGCCTCGACAGCCTCCGGGCCCGCGTCGAAGCGAGCAGCTGACGAGGGTGCGCCGCCGTTTCGCCCTCATCGCGGCCTGCCTGGGCCTGGTCGCCGCCGGGTGCGGCGGCGCGGGAGACGCAGGCCGTGGCGGCGGGGGCGAGAGCGGCGGCGCGGAGAGCACGGGCGCCGATGGCCTGCGCGTCCCTACCGCCGAATGGGAGACCGACTTCTCCCGCCACAACGTCCCGCTCTCGGAGTTCACCAGCGGCGGCCCCGGACGCGACGGCATCCCGCCGATCGACAAACCGAAGTTCGTCTCGCAGGAGAGCGCGGACGAGTGGCTTGCCGACAACGAGCCGGTGCTGGTCGTCGAGCTCGGCGGGCAGGCGCGCGCGTACCCGATCCAGATCCTGATGTGGCACGAGGTCGTCAACGACGAGCTCGCGGGACGGCCGATCGCCGTCACGTTCTGCCCGCTGTGCAACTCGTCCCTGGTCTTCGACCGGCGGCTCGACGGCCGCGAGCTGACCTTCGGGACGACCGGCAACCTGCGCAACTCCGACCTCGTCATGTGGGACCGCCAGACCGAGTCCTGGTGGCAGCAGCTGACCGGCGAGGCGGTCGTCGGCGAGCTCACCGACAAGAGGCTCAGGGCCCTGGCGTCACAGACGCTGAGCTTCAAGGACTTCCGCGAGAGCCTCCCCTCGGGCGACGTCCTCTCGCGCGACACGGGCTTCGAGCGCACCTACGGCGACAACCCCTACGAGGGCTACGACACCCCCGACCAGCAGCCGTTCCTGTTCGAGGGTGAGACGGACGAGCGCCTGGCGGCGAAGGAGCGCGTCGCCGCCGTGTTCATCGGCGACGACGCGGCTGTCGTCCCGTTCTCGCGCCTGCGCAAGAACCCCGTCGCCTCGTTCGACTTGGCCGGGACTCCGGTCGCCGTCATGTTCAAGGCGGGCGTGGCCTCGGCGCTCGACGACGCGAAGATCTCGGAGTCCGACGACGTCGGGACGAGCGCCGCGTTCGACCGCCGCCTCGAGGGCCGGACACTCGACTTCGAGCGCCGCGGCGACGCGATCGTCGACCGTCAGACCCGGAGCACCTGGGACATCACCGGCCGTGCGACCGACGGCCCGCTGCGCGGCAAGCGGCTGAAGGCCGTCCGCAGCGACCAGCAATTCTGGTTCGCACTGGCAGCGTTCCTGCCCGACGCCCGAATCGTCGCTTGAGCGCCGACCTGCTCACCCACGTCGACGATCGGCTCTCGACGGCGCGGATGTCGCTGGACCTGCGGCTGCGCATCCATCTACTGGTCGCGGAGCTGCTCGCCGCGCCGCGCTACGCGAGCCGTTGCGCTGCCGCCGCTCGCCTCGCCGGTGTTCTGGACGCCGAGCTGCTGCTGGTTCGCGACGCCGATGCGTCGGACCCCGCCGAGGCGCTGGCGCTCGGTGTCGCACGGAAGCTCGTCCTCCAGCGCGGGTACGTTCCCGCGCAGGAACTGCGTGCCGTGCGGCTCGCCGGCTAGAGCGGCAGGGCTGCTCGACATCGTCGGCGAGGTGTCGGGAGCGACGCTCGTCGCCTACTCCGAGAAGGTGAGCGAAGAGGGAGACGTGTAGATGACCTGGGTCGACACCCCGCGAGACGAGCTGCCGAATGTCCTCGCGTCCCATAGCCCGAACGAGCGTGTCCTCCGTGCGCACGTCGCGCTCTACCGGACGATCATACGGCGAGTCCGGGCTCACGCGGGTCGAGCGCGAGTCCGTGGCCGTGGCCGTCTCGGCGGCGAACGACTGCCACTACTGAGTGGTCCAGCATGACGCCGCGCTGACCCGTGAGGGCGGCGACGCGGCGTTGACGGAGGCGGTCGTCTCCGCGACCTCAACGCACTGCCCGATCGGCTCCGCGCCCTCTGCGCGTATGCCTACAAGCTGACGCTCGATCCGTCGGCGATGACCGAGGGCGACCTGACGCCACTGCGGGGCGTGGGGTTGTCCGACCGCGACATCGTCGATCTCAACCAGGTCGTCGCGTACTTCAACTACGTCAACCGCATCGCGGACGGCCTCGGCGTCCAGCTCGAGGAGGAATGGCCGCCGGAGGCGCGCAACGCGCGGCGCTACGACGTGCGCCGGCATCTGGGCCAGGCGTGAGCTGCGTGATCAGCGTCGCTTCATCCCGTACATCATCCGGTCGGCATGCGCGATCAGAACCTCCGTGCTGGTGCCGTCGTCGGGATATGTAGCGAGGCCGAAGCTGACGCTCGGTCGCAGCTCGATCGAGTCGTGGGAGACAGGCGCGGCGAGCGCGCCCTCGATCCGCTCGCGCACCGCTTCGAAGACGACCTGCGGCTCGTGCTCGAGGTCGGCGAGCAGCAACACGAACTCGTCGCCACCCTGTCGGCCGAGCAGCGGGTCACTCCCGGCCGGACGGCCGACGACGTCGCACGCTCGGATCTCGTCGCGCACCCGCGCCGCGATCTGTCGGAGCAGCTCGTCACCGGCTGCGTGCCCGTGCGTGTCGTTGACACCCTTCAGCCCGTCCACGTCAAGCATGACGAGAGCGAGGCGGTTCGAGGCTCGTTCGGCCCGCGCCAGTGCGAGTTCGAGATGCTCGTCGAGCAACCTGCGATTCGCGACGCCGGTGAGTGGGTCGATGAAAGCGATCCGCGCGAGCTCGTCGTCGCCCTCGCCGGCGGGAGCGAGCGTGACGACGACGCCCTCGCCGGCATGGCTTCGGCTCGGCAGCGGTATGAAGCTCGCTCGCAGCCACTGCGGCTGCCGATCAACGGGCCGGACGACACGCAGCAAGCGGTGGCGCACCGCTCCGCCGGTCTCGAGGACATGGAGGACCGGCGTGCTAGGTCGGTCGAGCAGCGTGCCGTCGCCCATCCGCGCTTGCAGGCCGTAGCCCGGCCCGGCGCCGATGAGCTCATCGACGCGCATCCCGAGGAGCAAACCGGCGGCCGGGTTGCAAGCGATGACCCGTCCCGCGTCATCGTGGATGACGATCCCTTCGCTCAGCGCATGAAAGGCGGCTTCGATGACAGGCGACTGGCTCGGGGGGCAAGGATCGTGGGCCACCCCGCCACAGACCCACGGATCTGGAAAAAGGTTCAACGTCTGTCGAGAGCACTGCAGCGCCACGATCCGCTTCGTCGAGCTCTTCGTCCCAGTCCGACGGCCAGCAACCATGCTGTTACGGCAGCCACAACGACCACGGCGATCAGCGAGGCGACGCCCTCGGCGCGGTCGAGCGACCTCGAGAAGCCGAACCCAAGAAGCACGAACGTCGCCGACCACGCGGCGGTGCCGGCGAGGCTCGCGACGACAAAGCGGGGGTAGGGCATGCCTGCGGCACCCGCCACGAACGGTGCGACCGCACGCACGAGTCCGACGAAGCGGCCGAAGACGATCGTGCGCGCCCCTGCCCCGTCGAAGTGGCGCTCGACGGTCCGCAGCCGGTGCGGCGTGATCCGCAGGCGCGGGCCATGGCGGACTAGCAGGCCGCGGCCGTGGCGGCGGCCGAGCCAGTAGCTCGCCGAGTCGCCCGCCGCGGCCGCGAGCCACACGGCGAAGAGCAGCGGAAGTCGGTCGACGGTCCCCCGCCCAGCGACGGCGCCGGCGACGATGACGGCGGTCTCGCCCGGGACGACGAGCCCGACGAAGGCGCCGGTCTCCGCGAACGCGAGGCCCGCCGCGACCGCGATCGTCCACGCGCCGAGCGTCTCGTCGATCCCGTCCACCGCGGCCGCCGGGTCTGGCAGCGGCACCGCTCCAGTCAGCAGCGCGGTCGCAGCCATCCCCGCAGCCAGTGCCGCGAGCAGTCGGGAGAGGCGTCGCTTCATGCCGGGTTGGAGCGCGATCAGCCCGGCGAAGATTCGGCGGGCTCCTGAATCGCCTCGGCCTGCGTTCGGGTCATCGCCTCCCGGAGCACCTCCTCCCACGCCGTGCCTCCCCCGCGGGCATTGAAGGACGCCTCGCGACTGTCGTCGCCCCCGACCAGGTCGTCCCGGCGGCGCGAGAGCACGGCGTGACGCTCGAGCGCGTTCCTGTGGGCGACACCGCGGACGCCGTGCAGCGCGTCGTCGCGCAGCGCCGGGCGGGGAAGCGCACCGGCGGCGCCGTCGACCTGATCTGGATCAACGGCGAGAACTTCGCCGCGGGCAAGGAGGCGGGCCTCTGGTTGCGTGACTGGGCGCGATCACTTCCGAACGCGAAGCTGGTCGACGGGGCTGACCCGAGTGTCGCCCGCGACTTCGGCGTCGCCGTCGACGGCCAGGAGTCGCCGTGGAGCAGGGCCGCGTTCGTCTTCGCGCACGACCGTCGCAGCGTCGCCGAGCCGCCGCAGAGCTTCGACGAGCTGCTCGCGTGGGCGCGCGATCATCCGGGGCGGTTGACCTATCCGGCGCCTCCGGACTTCACGGGGTCTGCGTTCGTCCGTCAGGTGGTCGCGGTCAAGGGTGAGGACGAGGCCTTCCGGTATCTGCGCGAGCTCAGGCCGCTGCTGTGGCGGCGCGGCGAGACGTTGCCGAAGTCCGAGGCCGAGCTGACACGGATGTTCGGCGACGGCCAGGTCGACTTCGCCATGTCGTACGACGCCAACTTCGTGTCGGCCGGCGTGCGCCGCGCCGCGGCCAGATGCCGGGCTCCACGCGACCGTTCGTGATGCGCGACGGCACGCTCCAGAACGTCTCGTTCGTGACGGTTCCGGCCGACGCGGCGCATCAGGCCGGCGCGAAGGTCGTCGCCGACCTGCTGCTCGATCCGCGGCTGCAGGCCGCCAAGGCCGACCCTGACGTGCTCGGCAACCCGACCGTGCTCGACGTCGACCGGCTGCCAGACGGCGCACGCCGACGGTTCGCGGGCGCGCGATCGAGCGTCTATCTCCTCGAGGACCTGGGACGTCCGCGCGAGGAGCTTCCGGCCGACGAGGTTCCGAAGCTCGAACGGCGATGGGTGCGCGAGATCCTGCGCGGCTGACGGCGGCGCGACTCGCCCCGGCACTCCTCGTCGTCGTCGCTCTCTTCGGGGGCGCCATCGCCGGTGCCGTCCGGACGAGTGTCTCGCCGCTCGCCGGCGGCGTCAGCCTGGATGCGTGGCGCGAGCTGCTGGAAGACCCCGCGTTCAGCGAGTCGCTGCTGCTCACGGCGCGCGTCGCCTTCCTGTCGACGCTCGTCTCGGTGCTCTTGGCGGTCGTCCTCGCAGGCGCGCTGCGACGGCGCGGACGTTGATACGCGCCCTCGCCACCATGCCCGTGCCGGTTCCGCATCTCCTCGCCGCGGCCGTCGCCGTCCTGTGGCTGGCGCCCGGCGGGCTGGCCGAGCGCATCGTCGGCGGGCTTCCGGTCGAGCTGATCCGCGATCGGCAGGGGCTCGGGATCGTGCTCGTCTACGTGTACAAGGAGACGCCGTTCCTGATGCTGCTGCTCCTTGCCGCCATGGGACGGTCCCTGAGCGAGCGCGAGGAGGCGGCCGCGATGCTCGGCGCCGGCCCCTGGCAACGCTTGCGATGGGTCATCTGGCCCACGATCCGCGGCCCGCTCATGGTCGGGACGATCGTCGTCTTGGCCTTCGTCGTCGGTGCGTTCGAGGTCCCGCTCGCAGTGGGGCCGAACCAACCCACGAGCTCGCTGCCTATGCGTTCGAGGCCACGCAGGGCGACGTCATCGCGGGCGAGCAGGTCGCCGCCGCGACGCTCGTCCTCACGACCGTGATCGCGGTGGCACTGGCGGCGGTCGCGGTCCGATTCGCGCGGACGGCCGAGGGTGCCTGACCGCCGGCCGTCACGCCTCGTGGCCGCGGCGGTGGCGGCAGCGTTCGCCGTTCCGCTCGGGGCACTCGTGGTCCGCGCCTTCGCCGACGCCTGGAGGGCGCCCGGTCTCGTGCCGCAGCGCTTCGGATTGCGCGGCTTCGACATCGCCTTCGGCGGCGCGCGCGCCGCGGAGGCACTGACGATCTCGCTCGTCGTCGCCGTCGCCGCCACGAGCCTGGCGCTCCTCGTCGGATGGCCCGCGGCGCGCGTCCTCGGGGAGCGCCGGCTGCGCCACCCCGCCCCCGTCTTCCTCATCCTGGCCCTGCCGCTGCTCGTCCCGCCGTACGCCGCGGGGTTCGGCCTGAGCGAGTGGTTCATCCGGCTCGGCCTGTCCGGCACGATCCCGGGACTCGTCCTCGTGCATCTCCTGTTCGTCCTGCCCTACGTGATCGTCGTCCTGCTGTCGGATTCGGGCCACAGGTCACATCGCTGGAGGAGATGGCCCAGACGTACGGCGCCGGCCCCGGCCACCGCTTCGCGCGCGTGACGCTTCCATCGGTAGCTCCGACACTCGGCGCCGCGGCCCTGCTCGGCTTCCTCGTCTCGTGGAGCCAGTACGGCTCGAGCCTGGCGGTCGGTGCCGGACGCCCGATGCTCCCGCTCGTGATGCTGCCCTTCGTGAACACCGACCCCCAGACCGCCGCAGCGTTCGCGCTCCTGTTCCTTCTTCCCGCCGTGGCCGCGCTGCTGGTCGCGACGCGGCTGGCTCGGTCGCCCCTGTGAGCGCGCTGACCTGCACGCGTGTCGAGGTCTCTCCGGGTGGTGCCGCGATCCTCCGCGGCGTCGATCTCATCGTCGGCTCCGGGACCCGGACGGCGCTCGTTGGACCGTCCGGCGCCGGAAAGACCACGCTGCTGCGCGCGATCGCGGGGCTCGAGCCGCTCGACGCGGGATCGATCGCGCTGGGTGACCGGCCCCTGGACGGCGTTCCCTCGCATCGGCGCCAGGTCGCCGTGGTCTTCCAGGAGCCCCGGCTGTTGCCGCACCTGAGCGTCGTCGACAACGTGGCCTTCCCGCTCCGCGCCGCGAGGGTGGGCCGGCTGGAGCGTCGTCAGCGCGCCGCGGCCCTCCTCGACGAGGTTGGCCTCGGCGGCTTCTCCGGCCGGGGCGTCCGCGGGCTGTCCGGCGGTGAGCAGCAGCGCGTCGCGCTGGCGCGGGCCCTGTGCGCGGAGCCGCAGCTGCTCCTGCTCGACGAGCCGCTGGCGGCCCTCGACCCAAGCCGGCGCGAGGGCCTGCGGCGCCTCATCGTCCGCCTCCAGCGCGAGCGGGCGCTCACGACGATCGTGATCACGCATGATCGTGCCGAGGCCGCCGAGCTCGGCGACCGGATCGCGCTCATGCTCGAGGGCCGCATCGTCCAGCACGACGATCCCCACACGCTCTTCGAGCGCCCGTCGTCGGCGGCCGTCGCCCGGTTCTTCGGCGCGACCAACGTCCTCCGCAGCGTCGTCGAGCGCGGCGAGCTGATCGTCGGCGAAAATCGGGTCCCGGCTGACGGTCGGGATGGCCCGGTCGCGTTCACGATCCGGCCTGAGCATGTCGCTGTCGGGGACGAAGGCCCTCTGCATGCGATCGTCAGCGAAGCCGTGTACGCGGGGACGCACGTGCGTCTCACGCTGCACGCCGGCGAGCAGCGGCTCGAGGCGCACGTTCCGCCTCACGCGGCTCCGCCCGCCGGCGCAGGCGTGCGCGTCGAGCTTCCCCGCGACCGCCTGTGGCGGTTGCCGGCCGAGGAGCCGCCGGGGCTGCCGCGCGTCAGGTGAGGACGCGTCGCGCGAGCACGAGCCGCTGGGCGACCGTGAAGAGCACCATGGCGGCGAACACCCACGCGATGACCGCCGCCTGCCCTGGGATGACGCAGATGACCGCGTAGGCGACGATCGTCTCGGCGCCCTCGGTCAGCCCGGAGGTGAAGCGCAGCGACCGCTCGTCGCCGAAAGGCAGCCGTCGCTTCTCGACCAGCGAGCCGAACGACAACAACGCCACGTTGTTGAGCAGGTAGGCCGCCAACAAGACCGTGCACGCCACGCGGGCGTCGGGCACCGCGATCGCGACGCCGACCACGAAGCCGCCGTACACGACGAAGTCCGCGACGAAGTCGATCAGCCGAGGTCGGTCGGCCCGCGCCGCCGCGCAACCGCACCGTCGAGACCGTCGAGCCCTCGGTTCGCCAGCCAGAGAGCGAGGGCCGGCATCCAGGCGCCGAGCGCAGCGGCGATGCACGCAAGGAGCCCCACGAGGAGCCCTACCGCGGTGACTCCTCCCGGGCTCACGCCGCGCGCGTCGAGCACGGCCGCCGCTCGGTCGAGGTGGGGTGTGAGATGTGAGCGGAGGGTGGTGTCGAGCATCGGCGATCAACGAGGCCGTTCGGGCGCCCAGGGTCTGAGAACCGGAGGCGCCCACCGACGGTTCACCTGACGCTGAACCGTTCGGGGACGCCGGGGGTCGAAGTCTGCCGACTCGCCAAACGACAGGGAGACACCCGTATGCAAGCCAGGGGACTGCTCGACGGACTGGAGTCACGCGTCTCGCGTGGCGTGATCGGCGGACTGTTCGCCGGTCTCGTGTTCCTCCTCGCGAACATGGCGTTCGCGACGAGCCAGGACATGCCGGCGGTTGCGCCGATGCTCGACATCTCCACCATCTTCAACCTCACGGAGAAACCGGAGGTGACGCCGGAGAACATCAGCGTCGGCCTCGTGACCCACCTGACGCTGTCGGCGCTGTTCGGCGTCGCGTTCGCCCTCGTGGTCCCGCTGCTGCGGGGCCCGCGAGCGGTCCTCCTCGGCGCGCTCGCGTTCGGGATCGGGTTATACCTCGTGAACTTCCAGATCCTCGGGCGCGTGTTCTTCGAGTGGTTCCAGGAGGGTCCGAATCAGCTGTTCGAGCTGTTCATCCACGCGGTCTACGGCCTGCTGCTCGTGCCGTTCTTCGCGTCGGCGCTGGAGCGCGTCGAGACGGCGCACGCGCGGCGTACCCCCGCACCGCTCGGAGCGACGGCACGCTCCGCGGCGTGAGCGGCAGGGACCGGCCGCCGGAGGACGAGACGAGTCTGGAGGCGGATCTCCGGCGCCTCTGGTACGCGTCTTTGTTCTTCGGCGGCTGCGTCCTCGTCGTCGTCCTGCTCGCCGTCATCGGCCTCTACCACTGAGTGGCGCCACGGCGCTCTCAACCCGCCGCGCGAAGCCGGGCGATCACCCGGTCGGCGACGCCGGCGGGGACCTCGGCGCCCAGCCCCAACAGGCTCTCCACGCTCTGGCGGAGCGTGCGCAGAACGCGCTGACACTCCGGGCAGCGGGAGACATGATCGGCGACTCGGTGCGCGTCGTCATCGTCGAGATCACCGTCGAGATGGTGCGAGAGCCGCGGAGACGCGAAAGCGTGCTCGCGCATGAAGCGGCGCCGCTTCCACCAGGCACGCATCAGCCCGCCTCGCCGGTCGCCTCGAGGAAGTACTCGTCGAGTGCCCGGCGAACCGCGAGGCGAGCCCGATGCAGCCGGCTCTTGAACGCCGCCTCGCCGATCTCCATGATCGCGGCGGCCTCGGCGGTGCTGAGCCCTTCGACGTCGCGGAGGATCAGCGGCGCGCGGTAGTCGGGCGGCAGCGTACGAACCGCCTGCTCGAGGACCCGGCGCACGTCACCCTGCTCCGCGCGCAGCTCAGGAGCCTCGCTCCAATCGGGTGCCTCGGCGACGGGATCCTGGTCGAGCGAGAGCACCTGACCGGCGGGAGGCCGGCGCTGCGACCGGCGCTTGGCCTCGTTGACACCGATCCGATACAGCCACGTGAAGAACTGGCTGCGGTCCTCGAAGCGCTCGATGCCGCGCCACGCCCGCAAGAACGCCTCCTGCGTGACCTCCTCGGCCTCGTGGGCGTCCGTGCAGAGCCGCAGCACAACCGCGTAGAGGCGGTCCGCGTAACGACGCACGAGCTCCTCAAAGGCCGCCCGGTCCCGCCCTCGCGAAC
>JBPCMT010000205.1:0-4070 GCA_051001995.1 Thermoleophilaceae bacterium
CGGTGGATGGCGTCCATCAGAGCCTGGAGCCGCAGTCCCTCGTCCAGCGACGGCTCCGGTGACCGCCCCTCGCGGACGGCGCCGTGGAAGTTCCGCGCCAGGTGAGCGAAGGCCTGCGTCGAGTCCGCCTCCAGCGGTCCCTCGCAGTGCAGCTCGTCGCCCTCCCCGCCGTACCACAGCCGGCGCTCGGCATCGAGGCGGACGGTGCCCCGCTCCCCGTGCAGCTCCACGAGATCACCGCGGCCGTGGCGCGCGGTGGCGGTCATCGTGACTGTGGCGAGCCCACCCTCACGCATCCTGAGCACGAGCGCGTAGGTGTCGTCCGCGGTGACCTGGCGCGAGCGCTCCCCGTCGCGGCGCTCGGTCACCTGCACGTCCAGCGCAGCCGCGACGCTGTCCACCTCCCCGAAGGCCAGCAGGAGGAGGTCTAGGTCGTGGATGCCGTAGCCCTGCAGGCGCCCGCCCCCGAGCTCGGCATCCTGGACCCAGGTGAATGGCCGCGCGTCGGAGGTCGCGTGATCGGTGTGGACGAGCGAGACCTGGATGAGCCGCGGGCGGCCCACGACTTGACCGGTGAGCTCGAGCAGCCGCCGCCGCGTGTCCTGATAGCGCCGGGTGAGGTTGACGGCGCAGACCACCCCCGCCTGCGCAACGGCCGCGGCGACGGCCTGGGCCTCGGCCAGGTCGAGCGCCACCGGCTTCTCGCAGAGGACGTGGAGCCCGCGCGCAAGCGCCGCGTGGACCACGTCGCTGTGCATGAAGACAGGCGCGGCGACGTGGACCGCCTCGAGTCCGTCGGCGTCCAGGAGCTCGTCGAGGTCAGTGGTGGCGAGCTCGAGCCCCGCGTCTTGCGCGGCTTCCCTGGCCGGCTCCTCCCGCCGTGACCAGACCCCGACCGGCTCGAACTCCTGCAGGTCTCCGTAGACCGACAGGGCCCGGGTCCCGTACCCGGTGCCGGCGACTGCGATTCGAATCGGAGGGCTCACGATCCCGCACAGTCTGCCGCCTCTTGTCGTTCTTCGCGGGCGCCCAGTACCATCGGCGCGCAAACCGCGGCCGCGCAAGGCGCGGCGCCCGAGGGAGGCAATCGAATCAGCGCTACTACCTCTGCCCAGGACCCGGCAGGGTCATCGTCGCCAGCCGCCACCGACAGTGGTGATCAGGAGATCGCGCCTGATTGGCTCGGGGCGGGCGAGGCCTCGGCGCATGCCGCGACTCGGGCGGCCGCGATCGCCGCCGCCGACTGGGTCGGCCGGGGCGACAAGGACGCCGCGGACGGCGCCGCGACCGACGCCATGCGCTCCGCGCTCTCCTCGCTGCCCGGAAGCGCCGTCGTGGTTATCGGAGAGGGCGAGAAGGACGACGCGCCGATGCTCTATAACGGCGAAGAGGTGGGCGCGGGCGGTGGCGGCCACCGCTACCACATCGCGGTCGACCCGCTCGAGTGCACGAACTTCTGTGCGGCCGGCCTGCCGGGGGCCCTCGCGACGATCGCCTTTGCCGAGGAGGGCCACATGTGGTCCCCCGGGCCGGCTTTCTACATGGAGAAGCTCGTCGTGCCGCCCGCGGCGCGGGAGGCCATAGCGATCGAGGATGGTCCCGAGGCGAACCTGAGGCGCGTGGCCGAGGCCCTCGACAAGCCCGTCGAGGAGATGCGAGTGGTGATCCTCGACAAGCCGCGCCACGAGGAGCTCATCGACGAGCTGCGCGGCCTCGGCGCGCGGGTGGCGACGCCCGCCGAGGGCGACGTAGCCGGGTCCCTGGAGGTCCTGCTTCCGGACGGCGGCGCCGACGTCTGCCTCGGCGTAGGCGGGACACCCGAAGGGATCATGACCGCCTGCGCAGTGCGGTCGCTCGGAGGGGGAATGCAGATCCGGCTCGCCCCGCAAAAGGACGAGGAGAAGGAGGCGGTGGCCGAGGCCGGCCTGGACACAGAGCGGATCTACAACCGCGACGAGATCGTGAGTGGGGACTCCTTCTTCGTCGCGACCGGGGTCACCAGCGGGACGCTTCTGCGCGGCCCCTGGCGCTCTGGCGGCGCGATTCTCACGGAGTCGATAGTCATCGGGGCCGGCAGGGTGAGGCGGGTGGTGGAGAACAGCTACGAGTAACCCACGTTTGGTCTCCCCGGCCGCGGGGGAGCGCTTAGTCACACGCGCGGCCGCAGTGAAGACAGCGAGAGGAGCACGATGATCGAGCATGAGCACGCGCAGGAACTGCAGGACACGGCGAGGGAGATCGTCTCCGAGGGCCGGGGCATCCTCGCCGCCGACGAGAGCACCGGCACCATCACGAAGCGCTTCGAGGCGGTCGGCATCGAGTCGACCGAGGACAGCCGCCGCGCCTACCGGCAGCTGCTCTTCACTACCGAAGGCATCGGCGACTTCATCAGCGGCGCGATCATGTACGACGAGACGATCCGCCAAGAGACCGACGACGGCACGCCCTTCCCCCAGGCGCTCAAGGATCACGGGACGATCCCCGGGATCAAGGTGGACACCGGAGCGAAGCCGCTTGCGCTGTCTGCCGACGAGAAGGTCACCGAGGGGCTCGACGGATTGCGGGAGCGCCTCGAGGAGTACCGCGAGCTGGGCGCCCGCTTTGCCAAGTGGCGCGGGGTCATCCAGATCGGCGAGGGCATTCCCACCCCGTACTGCATCGATGTGAACGCGCACGCGCTCGCGCGCTACGCGGCGCTCTGCCAGGAGGCCGGGATAGTGCCGATCGTCGAGCCCGAGGTGATGATGGACGGAGATCACCCGATCGAGCGCTGCTACGAGGTCACAGCCGCCACGCTGCACCGGACTTTCGACGCGCTCTTCGAGCAGAACGTCATGCTCGAGGGGGTGCTGCTGAAGCCGAACATGGTTCTTCCGGGCAAGGACTCCGAGGATCAGAAGAGCGTCGAGGAGGTCGCACAGACCACGGTGCACTGCATGCGGACCGTGGTCCCCGCGGCGCTTCCCGGCATCGTGTTCCTCTCCGGAGGCCAGGGCAACGAGCTGGCGACCGCGCGGCTGAACGCCATGAACGAGGTCGCCAAGCAGGAGCCCCAGGCCTGGGAGCTCGGCTTCTCCTACGCGCGGGCACTGCAGGAGCCGCCGATGGAGACGTGGAACGGCCAGGAGGAGAACGTCGCCGACGCCCAGGCTCAGTACTACCACCGAGCACGCCTAAACGGTGCGGCTCGCAAGGCGGAGTACTCGGAGGACATGGAGAAGGAGCTGGCGCCCGCGGCTTGACCGCCGGTGCCCGGGCCCGGCTGTGATCGCCGGCGAGGTGGACGGCGAGCCGCCGGCGTGAAGGCCTCCCGCCTGGCGTTGGTGTTCGCCGGAGCCGCGTTGGTCGCGGCCGTCGCGATGCCCTTGCTTGCGGGCTCGGACACCAGCGACCGGCAGGCCCGGGTGCTCGTGATCAGCGAGGCGCGGGGCTACAGGCACACGTCCATCGCGGATCAGGTCCGCTTCCTGCATAGGCTCGGCCGCCGGAGCCGGCGCTTTGACGTCGTGCCCCTGCGCCGGGCGTCCGACCTCAACAAGAAGCAGCTGCCGGCTCGAAGGCGGTGGTGTTCGCGAGCACCACCGGCGAGCTGCCGATCGACGATGAGACCCGCCAGGCGCTGATCGACTTCGTCAAGGACGGCGGCGCGCTCGTCGGTCTGCACTCCGCGAGCAACACCTTCGATCGCTGGCCCCGGTTCCAGCGCCTGCTCGGCGCGGGATTCCGGCGCCACCCGCCGGCGCAGCTGGGGCGCGTGGTGGACGCCGACCGTCGCCACCCCTCGACTCGCCGCTTGCCGCGGGCCTTCTCCATCCGCGACGAGTTCTACGAGTTCAAGGCCTCACCGCGCCGCGGCGCGCACGTTCTGCTGCGAGCCGACCCCGAGAGCATCAGCGGAGAGATCCGCCGCGACATGCCGCTCGCCTGGTGTCGCCGCGAGGGCCGAGGCCGGGTCTTCTACAGCGCGCTGGGCCACTTCGGAGCCGCCTGGCGCTCGGACCGGCGCCTGGGCCGGCTGGTCGACGGCGGCCTGCGCTGGACCCTCGGCCTGTCGAGCGGCCCCTGCGGCT
>JBPCMT010000206.1:0-4701 GCA_051001995.1 Thermoleophilaceae bacterium
AGCCCTGGAGCGAGAGCCCGTTGACGATCGCCCCCATCGCGTGCTCGCGGATCCCGAAGTGCAGGTTGCGCCCCGAGTAGGCGCCGGCCTCGACGTCGCCCCCGTCCTCGACCAGCGTCAGCGTGGATGGAGCGAGGTCGGCTGACCCGCCGGCGAGCTCCGGCACGCGGCTCGCCGCCCACTGGAGCACCTGGTTCGACGCCTTGCGTGTGGCAAGCGCCCCGACCGACGGCTCGAAGCGCGGAATCTCCGAGTCCCACCCGTCGGGCAGGCGTCGCGCGGCGATCCGCTCCATCTCAGACCACAGGTCGGGGTGGGCGTCGCGATAGGGGGCGGCGCCGTCGCGCCACTCGCGCTCGAGCCGCTCGCCGCGCTCGACGCAGCCGCGCATGTGCTCGAGCGCGTCGCTCGGAACGTGGAACGGCTCCCCGGCGGGCCAGCCGTAGGCATTCTTGGTGAGCTCGACCTCCTCCTCGCCGAGCGGCGAGCCATGGGCTCCTGCCGTGTCCTGCTTGTTCGGGCTGCCCTGCGCGATGTGACTTCGGACGATCACGAGCGAGGGACGGTCGTCGGCGTCGATCGCCGCCTGCGACGCTCGCTCGAGCGCGTCGAGCGCGAGGTTCTCGCCGAGGTCCTGCACGTGCCAGCCGTAGGCCTCGTAGCGAGCGCCGACGTCCTCGGAGAACGAGAGCCCGGTGTCGCCCTCGATCGAGATGTGGTTGTCGTCGTAGAAGACGACGAGGCGCCCGAGGCGCATGTGCCCGGCGAAGGAGGACGCCTCCGAGGACACCCCCTCCTGCATGTCGCCGTCGCTCGCGATCACGAACGTGCGGTGGTCCACCACGTCGTGGCCGTCGCGGTTGAACCGCGCCGCGAGCATCCGCTCGCCGAGCGCCATCCCGACCGCCGTCGCGATCCCCTGCCCGAGCGGCCCGGTCGTGGTCTCGATTCCCTCGGCGTCCTCGCGCTCGGGGTGGCCCGCGGCAGGGCTTCCGAGCTGGCGGAAGCGCTTGAGGTCGTCGAGCTCGAGACCGTAGCCGGTCAGGTAGAGGACGGAGTAGAGCAGCATCGAAGCGTGCCCGGCGGAGAGCACGAAGCGGTCGCGGTTGGGCCACTCGGCGTTGCGCGGGTTGTGGCGCAGGACGCGGGTGTAGAGGACGTAGGCGAGCGGAGCGAGCGCCATCGGCGTGCCGGGATGACCGGAGTTGGCCTTCTGGACGGCGTCCATCGACAGTGTGCGAATCGTGTTGACGCACAGCTCGTCGAGCGTCTGCCGATCGGTGCTCGTGGTGCTCATGTCCCTCCTTCGGTCGCTTCCTGAGCCGCAGTATCCACGGGCGCGAGCTCCTGCGCGGCCAGCAGCCCGGCCCCGATCACTCCGGCGGCGGGGCCGGCGCGCGCCAGCGAGAGCGAGACTCTCTCGAACAGCGCCGGGAGCGCGCGCGCCGCCGCCTCGCGCCCGGCGGCCTCCATGAACAGGTCGCCGGCCGCCGACAGCCCGCCGCCGATCACGATCCGCTGCGGCTCGAACACGTTGACGAGCGACGCGACGCCGACGCCGAGCCGCGTGCCGAGGAGCTCGAGCAGGTCGACCGCCGCGGCGTCACCTTCGCGCGCCGCCGCCACGGCGTCGCGACCGCTCGCCCTCCCGCGCTCGACGACCCCTCTCCCGAGGGCGCTGTCCGGCTGCCGGCGGCCGAGGTCGGTCGCCTCGCGTTCGAGCGCCGTCCCCGAGCAGAAGGCCTCGAGGCAGCCGCGGTTCGGACACCTGCCCGGGCACTCGGGTCCGTGCGGGTCGATCACCATGTGGCCGAGCTCCGCGCCGAGGCCGCTCGAGCCGCGAAAGATCCGTCCGTCGATGACCACGCCCCCGCCGACGCCGGTGCCCAGCGTGAGCATCACGAGGTTGCGCGCGACGGGCTCCTCGGGCGCCGCGTGCGCCTCTGCCAGGGCGGCGCAGTTCGCGTCGTTGTCCACGAGCACCGGCGCGCCGAGCCGGCCCTCGAGCTCCTCGCGGAGCGCGACTCCCTCGAGCGGGATGTTGCTGCTCTGCACGACCCTGCCGGTGGCGAACTCGATCTGCGACGGCACGCCGACGCCGATCGCCGCCGGCCGTCCGGTCTCCTCGACGATCTCCTTCGCGGCGGCCTCGACCCCGGCGAGCAACGCGGGCGCGCTCGACACGTCGGTCGGTCGCTCCAGCGCGGCTCGCACCCGTCCGCCGTCGATCTCGGCGACCGCGACCTTCGTCCCTCCGACGTCGATCCCGAGCACGGGCCCCGGCGCGCGCGTCGTGCCGTTGTCGGGTGCGGCCATGGGCGGATTCTTACCCGCCGCGCGCGGCGGGGCGTCGTGGGCCTCTAGGATGACCGGCCGATGGATCGTCGGCTCGCCAACAAGAACCTCCGCACTGGCCTGATCGCCGGCGCGATCTCGATCATCGTCTTCGGACTCGCTTTCTTTGTCGGCTACGTCTACTAGTGGCGGCCGAGCACCCGATTGGAGACGGTAACGGGCACGCCCCGGTCGAGGAGGTCGTGCCGGCAGCCACCGAGCAGGTCCACCTGCCGGGGCCGTCGTACCTCCCGGTCGTGGTGGCCGCCGGGGTGACGCTCGCGGTGGTCGGCGTGGTGATCAGCTTTTTCGTCCTGGCGCTCGGCCTGATCATCACGGTCGTGGGAATCGTGCGATGGGTCCGGGAGACGCGCGAAGACATGGCCGAGCTTCCGCTCGAGCACTAGCGCCGAGCGCGGCCACGGGCGCCAGAATCGCGGAGGCGTGACGCCCCGAGGCACCGATTGGACCCTGGCCCTGCTCGTCGCGTTCCTGTTCGCGACAGGCGTCCTGAGCCTATTCGCGGGCGGGGAGTCGAGCGCGTGGGTCTTCGCCGCCCACGGGATCGCCGGCGCCGTGCTCGGGCTATTGGTCGGCTGGAAGTTGAGGCGCGTGTGGCGCCGGCTCGCGGACCCGGCGCGCTGGGACCGGAGCACGGTGGCCGGCCTGCTCGTCACGTCGTTCGTGGCGGCTGCGCTGGGGTCGGGGTTCGTGTGGGCGGGCGGCGGCGACCTCCGAGTCGCCGGCTACGGGCTGCTCAACTGGCACATGGTGCTCGGCACCGCGCTGGCGGCGACCGTCCTCGTGCACGCGCTCGCCCGCGCCAAGCCGATCCGCCGCCGCGACCTCGCGCACCGCCGCCAGTTCCTCGAGGCGGCCGCGATCGGGGTCGGCGCATTCGCGATCTGGCGCCTTCAGCGACCGGTCGCGCACCTCTTCGGCTGGTCCGGCGCCGAGCGGCGCTTCACCGGCTCCTACGAGGCCGCCTCGTTCGAGGGCAACTCGTTCCCGGCGACCTCGTGGGTGGCCGACGCCCCCCGGCTCCTCGACCCGGCGGACTACCGCCTGGCGGTCGGCGGCCTCGTCGCGACGCCGGTCGAGCTGTCGCTCGCGGAGGTCGTCCGGGCAGGCGGCTCCGCGCCCGACGAGGTCGAGGCCACGCTCGACTGCACCGGAGGCTTCTACTCGACCCAGCGCTGGCGCGGGACACCCCTCGACCGCATTCTCGAGCGAGCTCGGCCCGAGACCGAGGCCACCCACGTCCGCGTGATCTCGCACACCGGCTACCGCTGGAGCTTCCCGCTGGCCGAGGCGGGGTCGCTGCTGCTCGCGTCGCACGTCGGCGAGGAGCCGCTCTCGCACGAGCACGGCGCGCCGCTGCGGCTGGTCGCGCCGGGGCGGCGGGGCTTTCAGTGGGTCAAGTGGGTGGTGGGCCTGGAGGTGAGCGACGCCCCCGATCCCGGCGCGTTCGCCTCGACGGTGTGGAGCAGCTTCACCCCCGAGGGCCGCGGCGCGGCCTGACCCGCGACCGCCCCCGGAACGCGCGCAGGCGATCGGCCGCCTTCAATAGACTCGCGCCCGCGTGAACCCCCCGGCCGTCGCCTTCGCATCGCACGCATGCCGCATCGGTGGTCGTCGACGCGCCGCGCCGCGCGCCGGGTCTCGAGGCCGCGATGCGTAACCGGCCGCTCCTCCAGCTCGGCCTGATCGGCGCTCTCGCGTCGGTCGTCGGAGTGGCGATCGGCCTGGTGATCGACTGGTTCCCCGAGCAGGCTTCCGAGGAGGCCGGCCCGATCGACACCCTCTACGACGTCCTGGTGGTGGCCTCCGTCCCGATCTTCGTGCTGGTCATGACGGTCGCGATCTACAGCGTGATCAAGTTCCGGGCGCGCCCGGGGGACATGCGCGACGGCGCGCCGATCCACGGCAACGCCAAGCTCGAGGTCGTGTGGGTCACGATCCCCTTCCTGCTCGTCACGGCGCTCGCGGTGTACGGGTGGATCGTGCTGATCGACATCGAGGATCCCCAGCCCGATGCGATGGTCGTCGACGTTCGAGGCGAGCAGTTCGCCTGGAGCTTCGCCTACCCGGGCGAGGAGGGCGAGGCGCCGGTCCGCACTACCGACCTGATGCTGCCGCTCGATCGCCAGGTCGAGTTCAACATCAACAGCGAGGACGTGATCCACTCGTTCTGGGTGCCGGCCTTCCGGCTCAAGTCGGACACGGTGCCCGGCATCACCACGACGATCCGGGTCACACCGAGCGAGGAGGGGTCTTTCGACGTCGTCTGCGCCGAGCTGTGCGGCCTCGGCCACTCCACGATGCGCCAGTCGCTGACGGTCGTGCCCGAGGACGACTTCACCGCGT
>JBPCMT010000207.1:0-14055 GCA_051001995.1 Thermoleophilaceae bacterium
GAGCTCGCGTCCGCCGCTGCGCCGCGCTTGGCGCCGCGAGCCTGTCGCGTCCGCCCACGATCCGGCTTGGGCGCGGGCACGAGCAGAGCGGCTCCGAGCGCGCCGCCGAGGTCGCCGAGCGCCGCGACGTGCACCGCCGGCGGACGCTCGTCGACGAAGAGGTGCGGCATCATCGCCTCCTCGATTCGGCCGAGGTGCGTCTCGCCAAAGCGGATGCCGAGGCCGCCGCCGAGAATGACCGCGTCCACGTCCAGCAGGTTGACGGCCGAGGCGATCCCGGCGCCGAGCGCCTTCACGGCCCGCTCGATCAGCTTCTCGGCGAGCTTGTCGCCGTCGTCGAGGGCGCGCGCCCAGACGCCGCTCGTGAGCCGCTCGCGCCCGCGGTCCTCCATGATCTCGAACAGCTTGGTCTTCCTCCCGTCCTTGACCTTCCTGCGCGCACGCAGCTCCATCGCCCCTCGCCCCGCGTAGGCCTCGACGCAGCCCCGCCGGCCGCAGGTGCAGCGAGCGCCGCCACGCTTCACCACCATGTGGCCGATCTCGCCCGCGGCGCCGCGCCCGGTCCAAGGCCGGCCGTCGAGCACTAGACCGCCTCCCACGCCGGTACCCCAGAAGACCCCGAGCAGCGACCCGTACGGCTTCCCGGCGCCGAGCTGGAACTCGGCGTCGGTCGCCACCTGGACGTCGTTGCCGATCGCGATCGGCGCGCCGAGCGCCTTGCGCAGCTCGGCGGCCAGCGGGTAGGGCTCCACCCAGTCGGGCGACACGTTCCTCGCCTGCGCGACCGTCCCCTTGGCGGCGTCCGCGTCGCCCGGGGACCCCACCCCCACGCCGGCGAGGTCGCCGGTCTCGACCCCTGCCTCGACGGCCGCTTCGATCACGGCGGCGGCCATCTCGGTCACCACGGCCGCCGGGCCATCCTCCGGGGGAGTCGGCCGCCGCGATTGCCCGACCACGCTGTTGCTGCCGTCCACGACGACCGCCTGGATCTTGGTGCCGCCCAGGTCGATCCCACCGCGCGCGGTCACGTCGTCGCGACCTACCCGATCGCCGGCGCCTTGGGAAGGCGCGCCAGCGCGTCCTCCATGTCGCGCTCGGAGAACACCGGGTCCTCGAGCTCGCCCGCGAGGTACGCGTCGTAGGCCGAGAGGTCGAAGTTGCCGTGGCCGCAGAGGCCGAAGAGGATCACCCGCTCCTCGCCGGCCTCACGCGCGTCGGCGGCCTCGTCCATCACCGCGCGGATTGCGTGCGCCGGCTCCGGCGCGGCGAGGATCGCCTCTTCGCGCGCGAAGCGCACCGCCGCCTCGAACGTCTCGTTCTGGGCGTACGCGCGCGGCTCGACGATGCCCGCCTTGACGAGGCCGCAAAGGATCGGCGAGTCGCCGTGGTAGCGCAGCCCTCCGGCGTGGACCGGCGGCGGCACGAAGTCGTGGCCGAGCGTGTACATCGGCAGCAGCGGCGTCATGCCGACGGTGTCGCCGAAGTCGTAGCGATAGGCGCCGCGCGTCAGCGTCGGGCACGCCGCCGGCTCGGCGGCCACGAAGCGCATCTGCTTCTCGCCACGCAGCACCCGTCGGACGTACGGGAAGGCGAGGCCGGCGAAGTTCGACCCGCCCCCGACGCAGCCCACGACCACGTCCGGCTCGTCGCCCGCCATCTCCATTTGCGCGATGGTCTCCTGGCCGATCACGGTCTGGTGCAGGCAGACGTGGTTGAGCACCGACCCGAGCGCGTAGTTGGTGCGCTCGTCCTGCGCCGCGACCTCGACCGCCTCGGAGATCGCGATCCCGAGCGAGCCGGTCGTGTGCTCGGCCTGCGCCCGTCCGGCGTCGGTGGTGTCGCTCGGCGAGCGGATCACGCTCGCCCCCCACGCCTCCATCATCGAGCGGCGGTAGGGCTTCTGGTCATAGCTCGCCCCGACCATGTAGACGAGGCACTCGAGGTCGAACATGCTGCACGCCAGCGCCAGCGCCGAGCCCCACTGACCGGCGCCGGTCTCGGTGACCAGTCGCTCGATTCCCGCCTCGCGGTTCTCGTACGCTTGGGCTACGGCGCTGTTCGGCTTGTGCGACCCCGGCGGCGAGCCGCCCTCGTACTTGTAGTAGATGCGCGCCGGGGTGTCGAGCGCGCGCTCCAGCCGGCGGGCGCGAAAGAGCGGCGACGGGCGCCAGAGCTTGTAGGCCTCGCGGACCTCCTCGGGGATCTCGACCTCCGGCTCGGGCGAGACCTCCTGCAGGATCAGCCCCATCGGGAAGATCGGCGTAAGGTCGTCCGGGCCCGCCGGCGCCATCGTGCCCGGGTTGAGCGGCGGCACCGGGTCGCCAGGAAGGTCGGGCAGTAGGTTCACCCAGCTGGTCGGGATCTCCGACTCGGACAGCGTGTAGCGGGTCTGTTCAGCCATCTCCTTCACTCTCTCCGGGGCCCCGGCGATCCTACCCGTTGACCAATCGCGCGAAGCGCTCGCGCTCGTCTTCGTCAAGCCACGGCCCCGATCCCGCCGCCGCGTTCTCGGCCGCCCGCTCAGGCCGGCTCGTGGCCGGGATCGCGACGTGCACGCGGCGATCGGACAGGGTCCACTTCAGCAACGCCTGAGCGAGCGTCTCGATCCCGAGGCGCTCCAGCTCGCCGGTCGGCGCCGCCGCGCGCGCAAGACCTCCGCCTCCGAGCGGGCGCATCGCGATCACGCCGAGGCCGAGCTCCTCCGCGAGCGGCAGGATCTCGCTCGCGACCCCCCGCTCGCGCGGGTTGTAGGGCACCTGGATCGCCTGCACCCGGCCGGTCCGCATGACCTCGGCCAGCTCACCGAAGGCGGACGGCGAGTAGTGCGTGGCGCCGATCGCCCCGACGCGGCCCGCGGCGCGCTCGGCCTCGAGCCAGTCGAGCCGGTCACGCCAGCCCTCGAGATTGTGGACCTGCATCAAGTCGATTCGCCCGCCGAAGATGCCGAGCTGCTCGCGGTGGCGAGCCTCGGCCTGCTGCTGGGTCGGGGACCAGGTCTTCGTGGCCACGAACGCGTCGTCGCGCCGCGAGCCGAGCGCGCCGCCCAAGACCTCCTCGGCGCGCCCGTACATCGGCGAGGAGTCGAACAGGCGCGTGCCGGCGTCGAGCGCCGCTCCTACCACTTCCCCCGCGAGCCCCTCGTCTCCCGGCGGCAGGTCGAGCGTCCGCCACGTACCCATGCCCACAACCGGCACCTCGGGACCCGCCTCGCCCAGGCGCCGACTCTCCACGCCTATGCCTCCGCGAAGCGCCGCAACGCTTCCCTGCCTCCGCCCACGAGCGGCTCGCCGTGCGCGAACAGGAGGTGGTCGAACTCGATGTCCATATCGAGGATCCCGCGGACGGCGCCGTTCATCTCGCGCCTGACCGACTCCGGGTCGTCGCCGAGCAGCGAGTCGGGGGCGAAGCCGAGCTCGCCGGCGTAGCGCATGAGCCCGTCGCCGAACAGCAGCGCGCCCTCGCCGGCGCGGATGTGCAGCGCGGTGTCGTCGGGCGCGATTGCCCCCATGGCCACGGCGGTGATCCCCGGGGCAAGCTCGTCGCCGAACTCGAACGGCTCGAACGTCACCGAGAGGTCCTCGAGGCGCGCGACGCCGGCTCGATGGCACATCACCGGGCAGTCGAACTCGTCGGTCAGCTGCTCGATGCTGCGCCGGTGAAGGCCGATGCTCAGCACGATCCGAGCGGGCGCGCCGCGCTCGGCGATCTCAGAACGCTCGGCCCCGTCGGCATCGAGCAGCGGATCTATCAGAGTCGGACCGCCGTCGCCGTCGAGCGCGTCCACGTAGTGGGAGCCCACGTACTCGCCGATTGAGTCGTTGAACGGCTTCCAGTGAAGGACGCCGGGGATGAGCTCCTGCATGTCCGTCTCCTCGTGCGGGACTTCCCTTCTACCCACACGCGCGTCCGCGTATTCGTGGACGGGGCGGCCCGTGCAAAGGCGTAGCCGGTGCTTGACCGGCCCGCGCGCGGCCCTCTAGCCTGCTCGCCGACATGGCGAGCCGGGCTCAGTCCGAGCGGGCGATCGAGGTCCGCGATCTGCACAAGCGCTACCGGTTGAGGTCTCCGGCAACCAGGTCACCGTCCGCACCGAGCATCCGCAGCGGACGCTCTACAAGCTCACCGGCTGGGCCGAGCGCAACGGCCTCGAGCTGGAGGGCTTGGAGGCGAAGCACCCGACGCTCGAGGACGTCTTCCTCGAGCTCACGGGGGACCGCCCGGCGCCGGGCCCGACGGGACAGGCGGGAAGGCCGATCCGGCGCCCTGCTGGTGTCGGCGCGCGCGTTTCGGTGGGAGCCGCAGGCCGCCGGCGCGTAGCCGACTCAGCGCTGGCCTGTCAGCGTCCGTCCTCGTCGTCCAACCGGCGCCCGAAGTTGAAGCTCTCGATCGCGTAGCCGCGCCGGAAGTAGAAGCGGTGCGCGCGCCGGCGAGCCACCCCCGAGTCGAGCCGAATCGCCTCGCAGCCCTCCTCGCGGGCCACGGCGCGCAGGTGCCCTTCGAGGCGCTCCCCGTAGCCCCGCGAGCGCCAGCGCTCGCCGGTCACGAGGTCGTCGACGTAGAGGTAGCGCCCATGGGCGAAGCTCGTGAGCACCCGGAAGCCGGCGACCGCGCGGCACTCACCGCCGTCGAACAGGGCGGCGACCCGGTACTCGCCGCGCCGACGGCCCTCGTCGAGGAGGCGCTGGAGCTCCGCGAGCGAGCGGTTGCACCGCAGCGCCCGCATCACCTCGAGCGCCTCGCCCAAGCGCGGATCGCCCGGCTCGAGCTCCACGAGCTCGGCGTCGCCGGCCTCGTATGGTTCGGTCACGCGGCCAGTATCGCGTTGCGAGACGAACGGGGGCCCGACGCGTGCGCCGGGCCCCTGGGCATTCGGGTCGCGGTGGCTACGGGTCAGTGCCCGAGCACGGCCTCCAGCTTGTCGCGACTGCGCTCGACCTCGTCCTCGTCGGGCGTCTGGTTGCCGCGTGGCTCGGGGTACGCCGACGGGTCTCTGCGCTGCTCGTGGTCCTCGCGCTCCGCCGTCCGGCGAGCCTGGCTGCGCGTGATCTCGTCCTTGGTGGGCTCGAAGCACATGCCCACCACCTCCTCCACTCGGGGTAACTGCGCGAGCCTTCCTTGTTCCGCATCGCGGCCCGGTCAAACGTAAAGATTCGCTGGGGTGGACGGGTTCAGTGTGCCGCTAGGGCCGGCGCGGCCTCGGAGCGCAGCTGCTCGCGGAGCTCCTCGGCCCGCTCTCGGAACCTCTCGACACTTGCCAGCTTGATCTCCTCGTAGCCGCGCACCATGTCGGGGAGGTCGCAGAGCTCGACCGCGGTGGCGTGGGTATCGGGGCCGAGCCCGTCGATCGCCTCGCGAACGAGCGCGCGGTACTCCTCCACGAGACCGCGCTCGACGCGGCGGACGCGCGCGTAGCCGAAGACGTCGAACGGCGTGCCGCGCAGGCGTCGGAGAGAGCGCAGTAGCCGGAACGCCGGCACGAACCAGGTGCCCAGCTCGAGCTTGCGCTTGAGGCCCATCGCGCGCAGTAGTGGCGGATGGATGTTGAACTTCACCTTCGCGTTTGGGCCGAAGTCGGCGCTCAGACGGGCGCGTTCGGCCTCGTCGAGGTGCAGGCGGGCGACCTCGTACTCGTCCTTGTAGGCCATCAGCTTGAAGAGCCCGCGGGCGACCGCCTCGGCGAGCTCGGTCCGGCCCGGCGCGCGCTCGGCCTCGGCCGCGCGCACCTCGCGCACGAGCTCGACGTAGCGCTCGGCGTAGGTGCGCCCCTGGTAGGCGACCAGCTCGGGCACGCGCACCTCGAGCAGGCGGCGCAGCTCGCAGTCGTCGCCGGTCACGCTGTCCACCAGCGCGCGATCGGCGTCGGTCAGCTGGTGCGGGTGCTGGAGTGTGTCCGCGGGCCGCGTGGCGGCCTCGACCGCGCCCGGCGCGGCGACGCAGGCGCGGCCCCAGGCGAACGCGGCGAGATTATCCTCGACCGCGGCCCCGTTCAGGTGAATCGCCTGCTCGAGCGCCGCGAGCGAAAGCGGCAGAGCGCCGCGCTGGTAGGCCGCTCCGAGGGCGAGCATGTTGCCCGGCATGTGGTCGCCGAAGAGCTGCTCGGCGAGCTGCTGCGCGTCGATGTAGACGTTTGAGTCGCGGCGGCTCGCACGCTCGATCAGGTCGAGCTGTGACGACAGCTCCGGGAAGCGCTCCTCGGTGTCCACGACCATCTTGCCGGTCGGGGTGGCGCTGGTAGAGATCACGGCCACCGTCCGGTCGGGGTCCGCCACGGCCAGGTTCTTCGCGTCCGCGGCGCCGAGCACGTCGAAGCCGAGGTAGAGGTCCGCGCCGGCGAGCGACGCCTTGCTGGCGCCGGCGATCGGGGCGCGCGCGATGCGGAGGTCGGAGATCACCGGACCGCCCTTCTGGCTCAACCCGGTCTGGTCGAGCCCGGCCACGTGCCGCCCGTCTATGAGCGCCGCCACGCCGAGGATCTGGTTGACGGTCACCACGCCGGTGCCGCCGATGCCCATCATGCGGACCGCGAAGTCGTCGTCGCCCACGATCGGCCTCGGTGCGGGCAGGTCCGGCGGAGGAGCCGGCACCTCCTGCTTGCGTCGCTCGCCCGGGATGACCGTGACGAAGGAGGGGCAGTCGCCCTCGAGGCACGAGTAGTCCTTGTTGCAAGAGGACTGGTGGATCTGCGTCTTGCGACCGAACTCTGTCTCGACCGGCATAACGCTCAAGCAGCTCGACTTGCGTCCGCAATCGCCGCACCCCTCGCACACGCGCTCGTTGATGTGGACCCGCTTGGGCGGGTCCGGCGCCTTGCCGCGCTTTCGCTTGCGGCGAAGCTCTGCGGCGCACTCTTGGTCGTGGATCAGGACCGTGACGCCGGGCGTGGCCGCGAGCTCGCGCTGCGCGTCCATCAGCTCGCCGCGGTCGCGCACCTCCGCGATGTCCGCCAGCCCGACGCCGCGGTAGCGGCCGAGGTCCTCGGTCGTGACGACGATCCGCCTGACGCCCTCGAGCTCGAGCAGGCGCGTGAGCTCCGGCACCGGCAAGGCGCCCTGGACGTCCTGCCCGCCGGTCATCGCCACGGCGTCGTTGTAGAAGAGCTTGTAGGTCACGTTGACGCCCGCCGCCACGGCGGCGCGGACGGCGAGCGAGCCGGAGTGGTGGAACGTGCCGTCGCCGAGGTTCTGCACGAAGTGCTCGCGCTCTACGAACGGCGCCATCCCGATCCACTGCGCTCCCTCTCCGCCCATCTGCGTGATGCCGGTGATGTCGCCCCGCCCCTCGGGGTTTAAGAGGATCATCGTGTGGCAGCCGATGCCGCCGCCGACCAGCGTGCCGTCGGGCGTCGGCGTGGAGCTGTTGTGGGGGCACCCGGAGCAGAAGTAGGGCGTTCGCTGCGGCCCTCCGCCGTCGCCGGCGATCGGCAGCGCGACCGGTCGGCGCTCGCGACCGTCGAGCTTCTCGAGCCGCGCGGCGACGGAGTCGATCGAGACCCTGCGCTCGAGCCGCCCGGCCACGGCGCGCGCGATCCGGTCGGCGTCGAGGTCGAGCTCGGCCGGGACGAGCGGGGCGCCGCGCTCGTCGCGCTTGCCCACGATCGCCGGCGCGTCGGCCCTCCCGTACAGAACGTCCTTGAGCTGCGGCTCGACGAACGCCCGCTTCTCCTCGACCACGAGGATCTCCTCGAGCCCGTGGGCGAACGAGCGCGCGATCTCCTGCTCGAGCGGCCAGATCATCCCGAGCTTCAGGACTCGCACCCCGGCCCGCTCGAGAGCGCGCTCGTCGAGCCCCATGTCGGCGAACGCCTGGCGCAGGTCGTGGTAGGTCTTGCCCGGCGCGACGATCCCGAGCCAGGCGTCCGATGGCCCCTCGATCCGGTTGACGCCGTTCTGGCGCGCGTAGGCGAGCGCCAGGTCGGTGCGCGGCCCGAGCATCGTGCGCTCCATCTCGACCGAGGCGGGGGCGAGCAGGTGGGCGCTGGGGAGGTGCTCGTACGGGCGACCCCGCCACTCGACCTCGGGAACGGTCGGGGCGATTCGCTCGCGCCCGACATCGGCGGTACCGCTCGCGTCGGCAACCGCGGTGACGACCTTGAAGCCGCTCCAGAGGCCCGAGGCGCGCGAGCAGGCCAGCGCGTGGAGCCCGTAGTCGAGGACCTCCTGGACGTTCCCGGGGAAGAACACCGGCATGTGAAGGCTCTGGAGCAGCGCCTCCGACGCGCTCGGAACCGTCGAGCTCTTGCAGCTCGGGTCGTCGCCGACCACCGCCATCGCGCCGCCGGTCCGCGAGACGCCCACGAAGTTGCCGTGGCGGAGGGAGTCGGCCGCGCGGTCCAGCCCAGGCGCCTTTCCGTACCACATACCGAGCACGCCGTCGTAGCGCGCGCCGGGTAGGCCGGCTGCGAGCTGGCTCCCCCACGCCGAGGTCGCCCCGAGCTCCTCGTTAAGGCCCGGGACGTGGAAGACGTGGTGCTCCTCGCAGATCGGGCGCCGGCGCCCGAGCTCCTGGTCGAGCCCGCCGAGCGGCGAGCCCTGATAGCCGGAGATGAAGGTGGCGGTGTGGAGGTCGCGACGGCGGTCGGCGCGGTGCTGGTCGAGCGGCACGCGCACGAGCGCCTGAAGCCCGGTGAGGAAGACACGGCCATCCTCGAGGACGTACTTGTCCTCGAGCGTGACCTCGTCGCGCTGCGGCCGTCGCGGGCCCGCACGGCGGCGGGCGGCGGGCGGCGCCCCTCGAGATCGGTTGCGCTCGCGGGCGACGGTCGGGGTCATACGGGTCCCTCCTCCTCCTCAGCGGATGGCAAAGACACCTTACCATTAGTGGCGGGCGCTAAAACCTTACCTCGGGGGTTCCTGCTCTCTACGGCTTGTTACCTCTAAGTCCATGCCGCTGTTGTCGCAGCCGCCACCAGGTGTTAAGGTCAGTTGGCATGACCATTGGTGTCCGGTCGCGAGGCCTTCCCCCTGCTTCCCCGGCCTCGGGGATTCACGCGGACGCCGGGCACGAGCATGTGGTCATCCGCCAGGACCCCGCCACGGGGATGCGGCTCGCCATCGCGGTGCACTCCACCGTGCTCGGGCCCGCCCTCGGCGGGCTTCGCCTGCGCGCTTACCCGGGAGGCATGCCCGAGGCGCTCGCCGACGTCCTCGATCTCGCGCGCACCATGACCCTGAAGGCATCCGCGGCGGGGCTCGACCTCGGCGGCGGCAAGGCCGTGATGATCGATGACGGCCGGGGCTCTCGGCGGCGGCGCTTCGAGGCAGCGGCCGATGCGATCGACGCGCTCGGCGGCACCTACATCACGGCCGAGGACATCGGCACTACCACGGCCGACATGGACGTGATCGCGAGCCGCACGCCGTTCGTCGTCGGCCGGTCCAGCGCGTGCGGCGGGGCGGGCGATCCCTCCCCGACCACGGCCGCGACCGTCCATCGCGCCCTGCTTCGCGCGCTCGACGTCGCGTTCGGCACCGCGGATGTCGAGGGACGCCGGATCGGCGTCGTCGGGCTGGGCAAGGTCGGCGGCGTCCTGGCTGCCCGACTGGCGGCGAGCGGCGCGACCGTCATCGCCACCGACCTGGACGCCGAGCGCGTCGACCGGTACGCCGACGAGCACGGGGTCGAGCCGGTGCCCTCCGCCGAGGCGCTGATCGCGGCGGAGCTCGACGTGCTCGCGCCCTGCGCCGCCGGCGGCATGATCGACGACGCGATCGCCGGCGCGCTGGACTGCCGGATCGTCTGCGGTGCCGCGAACAATCCCCTGACCAGTCGTGGCGTCGCTCGCCGGCTGGCGGCGCGCGACATCCTCTACGTGCCCGCCTTCCTCGCCAACTGCGGCGGCCTGATCCACGTGGACGCCGAGCGCCTCGGCTTCCGGCGCGAGCTCGTGGACGCCGGGGTCGAGCGCGCGATGGCACGGCTCGATCGCGCTCTGGCCGTCGCCGCCGCCGCAGACGTCACCCCTCTGGAAGCCGCCGAGCGAGACGCGCTCGAGCGGGTAACCGCGGCGCAGTCGGAGGCCGCGACGGCGCGATGAGCGTCGCTTCCGCGCCGGCGGCGCGGACCTATAATCGAGCCGCCTTGGAGCGCCCGTTCGAACCGGTCTCGACGCGGCGGACCTTCGAGGAGGCGGTCGAGCAGATCGCCGACAGGGTGCGGTCAGGCGACCTGGTCCCCGGCGACCGCCTCCCTTCGGAGCGCCTGCTGGCCGCGCAGATGCGGATCAGCCGCCCCACCGTCCGCGAGGCCGTGAAGATGCTGAGCGACGCTGGCGTGCTCGAGGTACGTCGCGGCCAGAGCGGCGGCACCTTCGTGCGCTCGGAGCTCGTGCCGCGCGCCCTGCTCCACTCCAGCTGGGAGGTGCGGGTCGGCGAGGTCTCGGGGGTGCTCGAGGCGCGCCGGCTGCTCGAGCCGCGCGTGGCCCAGCTCGCCGCGGTCCACGCCGGAGAGTCGGACTTCGCGGCGATGCGCAGCGCGATCGACCGCAAGCGTGAGCTGGCCGGGCAGACCGACTTCCTCCGCCACGAGGACCTCTTCCTCCAGCTCGACCTTAAGTTCCATCTGATCATCGCCCGAGCGACCGGCAACTCCACGATCGTCACCCTGATGCGCTCGCTCTTTCGCCGGCTTGAGATCGCGCGCGACATGGCCGTTCACGCGCCGACCGTGCCCGACTGGGTGATCGAGATCCATGAGCGCACGCTCGACGCGATCCGCGCGGCCGACTTCGAGGCGATCGAGACGGTGATGGACGAGCACCTGGCCCAGCTCGAGCAGATCTGGGAGCGCGAGACCGGGCGTGGCCTCGTGCGACCGCTCCCGGGGTTCCTCCAACCGGTGGCCGAGCGCTCGGGCCTGCTGCGGTCGCAGTCCGCCGGCGCCGGGGCGCAGCGCCCCGGCCCCCGGCCCTGAGCGGGGATCGCTCGAGGCGCAGGGCCGGCGACCTGAGCCTCGGGAGGAGAATGCCGTCGGTAACGTCCGGCGCAGCGATGCCAGAGGCTGACGCATCTTCCGACAGCTCCGAGGGCCGCAAGCGGAGAGAGCGGCTGCGCGCTCGGGCGCTAGGGGCGGCGAAGCAGCTGGAGCAGAGCCCGAGGCTGGTGACGGTCGCCCGCCTCGCGCGCGAGATCCTGCCCGGCGACAGCCGCTTCGGCGACCCGCTCTCGACCGCCGGGGACGGTGGCGCCGAGGTGGTCGGTCGCCGCGTCTCGCAGCTGACGGCGAAGCGGCCGGGGGCCGTGCGCGAGGCGGGCCTCGCGGCCGCCCAGGTCTGGCAGTCGCTCTCCGAGGCGCAGGGTCGCGGCCGTGGTCACGATCGTCTTCACGGCTTCTCCGGCTGGGCGCTCGACGCCGGTGACACGCTGGTGCTCGAGCTGCTGCGCGACGTAGGCGTGGCGCTCGAACAGCCGATCTCAGACCGTGGCGGGCGGGTGGTCAAGCGACTCGGCGACGGCCTGATGGCGGTGTTCATCGATCCCGGCGACGCGCTCGCGGCGCTCTTCGACGCCCGCGAGCGAATGGCGGAGCTCGAGCTCGACGGCTACCGCCCCAGGCTTCGCGCCGGCATCCACGTGGGGCGCCCGCGCAAGCTCGGCGGGGATTACCTGGGAGTGGACGTGAACGTCGCGGCGCGGCTCGTCGAGCGCGCGAAGGCGGACGAGATCGTGGTCTCGGACGGCGTCCTCGAGGGCCTCGACACCGACGCCCTGCGCGTACGCCGCAGGCGACTGAGGGCCAAGGGCACGCCGAAGGACCTCGCCGCCTACGCCGTCGAGCCGTCCGGCTGAGGCGAGCGAGCTCCTAAGCGCCTCCGCTGGCTAGGGTGCGCGCGCAATGCCGCTCGCCGACTCAGCCCCGCTGCGCGCCGAGGTCGAGCGGTCGATTCCCTCGCGGCCGTTCACGGTCGAGTTCTGGGACGGCGGCGCGCTGCCCTCGACCACGGGCGACGGCCCGGTCTTCGCGGTTCGCTCGCCGCGCGCGATCGCGCACGTGCTACGCGCGCCGGGCCAACTCGGCCTCGGCCGAGCGTACGTGTCGGGCGCGCTCGACCCCGACGACCTGGACGCGGTCATGGGGCTCGTGGACACCTGGCAGCCGCCCCCGATCGACGCTCGCCGGCGGGCGCGGCTCGCACTCGCGGCGATCAGGGCATGCGGCATCGTGCGCCCGCCGACCACTCCGGCCTCGGAGCTCCGCCCGCGCGGCGCGCGCCACAGCCGCGTGCGCGACGCGCGCGCGGTCCGCCACCACTATGACCTCCCGAGCGAGTTCTTCGCGCTGTTCCTCGGTCCCTCGATGACCTACAGCTGCGCGTTCTTCTCGCGGGGCGCGGAAACCCTCGAGCAGGCGCAGGAGGCAAAGCTCGAGCTCGTTTGCCAGAAGCTGGCGTTGAAGCCGGGCGACCGCGTGCTCGACGTCGGATGCGGCTGGGGCAGCTTCCCGATCCACGCCGCCGCTCGCCACGGGGTGGAGGCGGTCGGCATCACTCTGTCGGAGCCACAAGCGGAGCTCGGCCGTCGCCACGCCGAGGCCGCGGGTGTGGCCGACCGGGTGGACATCCGCGTGCTCGACTACCGCGAGCTGGAGGGGGAGCGCTTCGACGCGATCGCGAGCATCGGCATGGTCGAGCACGTCGGCCAGGAGCAGATCGAGGTCTACGCCGAGCAGCTCGCGTCGCTGCTCGGCCCCGGCGGCCGGCTGCTGAACCACGGCATCGCCCGCCTGCGCCACAGCGACCCGCCGGCGGGCCCGTTCTCGGAGCGCTACGTGTTCCCCGACGCGGATCCGCTTCAGCTCTCGCGCGTCCTGCTCGCGCTCGAGCGCGCCGGCTTTGAGACCGAGCACGTCGAGGCGTTTGCCGACGACTACGCCGAGACGCTCCGCCACTGGGCGCGGAGCCTCGACGAGCGGTTCGAGGAGGCGGCGCGGCTCGCCGGCAGCGAGCGCGCGCGGATCTGGCGGCTCTATCTCAGAGCTGCCCGGCGCGGCTTCGAGATCGGCTTCACGTCGATCTACCAGGCGCGCTGCCGGCTGGCGTAGGACGGGCCGCCCCCGGCCGCGCCCTGCGCCGCCGACGTGGTCGCTGGTGGCCGTGTGGTACTAGTGGCCGTGGTACTCGTGGACGACGGCGTGGCCCTTGCCGCGCGCGATCATGTAGCGGTCGCGTTGCTCGGCGGCCACGTCGCGCTGATGACGAAGCTCTGCCCGCCGTCGGGACCCAATGAGGAGCCGAGCGAGAGGGAGCAGCCGCTCGATGCGGAGGTGGCGACCGACCGCGAGCCGGCGACGGTCGGATGACCGGTCACCGGCGGGGCGAGTCAGCACGGCTCGTCCCGCCGGTTCAGGCAGGGCGGCGCGATGTTCGCGATCATCGCCCCGGTGAAGCGCTCTGCCGTGACAATCGCGGTCGGTACCGGGCTGGCGGTCCTCCTGCTCGGGCTGGCGGTAGCGTCGGGCAGCGTCAGGGACCCGATCGAGGGCGCCGCCGATTCGCTGGGCAGCTCGGCGCTGCCGCTGGTGGCGGCGATCGCGTTCCTCGAGACGAGCATCCCGCCGGTCACACTGCTATTTCCCGGGGAGTGGATCGTCGCCTTCGCCGGGGCGATGGCCGGGCGGGGCACGGTGCCGATCGCGCCGCTCGTCCTGGTGGTGTGGGCGTGCTCGGCCGCCGGCGACTCGGTCGGGTTCCTTCTGGGGCGCCGATTCGGCCGGGGGTGGCTGCTGCGACATGGGGCCAGGCTGGGCCTGACCGGCGCGCGCCTGGCCCGCGTGGATGACTGGTTCGACCGCTACGGCTCGACCGCCGTGGCGCTGGGGCGGCTCGTACCGCTCGTCCGCCCGATTGGCCCCTTCGCGGCCGGCTCCACGACCTTGCCCTACCGTCGCTTTCTTCCGTGGGACCTGGTGGGCACCGCGCTCTTCTCCCTCGCCTTCTGCATGCTCGGTTACTTCTTCTACCGCGGCTATGAGAGCCTCGTAGCGGCCGTGGACCGCGGCGGCCTCGCGGCGCTCGCCGCCGTGATCGTCGCCGCCCTCGTGGCGACGATCCTGCGCCGTCGC
>JBPCMT010000208.1:0-8083 GCA_051001995.1 Thermoleophilaceae bacterium
TGTCGCCGCGCTGGGTGATCTCCTTCATCACCTTCTTGAGGCGCTCCTCGAACTCGCCGCGGTACTTCGAGCCGGCCACGAGCGCGGCCAGGTCGAGCGTGTAGATCTGCTTGTTCTTGAGCAGCTCCGGCACCTCGCCGCTCGTGATGCGCGAGGCCAGGCCCTCGACGACCGCGGTCTTGCCGACGCCCGGCTCGCCGATCAGCACGGGGTTGTTCTTGGTGCGGCGCGAGAGGATCTGCATGATGCGCTCGATCTCGGTCTCGCGACCCACGACCGGGTCGAGCTTCGAGTCGGCGGCCAGCTTGGTCAGGTTGCGGCCGAACTGGTCGAGCAGCTTGGACGACTTCTTGCCCTCGCCCTGCGGCGCGCCCTGCTGGCCCTGCTTGCGACCGCCCGGGCCGGAGAGCATCCGGATGACCTCGTTGCGGATCTTCTCGGAGTCGGCGTCGAAGTCGAGCAGGATCCGCGCCGCGACGCCCTCGTTCTCACGGACGAGGCCGAGCAGGATGTGCTCGGTGCCGATGTAGTTGTGCCCGAGCGAGAGCGCCTCGCGCAGCGCCAGCTCGAGCACCTTCTTCGCGCGCGGCGTGAACGGGATCTGGCCCGAGGTGACCTCCTCACCGGAGCCGACGATCCGCACGACCTGCGCGCGGACGCGCTCGACGGTGATGTCGAGCGACTCGAGCACGCGCGCGGCGAGGCCCTCCTCCTCGCGCAACAGCCCGAGCAGGATGTGCTCGGTGCCGATGTAGTTGTGCTTGAGGATCCGGGCCTCCTCCTGAGCGAGGACGACGACCTGGCGGGCCCGTTCTGTGAAGCGCTCGAACAACTTGGCGTCCCTTGAGTCGGAGTGGCTCAGGAGGTCGGATACCCGGTTTGGCTCCCGTCACGCGTGTCCCGGTTTGGACGCGAGGCGAGCGCTCCTTGTGCCCGGCCGCCTGGACGGGCCAGTCTAGCAACGGGGTCCGCTCCACCCGTGGGGTGAAATTCGCGCTGCGAGCGGCGTTTGCGCGCTCCGTCAGCGAGCATGCGGCGCCCGCATCGCCGGGTAGAGCACGACCTCCCGGATCGAGCTGCGCCCCGAGAGGATCATCACGAGCCGATCGATCCCCACTCCGATCCCACCGGTCGGCGGCATGCCGTGCTCGAGGGCGCGGACGAAGTCCTCGTCGTGGGGCTGGGTTTCCTCGTCGCCCTGCGCGGTCTGCCTCGCCTGCTCGGCGAAGCGGGCGCGCTGCTCGTCGGGATCGTTGAGCTCGCTGAAGGCGTTGGCGAACTCGATCCCGGTGGCGAAGCACTCGAAGCGCTCGACGATGCCGGGGTCGGAGCGGTGCGCCTTCGCGAACGGGGACAGCTCGACCGGATAGTCCAGCACGAACGTGGGCTCGCGCAGCTCGGGCTCGACGTGCTTGGAGAGCAGGCCGTCCACCAGCCGCGGCCACGTCTCGTCCGGGTCCAGCTCGATGCCCCGCTCGCGCGCGGCCGCGACGAGTGCGCCGGCGTCGCGCGCGGCCAACACGTCAACCCCGGTGCGCTCGGCGATCGCGTCCCGCAGCGTGACCCGCCGCCACGGCGCGGCGAAGTCGAGCTCGCCGGCGTAGCCGACCTCGGCCGCGACGAAGGCCACGAGCTGCTCGAGCTCGCTCGCCACGGTCCGGTAGTCGGCGTACGCCTCGTACCACTCGAGCATCGTGAACTCGGGGTTGTGCTTGTGCGAGACGCCCTCGTTGCGAAAGTCCTTCCCCAGCTCGTAGACCCGCTCGAGCCCGCCGACGATCAGGCGCTTGAGGTAGAGCTCGGTGGCGATCCGGAGGTAGAAGTCGCGGTCGAGCTGGTTGTGGTGCGTGGTGAAGGGGCGCGACAGCGCCCCGCCGTAGAGCGGCTGGAGGACCGGCGTCTCGACCTCCAGGAATTCGCGCTCGTCGAGCCAGCGCCGGACCGCCGACACAACACGCGAGCGGAGCACGAAGAGCTCGCGCGCGTCCTCGTTGGCGAGCAGGTCGAGCTCGCGGCGGCGGTAGCGGGTCTCCGTGTCCTCCAGCCCGTGGAACTTGTCCGGCGGCGCTCGCAGCGACTTCGCGAGCAGCGTCCAGTCGCGGACGGCGAGCGACAGCTCGCCGCGCCTGGTCACAAACGCCGCGCCCTCGACCCCGACGAGGTCACCGAGGTCGAGCCCCACCAGCCGCTCGAACGACTCGCCGCCGAGGAGGTCCTCGCGCGCGTGGAGCTGGAGGCGACCCGAGCGGTCGACGAGGTCGAGGAACGCCGCCCCGCCGTGCCCGCGGCGGGCCGTCAGCCGGCCTGCCAGGCGGTAGCTGGAATCTGTCTCCTGCCCCGCGTCGAGGTCGGCGTGGGCCCCCTGGACGCTCGCCACCGCAACGGTTCCGTGAAAGGCGTGCGGGAACGGGTCGACGCCGGCCGCGCGGAGGCTCTCCAGCTTGGCGCGGCGATCGCCCTGCACGCCCCGGTCGCGCTCGTCGGTCACGGGCGGGCAGCCTAAGCGCTCGGCCGCCGTGGAGCCGTCGCTAGACGGCTGTCTCGATCTTCGTGACCTTCAGCTTGCGAGCCGGGCCGCGCGGCACCGGCACCGAGACGACCTCGCCGCGCTTGCGGCCGATCAGCGACCGCCCCACGGGCGACTCGTTGGAGAGCTTGTTCTCGGTGGGATTGGCCTCCGCCGAACCGACGATCTTGTACTTGACGGACTTCTCGGTCTTCTGGTCCTTGACGTGTACGACGGTGCCGACTGAGACGACGTCGGTCGGGACGTCGCCCTCGTCGATGACCGTCGCCGAGCGGAGCTTGTCCTCGAGCTCGGCGATCTGCTTCTCGAGCATCGCCTGCTCGTTCTTGGCGTCGTCGTACTCGGAGTTCTCGGAGATGTCGCCGAACTCGCGCGCCTCCTTGATCCGCTCCGCGACCTCGCGCCGGCGGTCGGTGGATAGACGCTCGATCTTGGCCTTCAGGTCCCTGAGGCCGTCAGGTGTGAAGATGGTGTCTCTGGCCATAAGAAAACCCCCGCAAACGGCGCCTTTCCACGGGCGACGAACCTGCTGGGGGACGCGAGAGTGTAGCAGCGCCCGGAGCGCGCCCGACGGCGGCGCTCAGGCGGCCTCGGCGAGCGCGAAGCGGTCGAGCGCGGCACGTGCGGCGTCGGTTGTGGGCGCCGTCACGAGCGGCTCGCGCGCGTGGCGCGAGAGGGCCAGCGTGTCCGCGTACCACGGGTAGAATTTGCGCAGGTAGCGCCCCGCTCGTTCGCGTCCGAGATGGTCCTCGGCGCAGCCGATCACCCAGCGCAGCTCGGCGACGATCTCCGACGCCGTGGGCTCGCCGTCGCGAAGGCCGAGCAGGCGCTCGAAGCGCCAGGGGTTTCCGAGCGACCCGCGAGCGAGCATGACCGCCGCCGCGCCCGTGCGCTCGAATGCCTCCTGCGCGGACTCATCCGACCGCAGCCCGCCCGAGACCACGACCGGGACCGGGAGGGCCGCGACGAGCTCGGCCGCGAGCGCGTAGTCGGGGGCGCCGCTGTGCTGCTGGGAGGCGTGGCGCGGGTGAAAGCCGATCGCGGCCACGCCCGCCTCCTCGACGAGCCGGCGCGCGAGGCGGGCGCCGCTGACCTCGCCCGGTCGCTGCCCGGACCGGAGCTTCACCGTCACCGGCAGGCCGGATCCGCGGCCCGCCGCCCGCGCGATCGCCACCGCGCGGTCGGGGTCGTCGAGCAGCGCCGCGCCGGCCCCGGTCTTGCAGACCTTGCGGACCGGGCACCCCATGTTCAGGTCGATCGCGTCCGCGCCCGCCTCCGCGACGATCGCGGCGGCGATTCGCATGACCTCCGGGTCGTGGCCGAAGAGCTGCATCGCGACGGGGTGCTCCTCGGGGTGGATGCGAAGGAACTGAGCCGTGGTGCGCTCGTCGCCGTGGCGGAGGCCGAAGCTCGACACCATCTCGGAGACCGTCAGCCCGGCGCCGTGCCGCTTCGCCTGGAGGCGCACGAACCAGTTCCCGATGCCGGCCAGCGGGGCGAGCACGAGGCGGTTCGATAGGCGCAGCCCACCGAGCGTCCAGGGAGTGCCAAGCGAGCGCGTCATCGGTTGCGCTCCCAGATGAGCCGTAGGCCGCGCAGTGTCAGCAGGTCGTCAACCTCGTCGATCTCCTCGCAGAAGGGGACGATCGGAGCGGCCAGGCCGCCGGTCGCAAACGTGGTGGCGTCCTCGCCGAGCGCCTCACGCAGCCGGGCGACGATGCCGTCGACCTGTCCGGCGAAGCCGTAGACCACTCCCGACCGCAGGGCCGCCTGCGTAGAGCGGCCGATCACCTCGCTCGGCGCGTCCAGGTCGATCGTGAACAGCCGTGCGGCCCTGCGCGACAGCGCCTCCAGGGAGATTTCGACGCCGGGCGCGATGCTGCCGCCCAGGTACTCCCCCTCGGCCGAGACGACGTCGTAGTTGATGGTCGTGCCGAAGTCGGCGACGATGCACGCCGCGCCGCAGCGCTCGTAGGCGGCGACCGCGTTCACCAGCCGGTCGGGTCCGAGCTCGCGCGGGTTGTCGATCCGAATCGGCATGCCGGTCCGAAGCTGGGGCCCGACCAGCGCCAGCGCCCCGTCGAGGTAGCGCTCGGACACGCCCTCGTACTCGTGGCCGAGCTGAGGGACGACCGAGGAGACGATCGCGCCGTCCACGTCGCCCAGGCGCAGGTCGCGCAGCCCGAGCAGGCCGGAGAGCTCGCTCGCGAGCCGATCCGCCGTGGCGTCGCGGACGGTGGCGAGGCGCCAGTGCTCGACGAGCTCGTTTTCGCGGAACATGCCGACGTGCGTCTGCGTGTTGCCGGCGTCGATCGCTAGAAGCATCGGGCGATTATCGCTCCGAAGGGGACGTGGCGGCGCCCGTCAGAGCGCGCCCACGCGTACGACGCGCTGATTTTCGACGGCCGCCAGCGCGTCTGCGAGGGCGTCTCCTCCGGGGTGGCGCAGGTCCGGTTCCAGCTCGAGCAGCGGGAGCAGCACGAAGCGGCGGCGCTCGATCTCCGGGTGCGGGAGCGTCAGCCGCGGGCTGCGGTGCTCGACGCCCTCGAGCATCAGAAGGTCGAGGTCGATCGCGCGCGGACCGTGACGCGGCCCGCCGGGCCGCCGTCCGATCTCGCTCTCGATCGCCTTGAGCAGGTCCAGGAGCGGCTCCGGGTCGAGCGCGACCTCCACCGTCACGCAGGCGTTCAGGAAGTCGCGCTGGTCTCCGATCGCGCCGATCGGCTCGGTTTCGTATACCGATGACGAGCGCAGGCCGGTCGCGCCCCCGCGGGCCTCGCGCGCGAGCCGGTCGCGGGCCGAGCGCAGGTTCGCCAACCGGTCCCCCACGTTCGAGCCGAGGCCCACGTGGGCGATCCTCGTCTTGGGCCCCGGCACGGGCGTCAGCGCGATGCCAGGCGCGGCAGCTCGTCGACGAGCCGGAGCAGGTCGAGCGGGCTGAACGGCTTGGTCAGGTAGCGGTCCGCCCCCGCCTCCAGGGCGCGCGCCTCGTCCTCCTCGCCGGCGTGCGCCGTCAGCATCACGATCGGCGTCTCGCTCGTCGCGGACATCGAGCGCAGGCGCCGGCAGGCATCGATCCCGTCGAGCTTCGGCATCGACACGTCGAGCAGGATCAGCGCCGGCTGCTCGCGCGCGGCCACCTCTACGGCCTCGCGTCCGTCGCTCGCCTCGACGAGGTGCACGCCCGCCACGTCCTCGAGCGTGGTGGTCACGAGCCGCCGGATGAACTCGTCGTCGTCTGCGATCAGGACGATCCGGCTCATGGGAGCGCGTCTCGGATGGCCTCGAGCTGGACGTCGCTGATGTGCTCGAACGCGTCCACCACGCTCGGGTCGAATTGCTGCCCGGCCGCGGCGCGGATCTCGGCGCGCGCCTCCGCGATCGAGACCCCCGCGCGATACGGACGGTCGGTCGTCATCGCGTCAAGCGTGTCCGCCACCGAGAAGACGCGCGCCGAGAGCGGGATCTCCTCGCCGCGAAGGCCCTCGGGGTAGCCGGTGCCGTCCCAGCGCTCGTGGTGGTAGCGCACTACGTCGCACGCCCTCGCCAAATACTCGACCGGAGCGAGGATCCGCCATCCGATCAGCGGGTGCTCGTCGAGCACGCGGCGCTCCTCGGCGGTCAGCGGCTCGCGCTTGTGGAGGATCCCGTCCGGAACCGCCACCTTCCCGACGTCGTGCAGCAGGAAGCCGAACTTGACCTGGTGGTCCTCCGCGAGCCGCCGATCCACCCGCAGGGCGATCTCGAGACCGTAGGCCGTGACCCGCTCGGCATGGCGATGCGTATAGGCGTCGCGCACCTCGACGGCGTTGGTCAGCGCCTCGACCGTCGCCACGTAGGACTCCTCGACCTCGTGCGCGCGGACGCGCTCCTCCATGAAGGTCGCCCGAAGGTCGGCCGCGTAGCGCTCGAGCTGACGCTCGCGGGTGCTCGCCTCGCGCTCGCGCGCCGCGAGCTCGGCGCGGAGCCGCCCGATCTCCTCGCGCAGCCCGCCTCCGTTCCCGTGCTCGCGTGCGCTCATCCGCCCGCCGATCGAGCGGTCGCGGGCGGCCGCGCGGGCGCAGGCTCCGCCTCGATCTCGGCGCCCGCCGGGGCGCGCGGGAGGCGGACGGTGAAGGTGGACCCCCGCCCGGCCTCGCTTGCCACCTCCACCGACCCGCCCTGGAGCTCCGCGAGCGAGCGCACGATCCAGAGTCCTAGGCCGGTGCCCGGCACGAGCATCCCGGCGCGGTCGCCACGGTAGAAGCGGTCGAACGCGTGCTCGAGCTCCTCGCGGGTCATGCCGTGTCCGTCGTCGGCCACGGCGATCTCGACCTCGTCGCCCGCAGGCTCGCAGCGCACCTCGATGCGCCCGCCCTCGCCGCTGTACAGGTGCGCGTTGGCCAGCAGGTTGTCGAGAATCTGACGCACGCGCCGGCCGTCGGCAAGCACCGGGGGCAGGTCCGGCGACAGCGCCAGCTCCAGCCGCTGGCCGCTCGCCTCGATCCGCGGCGTCATCAGCTTGGCGGCCTCGTCGACCAGCGGCTCGACCCGGATCGGTCGCGACACGACCGAGACGCGGCCGGCCTCGATCCGAGCCACCTCGAGCAGGTCGTCCACGAGCCCGACCAGGCGGTCGGTGCTGGCGCGGATGATGTCGGTGGCCTCGCGCTGCTTTGCGGTCAGGTCATCCGAGTGCCCCAGCAGCTCGGCGAAGCCCTTGATCGAGGTGAGCGGGCTTCGAAGCTCGTGGGAGGCGGCGGCCACGAAGTCGCTCTTCATGCGCTCGAGGCGAACGCGCTCCGTGGTATCCCGGATCGTCCAGACCGTGCCGCCGGTCCCGGTCTCGAGCGGCGAGGCGGTCACGGCGAGCGCACGTCCACCGGCCTCGATCATCGCCTCTCCGCCGATGGCGTCCTCGATCGACGGCAGCACGCCTCCCTCCGCGTCGAGCGGCTCGCCGACGGCGAGCCCGGGGATCATGTGAGCTGCGCGAGGGTTGAACGCCGTCACCCGCCCGGCCGGGTCGCACACCGCGAGCCCGTCACCGAGGCTCTCGATCGTCACGGCGAGCTTGCGACGCTCGTGCTCGATGCGCTCGTGCGCGCCACGGAGCTCGGTCGCCATCGTGTTGAAGGACTCGCTGAGCTCCCTGATCTCGCGCGGGCCCTCCGTCGAGACACCCTGTCGCAGGTCACCCGAAGCAAGCCGCGTGGTGGCTCCGACGAGGTCGTCGAGCGGCCGGCGGACGCGGCCGACGAGCCCGCGGACCAGCAGCAGCGCGGCCACCAGCGTCAGGAGGCCCGCACCCAGGATCGTAATGACGGCGGTGCGGGTCTCGTCCCTCGCCCGCGCGCGCGCGGCCGCCCGCCGCTCTTCCTGGCGAGCGACCAGGGACTCGGTGGCCTCGCGGGCGTCGGCCGTCAGCGCGGGACGGACGACGCCGAGCACCCGCGCGGCGCCGCCGGTCTCGGCCGGCCCGGCATCGCGGATGCGGTCCTGTAGCGACTGGCGCTCGACCACCAGGCGAAGGCTCGCCGGGTCTCCCGCCGCGAGCGCCCGTGCACGGCGCGCCTG